>JAADFA010000019.1 GCA_013153135.1 Chloroflexota bacterium
ACCGCGCGGCTGTTCTACACCATGCGCCTCACCCTACGCTACCGGCACAACACACCCACCCGGCGCCTCCTGCGGCTGGAAGGCTGGGTGGTCAAGGACAAAGGCCGCGTGGTGACCGCGCACGGCGCCATTTACGACGACGCGACCGACCAGCGCTTGGTCGACGCGGAAGCCCTGCTCATGAGCCTGCCGCCCGAAGCATTGCAAAACCTGGACCCCGAAGCCCTGGGTTGGAAGATCTATCCGCTGGATGGGTGACGTACCCCAAGGAGACGGCTGCACAACACGTGAGGTTTGTGAACATCTATGGCCCACATGGACGATCCGATGGACCTGCTGCAAACGCCCACGACCGGGCCGAGCGCGCGGGGCTGTTTGCACGTCATCATCACTTTCTTGGTGCTAAGCGTACTCGCAGGCTTCACCATGATCGTGCGCAGCGCGTGGCGACAGACCCACAGCGTGGTCGATCTGGCTACACCTGTGCCGTTATCGCCGTATTTTACAGACGAAGTGCTGTATTGGTCCGGTCGAATCCACCACTGGAGCCGGATATACCATCTCGATCCGTACCTTATCGCGACCGTGATGCAGATTGAATCGTGCGGCAACCCACGCGCGCTATCCCATGCGGGTGCACGTGGGCTATTTCAAGTGATGCCGTACCACTTCAAGCAAGGCGAAGACCCGTTCAACCCCGACACCAACGCGCGGCGAGGGCTATCCTTCTTGCGAGAAATGTGGCGTCGGGCCGAGGGCGATATTGCGCGCACTCTGGCCGCGTACAATGGCGGACCGGCTCAGCTCCGGCGCGCGGCTGAGGCCTGGCCCGTGGAAACGCAACGTTATGTGCGTTGGGGCACGGGCATCTATGAGGACGCGCGCGCGGGGCGAACGGACACCCCGACCCTCCAAGCTTGGCTCCAAGCCGGCGGTGCGCGGCTATGCGCGCAGGCGCGGCAAGTCCTGCCCCTCTACACCCCCACACCCTGGGAGGCGCCATGACGTGGGCCGTGGCCGCGGTGCTCTTCCCTGGCTTGGAACCCTACTGGCCCGCGTTCTTCGCGAGCTGGGCCCAACAAACCATCCGCGCCTTTCACCTACTCCTGCTTTTAGAAGGCCTCACGCCCGACGACGTCGCGCCCACGCTGCAGGCCTACCCAGACCTGGCTGCGCGCGTGCGCTATCGCCCCGCGCCGGGCAATCCCGCGCGCAATCGGTGCGCGCTGCTCCAATGGGCCCTGGAAGATGGCTACGCCCAGATGGCCTTCGCCGATGCCGATGACCGCTTCGCTCCCCAGCGCCTCGAACGCCTGGCCCTTGCCCTCGAGCATGCCCCCCTGATCGGCCATGACGTCGCGCTCATCAACCCCCAGGGTCGCCTTATGCGCACCCGTTACATCAGTCGGCGCTGGCCCGACCGCGCTCCCATCACACCGCAGCGCCTGTGCCATGCCAACGGCGTTGGCTTCTCCACCTTGGCCTTGCGCCTCGCGCCCTTGCGCGAGATTGGAACCTTGCCCCCATGCCCACCTGAGATCATTGCGGTGGATTGGTACCTGGTCGTCTGGCTGCTCCATCGCGGGTATACGGGCCGCTTCCTCGCGGAACCGTTGAGCGCTTACCGTCAGCATGCGGATAACCTGGCCGGATTCGGCCGCGCCATCAGCCTCGACCAGGCCCGCCGCAGCCTGGAGGTTAAAATCCGCCACTACCAAGCCCTGGCTCGCGCGGGCTGGCCCGCTTATGCCGCCCTGGCCGACGCGGCCCGCGCAACCCAACACGCCCTGAACCTTGACAGCGCGTTTGCCCAGCGGTATATCCACTACATCCAACACAACCTGCCGCGTCCACCCCTGTGGTGGGAAGTCGGCCTCATATGGCCCCCCCACGCGCCCCAACCCTGGCAGGAGGAAAGCTTATGCAACGCCTGACTGTTCCCTTAACGCCCACCCGAACGGTCGCGGACTACGGCGAACCGTTCATCATTGCGGAAATCGGTGCGAATCACAACGGCGATATCGAATTCGCAAAAGAGCTCATCCGCCTCGCGAAGGAAAGCGGCGCGGACGCGGTCAAATTCCAAACATGGACCAAAACCGGCCTCTTCGCGCGCGAGGTCTATGAGGGGAACCCAGACCTGGAAGCGCAAATCGACCAATACGCGCTGAGCTTCGATGACTTCGCCGCGCTCAAGGCTTACGCGGACGAAATCGGCATCCCCTGGGCAGCAACCCCTTTCACCGAGGCCGAGGTCGACTTCCTCGTTCACGAGTTGGACGTGCCTTTCATCAAAGTCGCGTCCATGGACTTAAACAACTACCCTTTTCTGGCCTACATCGCCTCCAAGGGCAAGCCCATGGTGGTCTCCACAGGCCTGAGCACCCTGGCCGAAATCGATCGTGCAGTACGCGTCATCGAAGAAGCAGGCAACCGGCAGTTGGTGCTCCTGCACTGCGTATCCCTCTACCCCCCGCGCGATGATCAGGTGCACCTGCGCCAAATGGATACGCTGCGTGCGAACTACCCCTACCCCGTTGGCTTTTCGGACCATACCGTAGGCGTAAGCATTCCCCTCGCGGCTATCGCCCGCGGGGCCGCGGTTATCGAGAAACATTTCACCAAGGCCAAGGATCTGCCTGGGTGGGACCATGCCATCTCCGCGGATCCAGAGGAGATGGCCTTTCTCACCCGCGAGGGGCGCCGCGTGTGGCAGGCCCTGGGCGACCCGCGCATCCTGCCGCCCGAGGACGAAGCCAAAAAGCGGGCCTTCCGCCGCAGCATTGTGACCGCGCGCGCCATACCCAAAGGCACAGTCATCACGCGCGAGATGCTCACCCTCAAACGGCCGGGCACGGGGTTCCCGCCCGCGGCCCTGCCCTATATCGTGGGCCGTCGTGCGGCGCGCGACATCCCTGCGGACGTGGTGCTACGCCCGGAAGACCTTCTTTAGCCCGCAGCCCAAGGCGAGCCATGGGGGCGCACGCAAAGGTTGTAGAAATGTCGAAATTCCCGATGGCGCTGGACGACCAGCCTTGCCTCGGGCGCCGCAGGATGAAGCCTGCGGCTAGCTGGTATAAACCCGGCCCAACGCGCGGGAACGCACGGCCGACAGCCAAGATAGCGGGCGGCTTCAGCTGCCCGCTCGGGGTCAGCCGCCCGATGCGGGTTCCGCCGCCCCCAAGTCAAGCGCGCGTCCAGCCGCCCGCGGCATGGGCATCGATAAGATTTGCCTGCACCCACCCATGGATACCTCGCGACAGGAAGGTATAATGGAGGCATGACCGGGAAAACACCATCCCATCGCGCACGCCCTTTGGTCATTGGCATCGCGGGCGGAAGCGGCTCAGGCAAGACCACGGTCGCGCAGTCCCTCATCGCCCGGGTTGGGGAAGAACACATCGCGTTCTTGCCTCATGACGCGTATTACCACGACTTCAGCCACCTTCCGCCTGAGGAACGCGCGCGGGTCAACTATGACCACCCCGACGCGCTCGAGACGTCCTTGCTCGTGCAGCACATTCAAGACCTGCTCGCGGGCAAGGCCATCGAACGCCCAGTGTACGACTTTACGCAGCACGCCCGCCGTCCAGAAACCGTACGTGTCGAACCGCGTCCCATTATCTTGGTTGAAGGCATCTTAATTTTCGTCGAGCCCGAGCTGCGACGGCTGTTCGACATCAAGATCTACGTAGATACGGACGCGGACATTCGATTTATCCGACGCCTGCTGCGGGATGTGGAAGAACGAGGCCGGACGGTGGAATCGGTCATCAAGCAATACCTCACCACTGTGCGGCCCATGCACATGGAGTTCGTTGAGCCATCCAAGCGCTATGCGGATATCATCGTGCCCGAAGGGGGGTTCAACCGCGTCGCGCTGGATATGATCGCTGCGCGCGTACAGCGCTTGCTAGAAGAACGGACGGATGTTCGGCATACCGAATAAAGCAGTGGCGACCAAAGGCAACGTGCAAACCCACGTCAAGGCTCGCTGGGGGCGCGTGCTCGCCCTGGGCGCGATGTTGCTCTTGAGCCTGCTTATTTTGGTTTTTCAAGACCAGCTGCAGCGCTTCCGAACCTACGGCTACGTGGGGCTCTTCGTCATCACGTTGCTAAGCAACGCGACGGTCATCTTCCCCGCGCCCAGCATGGTGCTGCCCCTCACCATGGCCACCGTGCTTAACCCCTGGGCGGTCGCGGTCATTGCCGCCGCAGGCGCCGCCCTGGGCGAGCTTTCGGGCTACCTGGCCGGGTTCACGGGCAAGGCTTTTATTGAAGATTATCGCCTTTATCAGCGGGTGCGAGGCTGGATGGCCCGGCATGGCGAAGTCGTGATCTTCATCCTCGCCGCGCTCCCAGTGCCCATCTTTGACCTCGCGGGCATCATCGCGGGCGCAACCCGTATTCCTATCCTGCGCTTCCTTGCCTGGACCTTCGCAGGTAAGCTGGTCAAAATGCTCGGGATCACGGTGTTCGGGCATCTCATGGGTTCGTGGTTGGAGTGGCTCTAAGCCTACAAGGGCGTGGTGCCATCCAGGAGGCAAGTATGAAATTCATCCTGGTCGTGCTGGAAGATAGCGATAGCCAAGACGTCATCCAGGCCCTGGTGGAAGCAGGCTACTCCGTAACTCGTTTGACTTCCGGAGGTGGCCTACTTCGCCGTGGACGTCAGATCTTCTTCAGCGGCGTGGAGGACGACCACGTCGATCGGGTGATTGCACTCATCCGCGAACATCTACCCCCGCGCGAAGAGCAATCCGCACGTCGTGGCATGATCTTCGTCCTGCCCATGGAGGATTTCGTCCGGGTCTAGCCTCAAGGAGGCGAGGTCAACATGGCCTACCTGTACACCCGTGAGGTCCTCGAGGCTTGGGAACTCGAGCACCTCGCGCCCTACGCGCACAAAAGTCGCTTTTCTCGCGGTCGGTTCCATCCCGAACCGGAGCCCAAATATCGCACCGCGTTCCAACGCGACCGGGATCGCATTATTCACACCACTGCATTTCGTCGACTCGAATACAAGACCCAAGTCTTCATCACCTATGAGGGCGATTACTATCGCACCCGCCTCACCCACACCCTCGAAGTGGCCCAAATCGCGCGGTCCATCGCGCGCGCGTTGGGTGCGAACGAGGTGCTCACCGAAGCCATCGCGCTGGTGCACGATCTGGGGCATCCGCCCTTCGGCCACGCAGGCGAGGCCGCGCTGGACGCGCTCATGGCCGAGCACGGCGGTTTTTTCAACCATAATATGCAGGCGTTTCGCATCGTCACCGAGCTGGAGCGCCGCTATCCCCATTTCAAGGGGCTCAACCTCACCTGGGAAACCCTGGAGGGCCTGGTCAAACACGAAACATCCCGGCCCATCCCCGCGGTGCAGGCATTCAACCCCGAGCTGCGCGGCCATTTCGAAGCCCAAATCGCGAACATCGCGGATGACCTCGCGTACATCACCCACGACCTGGACGACGGTCTGCGCTCCGGCATGCTCACGCCCGCGCTCTTGCGCGGGCAGCCCTTGTGGGAACGCATGCGAGAGCGCATCGGCTGGAAGCCCAACGGCCCCCTGGATGAGCTCACGCGGCACCGCATCATCCGCCATCTGGTGGGCCTGCTCGTAGATGATGTGATTGAAACCACCGCGCAACGCCTGGAAAAATCAGGCGTCCAAACCGTTGAAGAATTGCAGCGGCTGCCGTATAATGTAGTCTCCCATAGCCCGGAGGTCCAAGAGCAGCGCGACGCACTCAAAGCCTTTTTGTACGAGAACATGTACTACCATCCACGCGTGCTACGCATGGCTTACAAAGCCGAACGTATCATCCGTGACCTCTTCCAGGCCTACACCCAGCGCCCGGAGACGCTCCCCAAACACATCCAGGCGCGGGTGGAGGAATATGGGTTGTACCAGGCCGTGTGCGATTACATTGCCGGTATGACGGACCGATTCGCGATCGAGGAACATCGCAAGCTGTTCGACCCCGCGGTCAAGCCTTAAGTTGAACCGGGCCCCAGGCCCCAGCTTTCGCCCCGACCCCGGCTTGCCTAGGCAAGCTGGGTTGCACGTTTTTACGCTAACTAACAGGAGGTGTTCCCATGACGCAACGTAAGACCTTCTACCTCACGCCCGAAGGCGCGCGTAAACTGCGGGAGGAGCTGGAATATCTCAAAACCAGCAAACGCGCCGAACTAGCCGAGCGGCTACGCGCGGCTATCCAAATGGGCGACCTATCTGAGAACGCGGACTACATCGCGACCAAAGAGGAGCAAGGCTTTGTCGAAGGCCGCATCCAAGAGCTGGAATACATCTTGCGCAATGCGATTATTATCGACAACAAGGACACCGCGCGCGATGTGGTGGATGTAGGCGCGTGGGTAACCATTCAGGAGGGCAACTTCCCGCCTGAGACGTACCACATTGTTGGGCCGACCGAAGCCGATCCGCTCAATGGGCGCATTTCGCACGAGTCGCCGTTAGGCGCCGCGCTCATCGGCAAGCGTGTGGGTGACGAGGTCGAAGTCCAAACACCCGCAGGGACGATGCGAGTCAAGGTGCTCAAGATTGAATATCGGGACTAGCGCGGCCCAGGCTTGCGAGCGCGGTCTGGGCCGCGCGGCGCAAGGAGCAGAACCATGGCCCTGGGTGTGTTGACCTTGCACTTGCACCTGGAATGGAGCACGTCCCTTAAGGACAAACGCCGCGCGATTCGTCCCCTTTTGCAGCGCTTACAACGGGAGTTCAATATTTCCGTCGCGGAAATGGACTACCTGGACGACCCGAGACAAGCCCTTATCGCGTGTGCGCACATCAGCAACGACGCGAATCATACCCACCGCACGCTCACCAAAGTCGCGCGCTGGGTCGAGACCCATTGGGGTGACGGCTACATCGCGGATGAACGCATCGAGCTGCTTTAGGGTGGCGATTCGGGCGAAGCTTCCGGCGGAGATTCGGGGGACGCGCCCGTAGGAGGCGTGGCTTTGGATGACGAGCCTTCAGGCCGCGCGACCTGGGGCTCTTGTTGGGTTTCCACTTCAGGCGTGGCAAAGCCCAAATCCACGCGTTCCTCCATCCGTACTTGGCCGCGTAAAAACGCGCCCTCGTGCGTGATGAACGCCTGCACAACTACGTCTCCCCACACCCGGCCGGTCTTGCGGATCTCCAACGTTTCCGCGAGCACATCGCCCCGCAGCACGCCTTCGACAATAACCCGCCGCGCGCGCAACGGTGCTTCGGCGTGGATTTGGCCGCCGCGAGCGATCACCACCGTGCCATCCACCACCAACATGCCTCGGAAGACACCCTCGACACGCAGCGTACCTTCCTCGCGCCATCGGCCCTGCACATGGGCCTTGGGCCCGATAACAGATACCTGAGGCTGTGCCTCAGCTTCGGCCACGGCCGCTGCAGAGGCCGGGGGCGTGGTTGTGGGGCGCGCGGGCTCAGACGTAGGGGCTGGGACCCGGGGACGCTCTACCGGTGGCGGCAGGGCATCGTTCACCTCATCCTCACGGCGGAACGGGTTGCGGAAGAACCCCATGACGTCCTCCTGCCCGGCTTACTTAAATGTCCAGGCTATCTTTGAGATAGTACAACCGGCTCGGATGGCGGAGCTTGCGCAACGCTCGAGTCTCGATCTGCCGAATGCGCTCCCGGGTCACGTTGAACTTGCGCCCAACTTCTTCTAGCGTATACACGCGGCCATCCCGTAGCCCAAAGCGTAGCTCAATAACTTCGCGCTCTCGTTCCGAGAGCACAGCCAGCGCGTTGCGGATCTGCTCCCGAAGGGCCTCTTTCCAGGTGTATTCCGTGGGATTGGGCGTTTGTTGATCGATAATGAAATCGGCCAGCTGGCTCTCCTTTTCCGAGCCCACGGGCGTTTCGAGAGAAATGGGCTCCTCCGCCACGCGTAGGATTTGGCGTACTTTATCAACGGCCTGCTGCAGGCGCTGACGCAACGAAGGTGAAAGGGGCTTACCCTGTTCCCAGGCTCGGCGGATTTTCTGCGCGGTGGCTTCGTCCACAAAGCCACCTTCCACCGCGAGCTCTTCATCCGTCGGCTCGCGGCCCAGCTCTTGTACCAGGCGCTGGCGCAGCCGGTTGAGGCGCTGGTAGCCCTCCATCAAGTGCACCGGCACCCGTATCACGCGCGATTGATCCGCGATCGCGCGGCTGACGGCCTGCCGGATCCACCAGGTCGCGTAGGTGCTGAACTTATACCCGCGAGCGGGGTCAAATTTTTCCACCGCGCGTAACAGGCCCAGGTTGCCTTCTTGGATGAGGTCCAGGAAAGGCACCCCTTGATTGAGATAACGCTTGGCCACGCTCACGACCAGGCGCAAATTCGCGCGCACCAGCGCGTCCCGGGCTTCTTCCGCGCGGCGTTTGAGCCATTCGCGATGCTCGCGGGCTTCCTCTTCGCGCGGCAGGGCCCGGCGCACCTGGTCCCGTGAGGGCCATGGCATACGTGGGACGGCCTCCGCAGGCGCGGCGGGTTCGGCCTCAGCCGCGTTCTGCCCAAGGGCCTCGCGCACGCGTCGCTCCACATAATCCAAGGTGCGCGGCGGCAACGTATACAGGCTGACGAAGACGGTGAAAACCTGGGCCGCGAAGGCGTCCCAGGGGTCGCTTTTGCCCCAGGGGCCCTGGCGCAAGTACTTGCGCACGTAGGAGCGCTCCTTCACCCGTTCTGGTTGATGCAGGGGCAAATTATGCAAGAGCCGCGCTTCGGCGATCAGGGCCAGGGGATCTGGCGGGTCTTGATCTAACGCATCGGCTTGCTCGAGCACCGCCTGCCACGCGTCCAACAGGCCCTCGTAAACCCGCAAGAACAAGCGCCGTGCCCGCCGCGTGGTCTTTTCCAAGGCCTGAAGCCGGCGCTCGGCTTCAATAATGGTTGCAAGCCAAAATTCTTGATCAACACTCAAAAGCAGTTGCTGGCCGATATCGCGCAAATACAGATGGACGGGGTCCGTGCCACTGGTGGCCGCGTCATCGAGCTCAGCTTCCCAGCTTTCCAGCCCTTCCAAGTCCATACGGGTGGGCTGGGTCGTCTCATCATCCCATGGCATATCCGGCAGCACGTGCGGCATACCCTTCGTCCTCCTTCCGTAGCTCACGCTGTTCGAACAGCGCCAACCCTTCCACCACGGTGTACGTCACGTGTCCATGGCTTGGATGCGGGTACGGTAGGATGGTATAACACAAAGTCCGGGGCTTTGTCCATGGTTGAGACGGCCCTCATAGCCATGCGATGCGTCCGTCCGCCAAGTCTCACGCGGCAGGCGAGCGGCAACCGGTCCGCAGACCATGCAACAGCCGCGCGAGCAGAGGCCGGGCTTGCTCCAGGGCCGCGTGGGCGTTGGAATCGGGCAACGCGCGCGAGAGACGCCGTACGTGTTTGCTCAACCGCGTATATCGAAGCCACAAAAGCAGACGCAACGCCTCATCCACCCGACGGGCCACGGGCCCCGCGGCGTTACCTTCCTCGCGCAGCGTCTGCCAAAGGGGCTGCAAGTCTGGGCTGAGGTTCTGCTGCATATACGCAGCCACCTCCAGGTCGAATTGCTCGAGCGCGCGTTGATAAACTTGCCACAAGCCTTGATGTGCGGGATGCTGAAAATCGTCCACGCCGATGGGGGACAGCTGGCACGAGGCCAAACGCTGGTTGACGTGAGCCACCACATCAGGGTCCGAGAGCAAAAAGGTGAGGAGGGCGCGCTCCCGCTGGGCCGCGGGGTTAAGGGTTGGGGTAGTTCGCGCCCGTGAGGTCGACGCGCGTTGCTGCGGAGGTTGCGCTTGCTTGAGCAAGGCCGCGACCGCGGTCTCGGAGACGCGCAGAATGCGAGCCAGATGCCGGACGTAGTCTTCCCGTTCCACGGGGTTCGCGATCAAACGAATAAGCCCGGCCATGGCCAAGGCATAGCGTCCGCGCTCGCGGGGATCGGCCAAATTTGTATGCCGCGCGTGCAAATCCATAACGAAGTACAACAACGGCTTGGCTTGTTGCAGCAAGGCTTCCCAGCGTGCGGGATCGCGCAGCACCAATTCATCGGGGTCGAGGCCCTCGGGCAAAGTGACCACGCGGATGTTGAGATCCAGCTGCTGCACGTGGTGCAGGGCCCCGCGCGCATCCAGCTCGGCCGTGATCTGGTCGGTCGCGCGTTGGGCTACGTCGATGCTGCGCAGCATCGCGCGCTCGCCCGCGGCATCGGGGTCCAGGGCCAGGATAATGTTGCGCGTGTAGCGCTTAAGCAGACGCAGATGATGCTCGGTTAGCGCCGTGCCCATCGGCGAGACCGCGTAGCGGTGTCCGGCTTGATGCAGGCCGATCACGTCCATATAGCCTTCGACCAGCACGGCCAAGTCGCGCTCCCGGATGGCTTGTCGAGCGCGGTCCAAGCCGTAGAGCACTTTGCCCTTGTCGAACAAGGCTGTCTGCGGCGTATTGAGGTACTTAGGAATACCCTCCGGGTCCAACGTGCGACCGCCAAAGCCCACCATACGCCCGCGCTCGTCGCGGATGGGGAACATAATGCGATTACGGAAACGGTCAAAGAGCCGATCCCCGCGACGACTGAGGAGCCCTGCGGCTTCGATCTGCTCCAACGTAAAACCCTGCTCTTGCAAGTAACGATATAGCGCATCGCCACGGGGGGGAGCATAACCCAGGCCGAAGGCCTCGAGCGTTGCCTCCGTGAGCCCGCGGCGCTGGGTCAAGTATGTGTACGCGTGTCGTCCACTAGCCGCGCGCAAATGATGGCGATAGAACGCAACCGCAGCTTCGAGCACCGCGCGCAAGGTCGCGTGTTCGGTGGACTCGGGCGCCACGGGTGCGAGGGTGACCCCTGCGCGGCGAGCCAAAAGCTGCAAAGCCTCGCGGAAGGAGAGGTTTTCTTTTTTCTGGATGAAGGTGAAAACGTCCCCGCCCGCGCCACAGCCAAAGCAATGCCACGTTTGGGTTTCGGGGAAGACCACAAACGCGGGGGTACGAGTATTGGGATGAAAAGGGCAAAAGCCAATGTAGTTCTTGCCCGAAGGTTTGAGCTCCACGTACTCCCCAATCACGTCGACAATATCCAGTCGACGCTTAATTTCGTCCACCACTGACGCCATGGTCCGCTCCCCACGTGCTCAGGCCCGCAGGCACCGCGCTTAGGGGTATAACAGGGTCGTGCGCTCGAAGCAATATCCTTGCAGGCCGTTTTCCGTGCACGCGCGCACCCGAACGACCAAGGGCCAGCCGCGCAGGTCCTGCCCATTGGTCGGGACGGTGATCATGCCCTCTTCGCCCGGCGGGATGCTTTCCCGCCCACCCCGGCGCTCGCAATCGTACCACCATAAGAAACGATGGCTCTGCTCCAAAGGATAGTGATATTCAAATGTTTTGGCCTGGTCCATAATGGTAGCCTCAATGGACTCCAGGGGGAGCTGGCCCTTGTTCTCGATGAGCAAAGTCAGGCCCCACTCACCACGACACGTACTCACCCGACTGACGCTAACAATAAACGCGGCGGGGGGTGGTGGCGGGGGTGTCATCACCGGAAGCTGGGCAGGATCACCGCCTGAGAGGGTTGCGTATTTCCCCCAAATCCAACATCGGATGCCCTCCTCCGTCTCCACCAACCAATAGCCCGTCTCCGAGGGCGTACGTCCCAAAACGGGCAGCGTAACCCCCGGTTGGAACGCTGCGAGGGCTTTATAATACACGGCTGGGCCTGAACGACAATACACATTCCCCGTTGTGGTCAGCATCACCGGGCCCTCCGTGCCCGCCTGAGCCGTCACCTCAGGGGTAGGGGTCGCCTGTCCAGGCCCTTGGGCGGTTGGCGTCACGGGTAAGGACGTCGGTGTTGGCGTCATGAGGGGCGTGGGCGTTGGGCCTGAGACCACCAACGCGGCGTCCGGATCCAACACCGCCGTTGCTTCGTCTTTTGAGCACGCGTTAAGCAACAACAACGCAGCAAGACCAAGAACAACCCCGGCCCAAGGATGGGAGCGTGCCATCATGGGCGTCGAAAGTCGACGTAGCACTTGCATCTTCATTGCGACGCCTCCAAAAATCCTTGCCCGCGGCGAGTTTCGGCCTCATTCTACCATGCTCTTACGTCTCAACCAGGCGAGAGAGAAGTTTATCATAATACCCGCTACGAAGGGCTAATACGGCAACATTTCTTGCCATCCGTGAGGTGAACGATGCGACGAAATGCACGGTTTCATCTTCTCGGGTTGGTGACCGGCCTTATTCTCCTGACAGCCGCGTGCCAAGCTGGCTCATGGAAGGACGACGCGTTATTGGCTGGACGCGTCACACCCTCGGCCACCGCGCAAGCCGAGGCCACGTCGCCTACCCAGCGAACAGCCCCCGCGACCGCCACGCCCGCGCCGACAGCCACGGCGACCCCAACGCCCACGCCGTGGCGCGCTGCGCGGCTGGGCACACCTTACCCCACACCCCAGCAGGCTCTAACCCACGAGAACGCGGCCGCGCTACGCCTGCTTGCTCGCTTCGGCGATGGCGATGCGCGGGCTGTGGTGTTCTTCCCCCAGCGAGGCCGGCTCGCGGTCGGAACCGCGTATGGCGTGGTTTGGTATGACGCGGCCACCTTCCAACGGCTCGCGTTCTGGCCCACCGACGCGGCGGTGGAACGGCTCGCGCGCACACCCGACGAGCGCTACCTTGCGGCCGGGGTGGCCGACCGGGTGCTCGTGTGGGATGTAGACCAGGCCGAGCTTTGGGCCGCATGGGCCATGCCCGACCCCGACGCGGATAAGCCAACAGCCACACCTGCCGCGACGTCGGAGCTGGCGAAAGCCGAACTCCGCCGCGACCGCATCACCGCGCTGGCCATTTCGCCCGACGGCCGCTGGCTCGCGGCCGGCGCGTTCGAGCGCCTTGCCGTGTGGGATCTCGCCACGCGCGCGCTCCATCGCGCCGAGGGCCGGGAAGTGCTTCCCCCTTCGTCCGTGCTTGCGCTCCGCTTCAGCGCAGATGGTCAATACCTCTACAGCGCAGCTGGCGATAACATTAATGTTTTTCGTGTCGAGCCCTGGGCGCGGCTCGAAAAACCCTTCTTCGCGGTCGGCATCTTTCGCAAATTCGGCCGCGAGATGTGGAACCACTTCAAACGCGCGCAAGTGGGTGAGCCCATCATCCTCGACCTCGCGCTCGCGCCCTCGGGGCGCTACGTGGCCGCGGCCTTTCCTTCGGGTGTGGTATTGGTGTGGGATTTGACGATCCCCGTCCCTCAAACCAACGGCAAAGTTTTCATGGTGCGCCATTACCTATGGCCCTATCGCCAACGGCCCACGGGCATCTGGTTCGATGCCAGCGACACCCTTCATCTTGTCGTTGGACGGCATTGGCTGCAATACAACGTGGCAACCTACCCTATTCAAGACCCTTCAAGCGATGTGACCCTGAGCTTCACGCCCTTGGTGCTCGAACCTCAGCCCGAAGGTGAGGCGGCCTGGGTTGCCGTGAGCGCAACCGGACGTCTGGCCCTGGTCGAACCCAACGGCATCGCACGCACATCGGACATGGCGCCTTTGAGCTTCCAGGTCAACGACGTCGCCATTCATCCCAGCCAACCCCTGGCCGCGCTGGTGGGCGACGCGGCTGAGGTGGTGCTGCGGGATTTGAGCACAGGCCGCGTGCGCGCAAGTGTGCACCTGGCCGACGCGCGCGTGCCGCTACGCGCGGTCGTCCTAAGCCCCCAAGGATCTTGGGGCTTGGCCGCGGATGCTGAAGGGACCATCTGGCGCTTTGACTGGGAAGCCGGAACCGCGGAAGCGTGGCTGACGCTCCCGCGCGCGGTGACGCAGCGCGAAGCCGTGGCCATGGCCATGCATCCCCAGGGCCGATGGGTCGCACTGGCGACAGCACAGCAGGTGTTCGTCTGGGATGTAGATCAGCGCACCAATCGCATGAACGGCCATACGCGCGGGCCGATCACCGACCTTGCCTTTTCGCCCGAGGGCACCTACCTTGCCCGAACGGAATATGGGCTCGCGATATGGGACGTTGCCGCACGACGACCGTGGTTCGCGTTCTCGGACCTCACCAAGCCAGGCATGGGCTTATTGCGAACCCTGGCTTGGCATCCCCACGAGCCTGAGATCGCGGTCGCGGCGTCGGATGGCCGTTGGCGCATCTGGCGCCTGCCAGATAATCCAGATTCGTCCATTGCGCCCACCCAGGCCCCGGATGCGACCTACGCGCCCTACCCACCGCGGCTCATCGGCGAACCAATGGCCGGGCCTGTGCTGGGCGTCGCGTTCAACCCCTCGGGCGATCTCCTCGCGGCCTATGGGGCAGGGGTGCTGCAGATGGTCGACCCGCGCGATGGGCACATCATCAGCCAGGTCGAAATTCCTGAAGCGACCCCAACCAACACGGCCGACGATGAGGTCCGCTTCGGCAGTGTGCGGGTCGCGTTTACGCCGGATGGGCGTGCCCTCATCCTTATTGCGCCCAGCGGGGCGTGGTGGGTCTGGGGTGTGCCCGAAACCGCATCGCGCTAACCGCGCCTGGCATCTTGGTTTGTGGTAAAACCTAGCCTCGCGCGGCCCTCGCGGTCGCGTGAGGCCATGTTGTCTTACAAGGGAGCAGGCTCGTGAACCATCGAATCTCATGGCTCTGGATAGGATTGAGCGGCCTGCTGGCACTGGCAGCCATGGCTGCGCTCGCCCATTACCTCGTGCCCTGGGGACCCTGGGCCTTTAGCGATTCGGTCGCTTATGTGGATGCTGCGCGCGGGGTGCTCAGCGGCCGCGGCTTAACAGTACGCCAAGATCCCGAGCAAAGCCTGCCGCTGGCCCATTACCCGCCCTTATATCCCCTGACCCTGGCCGCGGTGATGGGCTGCTGCCACGTGGATTGGCTGACCGCAGCTCGCTGGATCGACGTTATAGCCTACGGTGTGTTTGTTTTCTTGCTGGCTGAGCTCAGCCGCCGCGCGCTGTCTCGAACGCCCTGGGTCGGCGTGCTCGTTGCGGCTTTGATTGCGACGTCCCCGGTGGTGGTGCGAAACTACAGCGGCATCATGACCGAGCCGCTGTTTTTCACCTTGAGCCTGATGGCCTTGGTTACGCTCTGGGCCTATGCGCGGCGCCCGCGCGACGGGCTGTTGCTCGCGGCAGGGAGCGCCGCGGCCGCGGCGGTGCTCACACGCTATGCGGGGCTCTTTCTCGCGCCCGCGCTCGCGCTGGCGCCCTGGCTCGCGGCCAACCAACGACGCCTCCGGGCGAGTGGACTCGCGCTCGCGCCGTTCCTGCTCGCTTACGGCGTGTGGAACGCGATCATGCACGCGCGCGGGAACACGCTGCACTTTGCCTGGCCAAGCTGGGCCGAAGTGCTGACCAAAACCCAGGGTTTGATCCGCGCGCTGCCCGAAGTCTTTTGGCTCGGTTGGCTTGAAATGCCCCGGCTGTACAAAGCCATCCCGGGGATGGCCTGGGTGGCGGTGGGGCTCACCGCGGGGGCATGGCTCGCGGCGCTGCTAGCTCGGCGCAAGCTCCCAGCCCCTTCGGCCCGGGCCGCGCTGGACGCGGTCCTGCTGGCCTGGGGTCTGGCCTTGACGTACCTGCTTTTCTTCTATGCCGCGCACCTCTTCCGCCGTCCCGAACCCGACTTCAACCCGCGCGTAGCCGCGCCGCTGTTCTGGCTCGGGCTCTATGGCTGGAGCCTCACGCCTTTTGTGCTATACCACCTTTTGGGGCTGCAAGCGCGACGAGTAGGACATCTTAGCCTGCTTATCCCGCCCGTCGCGCTGCTGCTGGGCGTCATCGCGTACCAGGCACCCGTCACCAAAGCCATGCTGTATACCTTGCACGGCTACGGTCTAGGTTATACGGCCAAGCCCTGGCACCAGCCCAAGGCCTGGGCTCGCCTGCGCGCGTGGCCGGAGGACATCCCCCTCATGGCCGACGAAGCCGAGGCCATGCTGCTCTGGGCCGACCGGCCCGCCTACCTCTTGCCCGAAATCCAGGGCCGACGGGACATTATCCCCCTGGGCGAGGGCGAGGGCTATCATCAAGCTTATCGCGAAGGCCGCCTCGCGGTGGTGCACTTCCTGCCTAGCTGGCCGCGATGGGTTAAAATTTATCAGCATAATGCCGACGAAGCCGTGGACCTGCTCTTTCACCGCCGTGAACCTTGCGTGCGCACGGAGCTTTTCGAACTGTTTTACAATGGACCTCGCGCGGCTGAGCTGTGCGATACCGGTCAAAGGAGCGGTCCATGAGCCCAGCACCTGTGCTCACCTTGTTCACATCGCCCAAGCCCTTTGAAGACCCTCACATCCAAACCATCCAACGCAACGCGTTCGCATCGTGGCAAGCCTTGGGGCCGCGGGTCGAGGTCATCGTCTTTGGAATTGAGCCGGGCGTAGCCGACGCCGCGGCGGAGTTCGGCTTTCGCCATCAGCCCAAAGTCGCGCGCAACCGTTACGGCACGCCCCTGCTCTCGGATATGTTCGCGCAGGCCCAGGCCATGGCACGTACGCCGTGGGTCGCGTTTGTCAATGCAGATATCATCCTGCTGCCCGAAATCTTCGACGTGCTCGCGGCGCTGGACCCCTGGATGCCACGACGCCCCCTGCTTGTCAGCGCGCGACGGTGGGATATGGACATTACCGAACCCATCACGTGGGAGCAGGAAGATTGGCGCGCGTGGCGGGCCCGGGCCCGGCAGAGCCCCCTGCATCCGACGGGGATGGACCTCTTTCTCTTCCCTCGCGGGCAAATCCGGGCCATGCCGCCCTTTGCCATCGGCCGCGCAGGCTGGGATAATTGGATGATCTACCACGCCCGGCGCTCGGGCTGGTGGGTCATCGACGCGACGCCCGATCTCACCCTGATCCATCAAACCCACCACTACAACCACCTGCCCCTCGCACAGCCACATTTCAAACAAGAGGAATCGCTGGAGAACATGCGCCTGGCCGGA
>JAADFA010000095.1 GCA_013153135.1 Chloroflexota bacterium
CCAACACCTCGCGGCCCTGAGCCATTTGCCGCACTCGCGCGCGATTGGGACGTTGGTCGAGGTAAAACCCTGTCTTGTGTCCGGTGCGCACGTCCACCCCAAAGGTCAAGCCACCTTCGTGAATGATGACGGGCGTGGGTGGTTCGGGGGTGCCTAGCAGTGGCCCGCGGCGGGGCCGCAGGCCTTCCAAACGACGCACGTCTACGTCCGAGCGTTCATAATAATATTTAGCCGGTAGCGCGTCACGAATCGCGTCCAGCAGGGCTGGGCGCCAAAATTCCACCCCTGCACTGAGGAATTGCAGCACGACCACATCGTTATACCGGTCCACAATAAGGCCGGGCAGCCCGTCCGATTCCGCAAAAAGGGCTCGGTACGCGGTATCCTGGGGCGGGATGGTGGCCCGGCGCAGCGCGAGGGCTCGAGCGATGCGGTCGCGGAATAGCGCGGGGCCCACAGGCTCGTCTGGGCGAAAGGTCCACACCCGGGCGCGGATTTGTGATTTGGGACTATAGGCCGCCCGGGCTAGAAAACGTCCGTCTGCATCGACGACGGTGACGGTTTCGCCGGGCCCGGGGTTGCCCCGCACGCGCGCGACCGCGCCCGAAAAGACCCACGGATGGCGGCGACGCAGCGCTTTGTCTCGGCCGGGTTTGAGCACTAGCGTGGCCATGCCTCGCTCCTGAAATCCTAGATTGACAGCTTGGGCGTGGCGTCTGGTGTACGGTGGGTGAACCACCAGGTCCACCATATGAATGCAGTTAGGATGCCCCCGACCAGCGCGAGCCAGAAGGGCCCGGTAGGCCAGCGTACGTACATCCATCCCGCGAGGCTTGCGGCCAAGGCCGTGCTTAGGCCCATCGTGGTCTCAAGCAGGCCGTAGGCTATACCCTGCTGCTGGCCCGGGACCAGGGCACGCACTTGCGCGATGACCAACGATCGCGCGGGCCGGAGCGCTCCAAAGCCCACGTAGGCCAACGCGTACGCAAGGCCTGGCGGCGCGGTCAGGATGATCCCCGCGGCACCGGCTTGTAAAAGGAACATCCAACCCAAGCCCAGGCCCGCGGGCCATCGGCCGATTACCAAGCCTAAACCCGCGGAACCCAACGCGTACGCGGACCCCAGTTGCCCGATGGCCTCGACCGAGAGGCCCCGGTAGTCTTTGAGGAATTTGGGCAGCAAGGGTTGCGGCAGGTCAAGGATGAGGAAACTCAGCCCTACAAACGCTGCGAATCCGAATACCGCGCGCGGCAGGCGGCCCAGAGCCCAGCGGGCGCCGTCGGACGAGGCGGTGCTGCGCGGCCGTGGGTATGCGCGCACGCGGAGAATGGCCAGGGTCGAGAGCACGAAGAGCCCGGCCGCGACCTGGTACGTCCGCGGCAGTCCACCCCAGCTAGCGATGCGCGCGCCCAGCCACGGGCCGAAGATCATGCCCAAATTGAACAGGGCGGAAAGAGTGGTGAGCACGCGAGCCACGGTCCACCGGCCCCGGGCTGCGGTCAGGTACGCGTTCATAGGGACCATGACGAACATGGACGATGCATAGAGCCACAACCCCACGCTGAACCAGCGGAGGTCCTTGGCCCAGGCCATGACCACGCCGCCGAGGGTGCCCACGGCCCAACCCGCCCACATGAGCGGCCGCGGGTCCCATCGGTCAACCAGCCATCCCATGGGCAAATGGCTGATGGTCATAAGCAGCCCCGCGAAGCCCAGCACGCGGCCGATAGCTTCGGGCGAAGCGCCGAGGTGTTCGAGGTACAAAGGCTGAAAGTGGTAAAACATTCCTTCGCCCAAGCCCCACAAAAACAGCGACAGCGCAGCCCAACGGAGGTCTCGGTTCATGGGCGTTGTCCTAGAGTGATGTGCCAGTGGGGCATGCCGCACGAGCGCGTCATGATGTATCCTCCTGCCCGTGCGAGCGCCAGGGTTCGAGAAACGCGATTACCCGCTGCGCGACCTCGTGTCGCGTAGGGCCTAGCGTGAGCACGTGCCGTTGGGTTGGGATGAGGTCCGTGGTTACAGGTCCGGCTATGCGTTCAGCGTAGGCGCTCTGATGATGCAGCGGCACCACAGGGTCATTAGACGCGTAGAGCAGGAACGTCGGGATACGCACGTGCTTCAGCCGACGCCGCAGGTCCCGCAGCATCGCGGCCAGCTCGGCCAGGCCTCGGAAGGGATAGGCGGGGTAAGTCCAATGGGCTTCGTCCCACTGGTCTGGGTCGTCGGGGAAGGGAGTCCAATCGTTTTTCGGCCAGTTGACCCATGGGAGCCATCCCCAAAGCCAATGCCAGGGGTGTTCATCCAGGGTGAAAGGCGCGGCCATGGCCACGACCGCGGCTACCGGAAGCCGGGCAGCCAGGTGCAGGGCCAGCGCACCGCCCATCGATAGACCGATAGCGACCACAGGGCGGTAGCCGGTCTGGGTCAGCATGGCCCAGGCATCCTCCGCGGCGAAGGCCCAATCCTGCCAGCGCACACGTTGTAGGTCGGCCAGGCACGTGCCGTGGCCGGGCAGCCGTGGCACATAAACCGTCCATCCGGCCTCGGCTAGGCGCCGGGCTAGGTAGCGCATCTCTTGCGGGGATGCGGTAAAGCCGTGGAAGAGCACCGCGGCCCCCTCGCCCGCGCGGTAAACCAGGGGCCGGGTCGCAGGATGTAGCCAGCCTCGTTCGTCCATCATGAGGAATTATAGCATTGGAAACCGCCGCGGCGCGGGTTGACACTACTTAGGATTGGGGTTCAGGCTTGAGGCGAGGGCGAAATTTATAGCCATACAGAATAATACCGCGCTCCTCCCGATCCGTGCGCAAGCGGCGCGTGACCATTTCGACAGGCATGCCGATGTAGGGCTCTTGGTCGCCTAGGTCGGTGAGTTGTGCGGTCAGCATGGGGCCTTCTTCCAAGCGGATGAGAGCGACCACGTACGGCGCCTGCTCGGTGAAGCCCTCAGGTGCTTGGGTAACCGTGGTGAACGACACCACTTCACCCCGACCGGCGAACACATACTGCGTGCGGGCCTCCGCGTGGCACACAGGGCACACATCCCGTGGAGGGAAGATCTTTGCACCGCACACCGGGCATTCCTCGCCCTCGAGCCGATAGCGTTGTCGTCGCAGACGCCAATGTCGAGCAACTTCCATGGCAGACCTCCTCGTGCCTTGGACTCGCCGCGGCCTATTATAGGTCTCGCCAGGCTATCAAAAACTCTCAGGATTGGAGCCGGAGCAGCGAGAAACTCTTGATACGGCGAATCCGTTGCTGTGGGGTAAGCCAAGGCGCCGAGGAATATGGCCGTTCTTGCCGCTGTAAGGCTTTTGTTAGGTATAATGATTCCAAAGCTAGAGACACAAATTTATGAGCATCTAGATTTGGCCTTCGCTGTAAGTGCAACGTGAACTCAGACGACGTTCTTCTTTGGGGTGTGACGATGCGTTTCAATCAGGGGTTGTTCGCCTTGGTGGCGCTGCTGCTGGCTTTGGCCCTGGCCGCCTGCGGGAGAAACGGGACCTCGCTCGGCCTGGTCCCTCCTGACGCCCAAACCCCAACCGTTCAATCCTCAGGGACATTCGACCGCCCCGATGCGACCTCGCCGACGCTGAGCCCAACGCCCACACCCTCCCCGACCCCCACGTCCTCGCCTACGCCCACCTTCACGCCCGTGGTGACGCCGGTGCTCATGGGCACGCCTGTACCCCTAAACCGCCTGGTGCCCATCACCGCGGCGAATGTCGGTGCGGTTCAGCTCATCGCCCGTTGGGGCAAGGGCACGGTGAACGACGTGGCCTGGTCGCCCGACGGGGAACGACTGGCCGTGGCGTCGTCTCT
>JAADFA010000069.1 GCA_013153135.1 Chloroflexota bacterium
GCACGAAGAGGACGACATCCCTGTACCTGGCCTGCCCCCGCATTATGCCCAGCTGACTCGGACCGCGGAAGGCTACCGTTGGTTGACTCGCGTGCCTGAACCCCAACCGCGGCTCCCAGATGGCCGACCAGCTCCGCGCACCTTGCTGTTGCGGCCTGGTGACCGCCTGCGCATTCCTGCGGATCGGGGGGATATCCACATCGCATTGCATCGCGCGGAACCGGTTCTGGGCACCGCTGAACGTGAGATCTTGTTTCACAACCGCGATCGCATCACCATTGGCCGCGCACCGGATAACGATGTGGTGTTGGATTCTCCCGTGGTTTCACGGTACCACGCGGTTGTTGAACGCGTCGGCACGCGCTACCGCATCCGGGACCTCAATACACCAAACGGGACTTTTGTCAATGGTCGCCGAGTGCGGGTCGCGTGGCTGCAGCCGGGCGACCAGGTGCGCATTGGCCCATATCGCTTCATTGTGGGCGGACGGGGCCTGGCCCAAGTGGCTGAGACCCAAGGCGTATGGTTGGCCGCGGTGGGTTTGACCCAACGGGTACGTGGGGGAGATACCATCCTGCACGATATCACGTTGGTTATCGAGCCGCGTGAACTGGTTGCCATCGTGGGCCAAAGTGGGAGCGGGAAGACCACCTTGCTCAATGCGCTGTCCGGATACCGACCTGCTTCCCAAGGTGAAGTTATTGTCAATGGCGTCTCGCTCTACCAACGATTTGACGCGGTCCGACACCTCATTGGCTATGTGCCCCAGCAAGACATCATTCATCGCGAGCTGACGGTGTGGGAAGCCCTGGACTATGCCGCGCAGCTGCGCCTCCCGCCGGATATGAGCCGCGAGGAGCGTTACCAGCGTATCAACCAAGTGCTGAACGATTTGGATTTAGCCCATCGTCGCAACGTGCCCATCCATCGACTGAGCGGGGGGCAGCAAAAGCGGGTTTCGATCGGCGTGGAATTGCTCACGCGGCCTAGTTTGTTCTTTTTGGACGAACCCACCAGCGGTTTGGACCCAGGTACGGAAACGCTATTTATGCGTCTCCTCCGTCGTTTAGCCGATCAAGGGTGCACCATTGTGCTGGTTACCCACACGACCAAGAACGTGCGTTTGGCGGATAAGGTGGTCTTCTTGGCTCGTGGGGGCTATTTGGCCTGGTTTGGCCCACCCGATGAAGCGTTAGCCTATTTTGACGCGTACCGCTCCGATGCGGAACGGGCCGCGAGTCCGATGTCGTTCGATGATATTTATATTTTGCTTGAAGATCCCTCGAGGGGCTCTCCTGAGGAGTGGGCGCGCCGCTATCGGGCCTCGGACGCATACCGTCGTTATGTGGCCGAACCCTTGGCGCGCAAGCGCGACTTGCCCCTTTTGGACGCGGACGCTCGTGCATCGCTAATCCAAACGCCGGAATCTGTATCGACTCCTCGCCGTGCGCGGCCCCGCATTCGGATGCACCGAGGAGGCTGGCGCGCGGGGCTGCGGCAGGCGCGCATTCTTTTCCGTCGCAACATCCGGGTGCTGCTGCGGGATCGGTTCAGCCTTGCTTTGATGTTGCTGGTCGCGCCGCTGGTTGCATCGCTCGATTTCCTTTTGGCCGCTTTGCTAGGCCGAGCGCCGTTTGACGTATATCAGGGCCGTTTCGCGACGGTGATGGTAACGTTGTTTTCGTTGGCGATTTACGCGGTTATGGTCGGGGGCCTATCGCAGATGCGGGAAATTGTGAAGGAGAGTGCAATTTATCGTCGAGAGCGTTTGGTTAATTTGCAAATTGGTCCTTATGTTATCGCCAAGGTTGCGCTGGCTGCTTTGATGGCCTTATACCAAGCCGCGTGGTACACCGGCCTGCACTACGCTGCGTTCCAAATGCCTGGAGGATGGCGGGAGGCCGTGCTCATTTACGTCACCCTTGCCTTGACCACGTTTGGCGGCATGATGTGGGGGCTGTTCGCGTCTGCGCTGGCGCCGAATGCCAACGCGGCGCCTTTGATTGTAATTTTGTTTATGGTCCCGCAGATCGTGCTAAGCGGCGTGCAGGTACCCCTGCCCCAACAGGTGAGTGCGCTCTCAAACACGCGCTGGAGTTTCGAATCCATGATGAGCATTACTGGCGTAGGGTCGGATTTGGTAGCCGATCCGTGTTGGGAACTTCCCCTGTCCACACGAACGCTCATGACCGTGGAGGATAAAACGGCTCTATGCCGCTGCATGGGCCTCAATTTGCTTCAGCCTGAGCGTTGCCACTTCCCAGGCTTGGGGCGCTATGCCCTGCCCGAGCTTTTCGCGCCGCCACCTGTGCCCCCGGTGCCCCCAGGTGAGCCGCCGCCGGAACCTCAGCTGCCCCCACCGCCGGCGCCCCCGCGTGAGAAGACGGATCCAGTAGCCATGGCGCGCTATCTGCGTGCGTTGGATGCATATCAACGCCAAGTCGAGGCAATCCAAGAATCTTACAAAGCCCAGCTTGCCATATACCAGAGCCGCGTGGACCTCTACAGCGCGCAAATGGTTGCATATCAGCAAGCTTATTTGCGCTGGCAACTGGAACGCGAGCTCGCGTTGGGTCCAGCCGAAGGGATGTTAGCTCATGTGCTTGAGGATTATCGCTGGACGTTTGTTAACAAAGAAAATCCAGTCTTGTTTCAACGGAAGATCTTGCTCACATGGCAAGGGCAAGCAGGTCTAAGCCTGGCGCTTTTGGTTGCCATTTTAGTTGTGCAAAGGCTCAAAGATCGTTGGCGTGATTAGGAAAAGTGAGAATTAAATTTGCGGCCCGGTCTGCACCGGGCCGCTCTGTTTAGAAAACAACCACCTTAGGATGTGGCGAGGTCCTGGGGCGTCTTTTTTTGAGGTAAGGCCTTGCTCATTAAGGCACGCAGCGCTTCATCCTCAGGGAAGAAGCGTTTAATGAGTGTTAGCCGTTTTACAGCAATAGGGTAAAGCTCCTCCAAGTTATCTGTGCCGAACCGTTCTCGGTAGGCTTCTTTGTTTTGCTCCCATTCGGTAATGATGTTGTAGTATTTCTGGCGCATGTCTCGTAAGTGAGTGTATTGTTGATAAGCTTTGTTTCTTCGCAGGCTGGCCAAGCCGTAAATCCCGACGCCGAGCAAAAGGAGGCTGCCGATGGTGTACATCGAAAGGCCACTCTCTGAAGACACACAGAGACCACACAGCCCAGGCGTGCCCAAAAGGATAAGAAGGATGAACGCGGCCATACGCCAGCTATATTTTGCTGCGAACGAACGCCATTGTTTATCTGTTTGACTTAGGGAATCTTGGGCTTTTTTGGCTTGAACAATAAGCTCTAACATAGGACGCTCAAACAAAGCTTTCGCCGCCAGAGCGGCAACTTTCTTTTCTTTGTCTGAAAAGCGGGGCTCCAATTCTTGTCGCATCTGGCGCATCTTTTTCCGTACGCGCAGAAGATATTCTTTATCGTGTACCTCTGGGAAGAGACGCTCATGAATGCCGCTTTCTTTCAAGCCGAGATGCAAATAAAGGAGCAGGCTATAAACCTGTAGAGGGTATTTATGGACAAGCTCCTCAAGGGCATCTAGGGCAGCGTAGATCTCGAACACGTAATGCCGCATAGTCTCGATCGCGAGTTGGCGCAAGGCTTCCATTTCCATGGCCTTGCGTATTTGGCGCATTTCAAGATACGTTGCGGCTTGCAAGCCTGCATGGACCCAATTCCATTTGCTCATTAGCCATCCCTCCCTTTATAGGCCGAAAAGATATCTGGAGAAAATCGCATTTATAGTACATGATTTCTTGCTTTGTGTCAATAGTTCGCCAAATTTTGGGGCATGTTTCTGTTTAGTAGGTGCGTCGCTTTGGTTAGGGTAAAGCATAGAAAAAGACCGTCTTTCCTGCCGTTGGGTTTTGCGATGTTTGCCCTTGCTTTGTCGGATAGGACGATATTTACCCCTTCTCGCGTGGTTTACCTGTCAAACCGAAATATACCCCCTTCCATGTGGGGTGCACGCAAAGGTTGTAGAACGGTCATGTGGCAAGGGGGAGGCGAAGGGGGCTGTCGCCGCTGAGCCAGGCGCGTCGCGCCTTGAGCATCGCCGCGGGTTGGAAGCCCGCGGCTATTTGGCATAACATCGCGCGCATCATCCGGCCCAACGCGTGGGGCGCGCCGCACCATTCTAGCGGCCGGCTTTAGATGCCCGCTGGGGCACGCGTCCAGCTGCCCGCGGCATGGGTTTCTTCGACAGGATTTGCCTAAACCTAACTTGGCTGGCCGTTCCGCGCCCGCGTGGGCACGGTCCAAAATGCCCGGATATGATAAGCGGTTTAAAACCAACACGGCCCCCCAACGGCGAGGGGCCGTGCTTAGGTAACGTCGTGGGGGCTTGACTTAGGTGGTTTCGCTACCTTCTGAAACGCCATCCCCTTGTTCTTGGGTCTTGGCCTCACCCCGGAGGCGCTGGAAGGCCTTCAGCATTTCGGTAAACTCCATGGGGAAGATGATCTTGCTAGATTGCCCCTGCCCCAAGGCCTTGAGCGTATCGAAGTATTGCAAGGTCAGGGTCTTCTCGTCAATCTCCTTGGCCACATCGAAGATCTTGGACAAGGCCAAGGCGAAACCCTCTGCGCGCAAAATGGCCGCTTGCTTTTCGCCTTCCGCGCGCAAGATTGAGGCTTGTTTTTCGCCTTCAGCCACATTGATCGCGGCTTCTTTCTTGCCCAGGGATTCGGTCACCAAGGCACGACGATTGCGCTCCGCGGACATCTGGCGGTTCATGGCTTCTTGAATCTCGCGCGGGGGCACGATCTCGCGGATTTCTACGTTGGTCACCTTGACGCCCCAGCGTTCGGTGACCTCGTCCAGCCGGGTACGGAGCATGTTGTTGATGTACTCCCGTTGAGAGAGCACGTCGTCCAGCAAAATGCCACCAATTACCGCGCGCAAGGTCGTGGTCGCCATGTTACCCGCGGATTCCTCGAAGTTCTCTACCTGTACCACGCTCATGACGGGGTCGACGACCTTGTAATACCACACGAAATCCACGGCAATGGCCGCGTTGTCTTTGGTGATGCAGGTCTGATGAGGCACTTCGCGCACTCGTTCACGCAAATCCACGGTGATGGCCTTATCAATAAAGGGGATAAGGAAGACCAGCCCCGGGCCTCGCTCGCCAATCACCCGGCCAAAACGCATGACCACCAAGCGCTGATATTCCGGTACGATGCGGATGGCCTGAGCTAGGGCGCTCAGCAAGAATAAAGCCAAAATGCCGAATACACACAAAAGTACAACATCCATACGTCACCTCCTCCACTTGCAGTTACATAGATTGCTCACATGGTCCATCATCCTCGTGCACGGGCTCAACCAGGAGCACAAACCCCTCGCGGCCGATCACGCGCACCGTACGGCCAGGCGGGATGGGGCACGCGCTGCGCGCGCTCCAGAGCTCACCCGCGACGTAGACGGTACCGCTATGATGCACCTCGGTGCGGGTCTCGCCGAGCTGGCCGATAAGAGCGTCCAAGGATTGGACGGGTGGCCGCTTGAGAGCTTCGAGGGTCTTACGCACCGCGAACCAGAAAAAGGTGCCAAAGGTAACCGACGTCACGGCGGCCACCAGGGGGTGCACCGCGAGCCAACGTCCGGGCACGCGGAATAGGAACACCGAGCCCAAGATGAATGCGAGCGCGGCGAGCGCGGTCCATCGGCGCTCCTTAGGCCGTCGGATGCCCTGCACAAACGCGGCCAGCGCGAGCAAGAGCAAACCAAAGGCCCACAAGTTTAGAGGCAAATACAACATCGCGTAGCCCGCCAGGGCCAAGCTGACGAGCGAAGCCACTTCGAGAAAGCCCGTGCCCGGGGTGAGCACAGCTAAAACACCCAACGCGATGCCCACCACAAGCAGGACATACGCGATATCCGGCTGCAAGAGCCAATCCATGATCCCTCCTACGGCCACAGAGGCGCGATCATCAGGCCAAGGCGGGTCCAGTCCGTGCTAAAGAGAATATAGCACAGAAATATGAGAAAGAGCACGAGCAAAAGGCACCCGCACCCCACACCTGAGCAACCGCCGCGGTCAAAACCCATACGCTCCTGAAGCCAGTCATAGACCCAGGCTAAAAGCAACAAACGAAGCAAACCGCCCAAACAACCAGGTCGTCGGTCCTCCATACGCCCTCCTATTCTTGAGGCGCTGGCGCGGGCGTTGGGGTTGGGGTCAGCTGGACCTCCGAGGTCGTTTCGAGCTCCGGCAAGGGGAGCAAATATGGATTATCCGCAGGAACCAGCATGACCTTGATGCCCGGCGCCAGGCGTTGGATGTACTCGTACGTAAGCAATTCAGGGTTGGTGCGCAACACGGTGGCGATTTGCGCTAAGGCTTCGGCTTCGGCTTTAGCCTGAATGAGCCGTGCTTCCGCCTCGCCTTTCGCGCGGATGATGCGCGCATCTGCTTCACCTTGCGCGATTTGTCGCATCTGCTCAGCTTCGTATTTCTTCTGCTCGACGAGGAATTTGGCCTGCTGGGCCCGCTGTTCGGCGATCTGTTTTTCTTCCACCGCGCGGGCGTATTCTTCAGTAAAGGTGATGTTGCGCAGGACGAAGTCGTGTAAGATTAAGCCGTTCTCCGCGAGGCGTTTCTTCATCTCCGTAAAAATCATATCTCGCAGTTGAAACCGGTGCGTGCTTACTACTTCGTCCACGCGGAATTGGGATACAGCATCCCGAATAATACCCCGCGCGAGGGGGCGCACCAGGTCTTGCGCGTAGCGGTCCTGCCAGGTGATGTGCACCTCTACGACCCGCTCAGGGTCGATCGAATAAATGACCGATGCGTCCATAAAAATAAGCTGACCGTCCTTGGTACGGGCTTCGATACTATCATCCCCATATACATCCCCTTCCGCGGGTGTCGAGGACATGGTGTAAGTTTGCTTGGAGATGGGGTAGAGCTTGACGTACTCCGCGTAGGGGATAATCCAACGCAAACCTGGTTCCAAGGGTTGCTCGCGGTAGCCCTTGGGCGCGACCGCAGAGATTACCACGCCGCGCATCTCCGGCGGGACGAAGACCAAACCTGCGCCTAAGGTTGTGATTAAGACGGCGATCAGGCCCGCCCCAAGGGCAGCGAGAAACCAGGGACGCGAGGGATAATGACGCGCCGCCCGAGCCACTGCAACGCCGAACAGTATCAAAGCAAGCAACCACGCGAAGACGCTCAGGCTTCGGACGACCGCAACAATGTTCATAGGCATGCCCTCCATCAAAAATATACTTGTCTTCAGTATACAGCAAAAACATGGGAGCGCGCGGGGATTGTAGGTAGAATTCCGGAACATTGGAATATGTTCGTATGTTCGGAGGATTTGGCAATGGTAGACGCGCTTTACATCATTCTTGGTATTCTGTTCGTGCTTGAGGGCCTCTTTCTGCCCCAAGGGCTACGTTGGGTTTTTCGACGCCTCGGGAAACCCGAGCCTCGATTGCTCCTCCCACGCGCGTTGCAGGGCAAATTTGTGTTGCTAGGCCTGTCAGGGATCCTTCGTGGTGGTGTCTTCCTTTGGAATTGGCCCCGTTGGTGGCTGTACGTCGCGGTAGGCCTGATCATCGGGGCCATTTATTTGGGCTGGCGCGGTTTGCATCAATGGCTCCAGGACCTCACGCGCCTGAGTGCGGGGGCTGGAGAGCAGCCAAACGAACAAGCTTCGCACGCCAATGGCCCGAAGGATCCGAGCGCCACTTAGCACGCGCTGGGGTAGATGGTGGGGTGTTCAGGTTTTAAAACTAAGTATTACTTTGGCATCATGCGATAACACCATGCTGAACGTTATGCTTTCAACACCCCCTGTGGATAACTCGGGATAAATCTGTGGAAAAGGCCGTACCGGTGTGGAAAAACGCTCCGCTGCCGTCGGCCGAACATGACAGCCAATATGGTCACAAACACCACATCTAGGAATACTCAGAAGGAGAAATCCCATCTTTGGGGGCTGTGGGTAACTTTGGGTAAAACCTATGGATATCCTGCGCAAAACGATCGGATAACCTATCCCCACCTTATCCCAAATTCATCCACACGTAACCGCGCGGATTCATGAGTCCCAGGGCACGGCATTACCCTAACATCTGCTGCTCACAATAGGGCTAAAAGGCATATCTTCTGATAGACAGGAAGTTTTTTAAAACCTCACCACAGTTTTCCCCACAATCCACAGCATGATGAAGGATGAAATACCATCATATCTCGTACTGTTTGCTAGATCCCTTTCCACAACCTCAAACAACAAAAATCGCTCCCACATGAAAAAGTGGGAGCGATGGTTCCCACTAGCACAAGCCCAAACCTAAGCGCCATGATGCGAAGATACGCGCATGGTTTCAGGGAGCAACGCGGCTACAGTTCGTCCAAATACGGTGGGCTCTTGACCTTCAGGTCCGAGCTCGGTTTCCACAATAACTTTGCGCTCACGAATTTCAATGGGACGGGAACGTAGGATCAAGGTTGGCCCTAAAGGTGTGGGCTTGCGGTATTTTACCTCTAATGACGCTGTTACAAACCGGGGCGCGCCGTCGCGTTCAATATCCAAGCCCCGGGCCTGAGCCCAGGCCGCGGCTGCGGTGCCAATGCTATGGCAGTCGATTAGGGAAGCCAACAGGCCCCCATATACAAAACCTGGAACAGCAATGTGATAGGGCTTGGGCGTAAACCGCGCAATGCCCACTTCGCCATCCCAATACGTTTTGATATGCAATCCATGCTCGTTGAGCCGTCCACAGCCGTAACAATGGGCGTAATCATCCGGATATAAATCTTGAATAGGAACCACGCGCAAGTCAACCATGGCTTGTTCCTCCCTGATGTGTTACCCTGGCAGGGGTTAGGTGGTTGGTAGTTCAAAGGTCTGATGCAGCTTAGGGTAGGCTATAGCGTCTAGGCCATGTTCGCGTAACAACGCCATGAGAGGCTCGGCGCCCTTCGGTTCGCCATGGACCAGGAACAGGCCGCGTAAGGTCGCGCGGCCCGCGAGGGCATATTCCAGCAGTAGGTCCTGGCCTGCGTGGGCCGAAAGGTCGCCTACGGTGGCCACCTGGGCCCGCACTTCATACGTTTCACCAAAAATACGCACGCGAGGCTCGCGATCGGCCAATCGACGGGCCAAGGTATTGGGCGCAGCCCAGCCGACGATGAGAATAGTATTGCGAGGATCGCCAATGTTGTGCTTGAGATGATGTAAAATGCGCCCGGTCTCAGCCATACCCGAAGCAGAAATGATAATCATAGGTTCCTGGCGGTCATTGAGGGCTTTGGAGGCTTCGACGCTGCGGATGTAGTGTACCCGGCCAAAGCCCAACACCTCTTCCAAGCCCCCTTCTCGTAACAGGCGGCGGGCCTCCCGGTCGTAGCATTCAGGATGGGCGCGGTAAACCTCGCTGGCGTCAACCGCCAGGGGACTGTCAACGATAACGGGGGCGTCGGGGATTTCACCCTCACGCATCATGCGGTGCAGCCAATAGACCAACGTTTGGGTTCGCCCGACCGCGAACGCGGGCACGATAACTTTGCCTCCGCGACGCAACGTTTGGCCAACGACCTCGCGCAACTCGTCGCGCGCGTAGCGTGGGTCTCGATGGGGTTTATCGCCGTACGTGCTTTCTAGAATGAGGTACGTAGGCCGTTCGGGGAGCACAGGGTCCCGCAGAATGGGTAGGTGACGACGTCCGACGTCGCCCGAGAACCAGAGGCGGACGGATGTTGGTCCCGGTTCTTCGTTGTCGAGCACGATGGCCGCGGAACCAAGGATGTGTCCGGCCTCGACAAAGCGCGCGGTTACGCCGGGCACAACCTCAAATGCCCGGTTGTAGGGGACAGGCACAAAGTAATCCGCGACTGCAGCGGCATCGTCGACTGTGTACAGGGGCTCGATAGGCGGCTCTCCGCGACGCCGTCGGCGCTTGTTTACGTAGCGAGCGTCGGCCTCGTGGATATGCCCCGAGTCGAGCAACATGATATTGGCCAGGTGGACCGTGGCAGGGGTCGCGTAAATGGGACCTTGATATCCCTGTTTAACCAAATTTGGCAAGTTTCCGCTATGATCGATGTGCGCGTGTGAAAGCAGAACTGCATCTATCTCGCGCGGTTCAAAAGGAAAGGATCGATTAATGCGGTAAAAATCCTTTCGGCGGCCCTGATACAAGCCGCTTTCCAGCAGGATGCGGTAGCCGTTGACCTCAAGCAAATGTTGGGAACCGGTGACGGTGCGAGCCGCCCCGTGGAACGTGATACGCATGGTGCGACTCCGTCGACACGGCAAGCGCCCGGCTTAGCGAGGAACGCGAATGCGCGGGTCCCTTGGAGTCCAATCAGGCGGAATTATCTTGCGATCGAGGGGCCATGGCGCCAACCGGACGGGCGCAAAATGAGTGCTTTTCTCGCTAAACCGAGCAAAGATCTCCGTGGTCGCCGCGTCGGCTGGGATATAGAAAATATAGAACAGGGTACCATAAGGCGTACGTTGGTCCACGACCAAAGCCCAGAAATGGGCTTCCTCCCCACTGGGCAGGCGCATGCGGTAGCGTCGTTCGAAATTGCCGCTTCCCGCGGCGGCACGTCGGGCTTGCGCCAAGCTGACTTCAAACCGACGCCGCAAAATAGGATCTTGCTCGTTGTAGAGTAGAGATTCGAATAAATATCGCCAGTAGCACTCGTCCTGATAAGGCAGGCTCGAGCGCAAGAACAGCCGAATGTTTGCAGCTAACATGTCCTGCCCTTTTTCGCGGATCATGCTTGCGAAGCCCATTTGGCTAGAAAGAATGAAATATACCGCGTTGGGCAGGACTGTATCGCGTAAATGGGCAAGACGTTCTGGCGTGAATTGGTATAGTTGTAACGCTGCCGAATTGGCAACTAAAACGTCCAGAAATTCATCGCCCACGAACGCGGGCAAAGCGATGGATGTCAGGCGACGTTCTACCTCTTTGAGGATGAGCTCCGCTTCGTGGGGGTCGCTCTGGTGCCGCAGATCGGTTTCAGAAAAAGAAACCAACGACAAGAATACCTCGGTCTCCTCGTCGTTCATGCCCAAGGCCCGCGCGATGGCCTTAAGCCGCGGTAAGCCCATGGGGAACATGCGCTGGGAACCTTGCTCAATACGTCGTATTGTGCTCTCTGGCACGTTGCTGAGCAGCGCGAGCGCCCGCCGAGAGAGCACCCCTCGCATTGGGAACGCGGTCATTCGCTGCGCAAGAAGAACACGCCCTAGCTTGGTTCGACCGAGGCGTAGGCCCACATAGTGACATGGTTTGTGGCTAAGCATGAAGGAACCCCCCTTGCGTCCAGCCGCCCCCTTCGGCTCTCGCGAGTATACCATATTTTTCGCTCCTCTCTCTTTTGCTGGCTCTTGCAGGGTGCAGGCAAATCTCGTAGAAGCCCATGCCGCGGGCAGCTGACGCGCGCTGAGCCTGCCAGCTCGCGCGCAATTTTATGGCAACTAGCCGCGGGCTTCCAGCCCGCGGCGGGGCGGCACGCGAGCGCGACCATGGCCCCATGCCGCGGGCGGCGAAACCTGCCCGCTATCCTCGCCGCCGCGCGTTGGGCTGAACTACCCGCGTGTAATTTTATGCAAACCGGCCGCAGGCTTCAGCCTGTGGCGGCGGTGCCTGCGCCTCCCCCTCGCCCCTTGACCGTTTCTACAACATTTGCGTGCACCCGTCTTGCAGGCCTTTTTGCGCGTTGCAAATGAGCTTGCTCCTCAATAATCCCCTCCGCGTCCTCGCAGCCCCGAGGGGCTATGCGTCCTAAGCCTTGGTCCTGCCCTCGCCGGGCGGCCTTTCGCACATCTTTGACCTCGTCGGCGAGGGGCATATACTACAGCGCTTGAACGCGCGCGTTATCATCCAAACTGAACGCGCGTTCGCACGGTACAATCAGGACGAGGCGGGCATCTCCGTCTCTGTGCAAAGCGTACAACCAACCCTGGAGGAAGACCCATGCCATCGCTCCCCAAAACAGCCGATGTGGTTATCATTGGCGGCGGCATCATGGGGGTGAGCACCGCTTACCACCTGGCCCGTCGGGGCGTGCGAGATGTAGTGGTTTTGGAGCGGGAACCCTTTCTTGGTCATGGCGCGACAGGCCGCTGCGCGGGCGGCGTGCGCTATCAGTTTGCAACCGAAGTTAACATCCGCCTCTCGCTGATCTCCTTGCCTATGATTGAGCGTTTTGAGGAGGAAACGGGCGTCTCTCCCCAATATCGCCCTATTGGTTACCTTTTCGTGCTTACACGGCCCGAGGATGTGGACGCGTTTCGCCGCAACGTGGATCTGCAACACCGGCTTGGCGTGCAAACCGAATGGCTCGACGGCGACGAGGTGCGTCGGCGCCTACCCTATATGCACTTCCCTGACGCCCTTGCGGGCACCTTTCACGCCAAGGACGGCCTGGCTGACCCCCATAGCCTGGTGCAGGGCTATGCCAAACGCGCTCGGGAGATGGGCGCACACATCGTGACCGACGTGGAGGTCACAGGCATCTTGGTGGAATCCGACCAGGTGCGCGGGGTGCGCACCACTCAAGGCGACATCCACACCAACACCATAGTTAACGCTGCCGGGCCGTGGGCTGGGCTGGTGGCACAGATGGCTGGCGTGGACTTGCCCATCACCCCGCTACGGCGTCAATGGCTCACTACAACGCCATTGCCCGACTTGCCCCCGGATTTTCCCTTCGTGATCGACTTCGCCCAGGCGCTGTACTTCCATCCCGAAGGGCAGGGGGTATTGACGGGGATGTCCAATCCGAATGAAAAGCCCGGTTTCGATCAATCCGTCGACCCCGAGTGGGAATTGGTTCATATGGAGGCCGCGATGGCACGTCTCCCCATGCTGGCCGAGGCTGGGGTGATGAGCCGAGTCGCGGGCTTGTACGAAGTCACGCCGGATGCCCATCCCATCTTCGGCGCGACCGAGGTCGGCGGCTTTTATGTGGTCGCGGGCTTTTCGGGCCACGGCTTTATGCATGGGCCAGTCGCGGGGCTGCTTATGGCCGAGATCCTCATCGATGGCCAAGCCCACACGGTCGACGTTTCGATGTTGGACGCGGCCCGCTTCCGGGAAGGGCGGTTGATCCGGGAGTACAATGTGGTATAACCGGCGGCGGCCAGGTTCACGCGAACCCGGTTTGCCCATCCTTAGGGCGAGCAATTCCCCTGAAGAAAGGAGCGCGGCTATGGAACATCCGGGCTTCACGGTGTGGTTGACCGGCTTATCCGGCGCGGGCAAGTCCACCATTGCTGAGCATTTAGCCCGAGCCTTACGGGCCCGCGGCATGAAGGTTGAAGTCTTGGACGGTGATGTCATCCGGCAGAATCTTAGCAAGGGGCTGGGCTTTTCCAAAGAAGACCGAGATACCAATGTGCTCCGGGTTGGTTGGGTGGCCAAGGTCCTGAGCCGCAACGGTGTCGCGGTAATCGCGGCGTTGATTTCGCCGTATCGGGAGACGCGGCAGAAGGTGCGCGAGCAGATCCCAAACTTTGTTGAGGTGTACGTCCACGCGCCCCTCGAGGTCGTCATCCAGCGGGATGTCAAGGGGCTGTACAAACGAGCCCTCGCGGGCGAGATTCCAAACTTCACAGGTATCTCTGACCCGTATGAGCCGCCCGAGAACCCCGAAGTTGTGTGCCATACTGCGGAGGAGACTGTAGAAGAAAGCGTAGCAAAAATTTTGGCCTATTTGGACGCGCAGGGATGGCTGCTTCCCTTGCCTGAACAAGAGGAGGAAACTCCCGCACCGATGACGACCGCGACCCGAACTGATGGAACCTCACCGGTGGACTAGCACGGATTGGGATGGACGCGCGTGGCGGATCCGCGCGGGAATGACGCAAGGAGGAGATGCCGAATGGCAGGGATTCGTCGTGTGGTGCTCACGGGTGGGACGGGGCTTATTGGTCGCGCGTTGAGCCAATACTTGGCCGAGCGCGGGGTGGCGGAACAACGCATTCTCACGCGGAATCCGAAACGTCAGCTCCTGTTGCCGCCGGGTGCGCGTTTGGTCCCGTGGCGCGCGGAGCCCGATGCGTTGGCCGAGGTGCTACAAGGCGTGGACGCGGTGGTCCATATGGCCGGCGCGAACGTTGCTCAACGTCGCTGGACCGATGCGTATAAGGCGGAAATCTACCGCAGCCGCGTTGAGACTGGACGCGCGCTCGCGCGAGCTCTGGCTGCCGTGCCCGAGTCCCAGCGCCCGCGCGTGTTTGTGCAAATGTCCGCCGTGGGGTACTACGGCGACCGCGGGGACGCGATCTTGACAGAAGATGAGCCTCCGGGTCAGGACTTTTTGGCTCGCCTATGTGTCGATTGGGAGGCCGCGACCCAATCCGTCCAAGACTTCGGCGTGCGATGGATCGCGACCCGTACGGGCATCGTGCTAAGCCGAGAAGGCGGCGCGCTCCCCCTGATGGCGCGACCTATGCGTTGGTTCGTGGGTGGTCCCTTGGCGGATGGGCAATTTTACATACCCTGGATTCATATTATGGACCAGGTTCGGGCCATGGCGTTTTTGATGAACCATCCCGAGGCCCGTGGGCCCTTTAACCTGACCGCGCCCGAGCCCGTCACCAACGAGGTGTTCATCCGGACTCTGGCACGCGTATTGCGACGGCCCGCGTGGTTCCGCGTTCCTCGCTGGGCGCTACGACTCGTGTTGGGTGAAATGGCCGATGCTATGCTCGCGAGCCTGCGCGCGGTACCCAAGCGCCTTTTGGATTTAGGCTTTACCTTCCGCTTCCCGGATCTGACATCGGCCCTGCAGGATCTGTTCGCCCAAGGTTGAACCTCATGCGAGTGGTGTTGTTCGATTTAGACGGAGTCCTGGTGCGGCCGCGCGGGTATCGCGCCGCGGTGCGCGCAACTTTTGCGCACTTCGCACACCGTTGGGGCCTCGAGCCACCCGAGCCGCGCGAGGCAGATTTGGCCTTGTTTGAAGCCCATGGCATTACCAGCGAGTGGGATATGGTACCGTTGCTCCTGGCCGCGCTATGGCACGCCGCGCGCGGTCAGGGCCTCGCCCTGCCACCTTCGTTGCCGGATCCCGCGGCCGAGCCTGTCCCGCCTCCCGCGCGCGTAGCGGTGTCGAGCATCGATATCGGGCCATGGATTGAACCGCTGACCACCTCCCTATCCCCGGGTGCCATCCCCAGCCAGGAGGCGTGGGCTTTGCACCAGAAGGGATACATACCGTTCGCCCATTTGCCCACCCCCTTGGCCCGAGCGTTATTCGCAGAGACGCGCGAGGTTCGCCACGCTCCCATTACGCGCGTGTTTCAGCATTACACCCTTGGGAGCGCGACGTTCACGCGCACATACGGGCTGCCGGCCGCGTTCGAAACGCCTTCGTTCCTGTTGCGCGAGGATCTGCCCCGACCACCGGCTGCTTGGCGGCGGGCAGTGCGCCAGGCGCACGCACGTGGCGCGTGCCGGGTGGCGGTGATGACCGCGCGGCCCTCTCAGCCCGAGGGCGCGGGGCTAAACGCGGCGCCTGAGGCTAATTTGGCCCTTGAGCTTTTGGAATGGGACGGTGTTGTTCCGATCGTGGGCTTGGGCGATTTGGCCCAGTTCGGTCCTGGCGAGGTGTGGCTCAAACCGCATCCGGCCCATGCGCTGTTAGCGTTGGCGCGCGCACTGGGTCTGGCGCCGGAGGAGGCCCACAGGTGGACTCGGGCGCTGTTGGCCCATACTTCGCCACCGCGGCTGTGGCCCGCGGGCCAGCTCGCGCTCGCCGTGGTCGAGGACACGCCGCCTGGGTTGCGAGCGGCCCAGGCCGCGCGTGCGGTGTTGCAGCGCGCGTACAACGAGCCTGTGGCGCTGCTAGCCCTGGGCTTGAGCGCGGATTCGCATAAAGCGCGTGCGTTGGCGCGCACGGGCGCGAGGGTATACCCATCATGGCCCGAGGTCCAGGCGGCCTTGACCGCGTGGGGCTGCTTGGCTTGAAAAGTCGGCAGGAATCGGGGAGCGGATAGCAAGAAGCAGGGAAGATATTAGAGGTTAGTCGTTAGCTTATCTGTTGACTAACGACTACAAACTGCCTACTTTTATTGCCAACTTCCAGCCAACCTCTCAACTTCCAACTTCAAACTTCAAACCTTCCTTCCAACCTTCCAACCACTAACCTCTCTCCATCCGTGGTTCCCGTGCTTATCTGTGTTTGTCCGTAGTTTCTTCTACAAAACGCCCAGGCGGGAGCTTGGGTGCCCCCGCCTGGGCTACACACGTCACGACTTAGCTGGCGAGCTGGCGCCGCAAGGTCTCGGCTTCTTCGCGAAAGCGGGCCAATTTCTCGCGCTCGTGCTGGACCACGTTCGCGGGCGCTTTTTGC
>JAADFA010000117.1 GCA_013153135.1 Chloroflexota bacterium
TGCAAGCCCGCCGCGGGGCCGCCTGCTGGCGGCGTGAGCTGGCCGAGGGCCAGGGGCTAGACGTTCACCTCGGGCAATTTTTCCAAGGCTTTGCGGATATCCTCGTCGGGGTAATGATAGTCTTCTAGCTCGCCCTTGAGGTACTTATCGTATGCAGCCAGGTCAAAGTGGCCATGGCCGGAGAGGTTGAAGAGAATGACCTTCTTCTCACCGCTGCGCTTCGCGGCCAGGGCTTCGTCGATGGCCACCCGCACCGCGTGGGCCGATTCAGGGGCGGGCACAATACCCTCAGCCCGAGCGAAGAGCACCGCGGCTTCAAAGGTCGCGACCTGGGGCACGGCCACGGGGTGAATGTAGCCCGCTTCCACCAGCGCGCTGATGGTAGGTGCCATGCCGTGGTAGCGTAACCCGCCCGCGTGAATGGGCGGCGGCATAAACGTGTGCCCCAGGGTGTGCATCTTAATGATGGGCGCCATACGCGCAGTGTCGCCGTAGTCATAGGTATACTTGCCACGCGTGAGGGTGGGTGCGGCCGTGGGTTCGACCGCAAGGAAGCGGGTCGTCTTGCCTTCGGTCAGGTTGTAGTAGAGGAAGGGATAGGCCAAGCCCGCGAAGTTCGAGCCACCACCTACGGCACCGATAATTACGTCTGGATATTCGCCAGCCATATCCATTTGCTTGAGGGCTTCCAGGCCGATGACGGTCTGGTGCAAGAGCACGTGGTTGAGCACCGAGCCCAGGCTGTATTTCTTCTTACCGCCCGAGGTAGCCGCGGCTTCCACAGCCTCGGAGATGGCGATACCCAATGAGCCGGGGTTATCCGGGTCCTCGGCCAAGATCTTGCGGCCAAATTCGGTGCGGTCCGTGGGGCTGGGGAAGACCTGTGCGCCGAAGATCTCCATCAGGATGCGGCGATAAGGCTTTTGGTAATACGAGACCTTGACCATGTAGACTTCCAGGTCCAGGTCAAAGAAGTTGGTAGCCATGGCCAAGGCTGAACCCCATTGCCCGGCGCCGGTTTCGGTAGTCAGGGCCTGGGTACCCTCGGCTTTGTTGTAAAAAGCCTGAGCGACCGCGGTGTTGGGTTTATGGCTGCCAGAAGGGGAAACACCTTCGTACTTGTAGTAGATATGTGCAGGCGTATCGAGGGCCTTTTCCAAGCGCCGCGCGCGGATGAGGGGGGTTGGCCGCCACAAGCGATAGATCTCCCGCACAGGCTCGGGGATATCGATGTAGCGGTCCGTGCTCACCTCTTGTGCGATGAGGGCCTTAGGGAAGAGGACCTCGAGGAAATCGGGAGTTACGGGCTCCCGGGTCACGGGGTGCAAAGGGGGTGGGAGCTGAACAGGGAAATCGGCCAAAATGTTGTACCACTGCTTAGGCAAATCTTGTTCCGAGAGCAGATAGCGGAAGTTATCCGACATGGCACGGCCTCCTGAAGAGATGGGATGGTTCCGCCCAGGGGGAGGAGGAACGAAAAAACGCCCCGTCCCCTTGGGGACGGGGCGCTGAGCGTCCCGCGGTGCCACCCCAGTTAGGCGTGGGCCCAGCCAGAGCCCGACGCCTCACCTCAGCTCGGTACAGGACGTATGGGTAGGACACACGTCCAATACCGGGGCCCGTTAACGGGGGCCAAGCGGCTCAGACTACTGAGCCCGGGTTGGGGGCCGTTCGTCCTGCGGCTCCGAGGCCCATTCAGTGCCGGCGTGCGCACCGGGCTCGCACCATTCCCCGGCTCGCTGAGCGCCGTTTCGGCACCTACTCGCCCTCATCCTCGCCTTTGCCTGGGCGGAATTTGCGCCCAATTCTACTGCCGCGTCTCGGGCCTGTCAAGATCTTGACAAGGTGGCACGGGGCTCGTACAATGGCTGCGACTCCACGAGGGATTGCCATGATGCCCCGGGTGTTCGGCTGGTACGCGTATTTCTTTTTTGCCAACGGTCCCTTGGCCGTTGGCCTTGCGCGTTAGCCGAACCCCGGTAACGCGTGGCAAAAAGCGAGGCCGACGGCGCCTCGCTTTTTTTGTTCCCTCGGCCAAACCCAAGGAGGTGCGCCATGGCTGTCCGAGGCATCCGCGGCGCCAATCAAGTCCCTGAAAACACGGCGGAAAGCATCTTGGCCGCCACGCGTGAGCTTCTTTTGGCCATTTGCCGCGCGAACCCCCATCTGCGCCCCGAAGACATGGCCAGCATCTTCTTCACCCTTACTCCTGACCTCAATGCCGCCTATCCCGCGTACGCCGCGCGGCAGCTAGGCTGGACCCAAGTGCCCTTGCTCTCCGCGCAAGAGGTCGCCGTACCCGATGCGATGCCGCGCCTGGTTCGCGTGCTCATCCTGTGGAACACTGACTTGCCCCAACAGGCCATCCGGCACGTATATTTGGGGCCGACGGCGCGACTGCGGCCTGACCTGGACCACGGCCCCTTGCCCCCGCCCCCGCCCCCGTCATCACCTTGCGCACCGCGGGGCGACCTGCCTTAATTGGCCCCATCCCCGTTACTAAGGAGGTTGGTCTTATGATGGTCATCATGCGCCGTGACGCGACCGAGGAGCAAATCCAACGCGTGCTCGAGACCGTGCGCCGCCTAGGCTTCACGCCGCACCTCTCGCGTGGGCATGAGCACGTGGTCATCGGCGTGATCGGCGAAGCACGGCGGGCTGAACCGGCCGCTTTCTTGCATCTGCCCGGCGTGGCCCGCGTGGTTCCGATTTCACGTCCCTACAAGCTCAGCTCCCGCGAGTTCCATCCTGCCGATACCCACGTCCAGGTCGGCCCCGTCACCTTCGGCGGTCCTCAAATCGTTATTATCGCGGGACCGTGTTCCGTCGAAAGTCGCAGCCAAATGCTCGAGACCGCGCACGCGGTGAAAGAGGCTGGCGCGGATATGTTACGCGGGGGTGCGTTCAAACCACGCACCTCGCCCTACTCCTTCCAGGGCCTGGGCGAAGAAGGGCTCCAATACCTGGCCGAGGCGCGCGAGGCCACAGGCCTACCTGTAGTAACTGAGGTCATGTCGCCCGACCAGGTCGACCTTGTAGCCCAATACGCGGATATGTTTCAAATTGGGGCTCGCAACATGCAAAATTACCCCCTCTTGCGCGCGGTTGGCCGTCATCACAAACCCGTCCTGCTCAAACGCGGCATGAGCGCCACCATTCAAGAGTTTCTCTTGGCTGCAGAATACATTTTGACGAGCGGAAACAAAAACGTGGTGCTGTGTGAACGGGGCATCCGCACCTTCGAGACCAGCACCCGAAACACGACAGATATCAACGCCATTCCCGTACTCAAAGCCGCGACCCATCTGCCCGTTATCCTCGACCCGAGCCACAGCACGGGGCACTGGGCCTACGTCGCGCCGATCGCGCGCGCAGCCATCGCAGCCGGTGCGGATGGCCTCATCATTGAGGTCCACCCGCGACCTGAAGAAGCGCTCTCTGACGGTGCCCAGTCCCTTAAACCCGAACGCTTCGCCCAGCTGGTACGCGAAGTGCGCGCCATCGCGGAAATGGTGCGCGAAGAGATGCAAGCCGTTCGCCCCCCTGCCAGCCCGGGCGCTGATTAACCCTCGAGCCGAGCCGCGACCGACGCGCCGCGCGGAGTGCGC
>JAADFA010000108.1 GCA_013153135.1 Chloroflexota bacterium
CTAACATCCATCTACTCATCTCGCCCAAAATCTACGCTTCCTGCTTTCCTGCTCTCAGCTCCCCGCTTTATGCCATCTTCCAACCACCAACTTCAAACCTCAAACCTCCAACCTCCAACTTCAAACCACCAAACCATCCGCGTTCATCCGTGTGCATCCGCGGTACCCAACTTCCGCGTTCATCCGCGGTTCCCAACCTCCGTGTTCATCCGTGGTCCCCGTGTCCATCCGTGGTTTCGATGCCCCTCGCCATGGGCGTGTGGTAGATGTGACACAAGGCCACGGCTAACGCGTCGGCCGCGTCGTCGGGCCGGGGAACATCCTCGAGGCCCAAGAGCAGTTGCACCATGCGCTGCATTTGGGCCTTTTGCGCCGCGCCGTAGCCCGTCAACGCGGCTTTGATCTGCGTCGGTGTATATTCGGCCACCGGAACCCCAGCCTGGCCCAACGCGAGCAGAACCACCCCGCGCGCCTGCCCCACGCTCATCACGCTGCGCACGTTGCGTTGGGCAAAAAGCCGCTCCACCGCAGCCGCGTCAGGCTGGTATGTGGCAATGAGGCTCTGCACAGCGTTGTACAGTTGCGCCAGCCGCTCGGGCAACGGCGCCCTGGCTGGGGTGCGCACCACACCGTACGTTAACGCCCGATAGCCCCCGCGCGGATGGGGCTCAACAATCCCATAGCCCGTGAGGGCCAAGCCGGGGTCCAACCCTAACACACGCATGTCACGCGGTCATGCGCTCATACGCGGCCACGGCTTCGTCCGAAATGTCCAGGTTCGCGTACACTTCCTGCACGTCGTCCAGATCCTCTAGGGCCTCGATGACCTTGAGCACCTGGGCCGCCTGTTCCGCGGGCAGGCTGATCTTTTGCAGGGGGATCATTTTGATGCCCGCCTCTTGCACCTGAATCCCCGCGGCGCGCAGGCGGTCGCCAATGGCCTTGAAGGCTTCCACGGGGGCAAAGATTTCGATCTGATACTCGTCGAACGTCACATCATCCGCACCGGCTTCAATGGCCAAGTCCAAAATCTCATCCGGGTCGTTGCCCTCCGCGGGGATGGAAAAGTAAGCCATGCGCTTAAACTGCCACGCGACCGAGCCGCTCTCCCCCAGGCTGCCTCCGTGCTTGTTGAGCATGTGCCGGATCTCGGACAGGGCCCGATTGCGGTTGTCGGTTACGCAATAAATCATCATCGCGATGCCGTGGGGCGCGTACCCTTCGTAATACACTTCTTCCAGCTGCCCCTCCCCGCGCAATTCGCCAGTGCCTCGCTTGATCGCGTTGATGATCTTCTCTTTGGGCATGTTGTTCGCCTTGGCCCGCTCAATGGCCATGCGCAAGCGCGGGTTGGTTTCCGGGTCCCCACCACCTTCGCGCGCAGCAATGATGATCTCGCGCGCCAATCGCGTGAAGAGTCGGCCACGCTTTGCATCCATGGCCGACTTTTTACGCTGGATGTTCTTCCATTTCGAGTGACCTGCCATGGTCATCGCTCCTCGTAGAATGGTTCATCTTCATTATACCAGTGCCCCATGGGCCCAACCGGGAGCACACAAGTGTTGTCGAAACGGGCAAGCGCCGACAGGGAGGCGCAGGCGCTGTCGCTGTTGAGCGCCGCCGCAGGCTGGAAGCCCGCGGCTAGGATAAAATCGCACGTGAATTATCCGGCCCAACGCGCGGGAACGCATGGCAAGCGGCGAACATAGCGGGCGGGTTTCGCCGCCCGCGGCATGGGCTTCGACAAGATTTGCCCGCTCCCCAATCGCGGTGGACAGGTGGCAGGGGTATAATGCTCGGACCAAAGGCACTGGACGAGATGAACATGGCTTTGACCACGGTGTTACGACGCATTGAAGCCCGGGGTTTCGCGACGCGCGAGGAGGGCTACCAGCTCATCCACGCCCAGGGCGCGGATCTGGCCGCGCTCCTCGCGCACGCGGCCGCGTGGAGCCAGCGCGCGCACGGCCGCACAGTGTCCTTTTCGTGCAACGTTTTCATCCCGCTCACCAACTTGTGTCGAGACCGGTGTGCGTATTGTGCCTTCGTCCGCCGCCCAACCGACCCGGATGCGCGATACCTCACCCCGGACGAGGTCATGGCCCTGGCGCAGGCTGGCGCGGCGCGCGGGTGCAAAGAAGCCTTGTTCAGCCTGGGCGATAAGCCCGAAACCGTGCACCGCGTCGCGCGCGCGTGGCTTCAGCGCTTAGGCTACCCTTCGACAGTGGCGTATTTGCACGCCATGGCGGAACGAGTGCTCAAGGAAACCGGGCTGCTTCCTCACCTCAACCTCGGGGTACTCCCTGAAGACGATTTGGCCCGCCTGCGCGAAGTGAGCGCGAGCATGGGCCTGATGCTCGAATCGGTCAGCGAGCGCCTGATGGCCCCCGGCGGGCCGCATTTCGGCAGCCCCGACAAAGATCCTAAGCGTCGGCTGGCCATGATCGAAGCCGCGGGCCGGCTTCGCATCCCTTTCACCACAGGCATCCTCATCGGCATCGGCGGGACGCCCGAAGAGCGCGTGGATAGCCTCATCGCCATCGCGGAAATCCATCGCCGCTATGGCCACATCCAAGAGGTGATCATCCAAAATTTCCGCGCGAAACCCGGTACCCGCATGGCTCATCATCCCGAGCCAAGCCTGTGGGACATGCTGCGCACCCTGGCTGTCGCGCGCCTCATCCTCGGGCCGGAGATGAACCTGCAAGCCCCGCCGAACCTCACCCCCGACGCGTATGGCGTATACTTGCTGGCAGGCGCGAACGATTGGGGCGGGGTCTCACCCATCACGCCCGACCACATCAACCCCGAGGCCCCCTGGCCGAAGCTGGACGAATTGCGCGCGGTCACCCAGGCCGCGGGGTATACGCTGGTCGAACGGTTGCCCGTGTATCCGGCCTACCTCAGCCCCGAATGGCTCGCGCCAGCGGTATGGGCTCGGGTGCAGGCCATCCTGGCCGATAGCTCGAGGGCAGCCCCCCAGCCCAGCCCAGCCCCTACCGCGTGATGGGTACCATGACGCGGCTGCGCGAATGGAGCCGCGCGGTCCCCATCTACCTCGACTTACAAGATCCGTTCGGAGGACATGCGCATGACCTATGCGAACGTCGATGAACACCTTGGCCTCGGCCTCGACGGCCTCTTGCGCCGCGTATCGCCTAACATTGGCCGCATCCTCGAAAAGGCGTTAGCCGACCAGGAGATCAGCGTCGATGAAGCCGAACAGCTCTTTGGGGCTCGAGGCACGGATCTGTTTGCGCTGCTTGCGGTTGCGGACGTGCTGCGCGAGCGCGCGGTGGGCGACGTCATTACGTATGTTATCACGCGCAACATTAACTTCACCAACGTGTGCTACATGGGCTGCCGGTTTTGTGCTTTTGGCCGTCCTGCACGCGACCCTGAGGCCTACACGCTAAGCATCGACGATGTGGTGCAGCGCGCGCGCGAAGCGTGGGCCTGGGGCGCAACCGAGGTCTGCTTGCAAGGTGGCCTCAATCCGCATCAGCCGGCCACCATTTATGAAGACATGGTGCGGGCCATCAAGGCCGCAGTTCCTGATATCCACATCCACGCGTATTCGCCTTTTGAGATCTGGTGGGGCAGCCGGCGCCTCGGGATCTCCGAAGCCGAGTTCTTGCAACGCCTCAAGGACGCGGGCCTCGGGAGCATTCCCGGTACCGCCGCGGAGATCCTGGTGCCCGAGGTGCGTCGTCGCCTGACGAAAAACAAGCTTTCACGGGAAGCATGGGTGCGCATTATTCGCACCGCGCATCAGCTGGGCATTCCCAGCACCGCGACAATTATGTACGGCCACATTGACACCCCGCGCCATTGGGCCGAACATATCGACTTGCTGCGTCAAATCCAACGGGAAACCGGCGGCTTCACCGAGTTTGTCCCTCTGGGCTTCATCCACGAACGGACCAAGCTTTACCTCGAGGACGGCGCGCGGCCTGGGCCGACAGGCATGGAAGATCTAAAAATGCACGCGGTCGCGCGGCTGATGTTGCAGCACACCATTCCGAACATTCAAGTCTCGTGGGTCAAACTGGGTTATAAGATGGCTCAAATGTGCCTGCAAGCGGGCGCCAACGACTTTGGCGGCACGCTGTTTGAAGAGAGCATCAGCCGTTCCGCGGGCGAGACCCAGGGCACCTTTACTGATCCAGCCACCTTCGAGCGCTTTATCCGCGATCTGGGCCGCATCCCCCAGGAGCGGGATACCCTCTATCGGCCGGTTGTGCGCGGCCCGGTGACCCTTCCTCCGCCCCGCCTGTGGCAACCGCCCGTAGTCCAGGCCATGGGCGAGCCCGCATGGGTGACGCGGGAACCTATACCCACGCTTTAAACAATCCCGCGGGGCTCCAGAGGCCCCGCGGGTACGCGTCGACCTTCGGACATTACGCGAGTTCAAACGACTCGCCAGGCTTGAGCACGTGCACGCGCGCGTCGGTTTCAGCCTCTACCCGTTGGGCCCACGCGTTGGGATCTTGCTCAATGAGCGGCCACGTGCTGTAGTGAATGGGGATAACGTGTTTGGGTCGCAGCAGTTTGACCGCGCGCAGCGCATCATCGGGTCCCATGGTGAAGTTGTCGCCAATGGGCAAAATGGCCAAATCGATGCCTTCGTCGCCGATAAGTTTCATATCGCCGAACAGGCCCGTATCTTGCGCCATGTAGATCTTTTTGCCGTCCTTGGTGGTGAGCAAAAAGCCCGCGGGGTTACCACCGTAGGATCCATCGGGTAAGCCTGAGCCATGGATGGCGAAAGTAAGCTTGAGGTAACCAAAGGGATGATGATACCCGCCGCCGATGTGCTGCGGGTGCACCTTGCTCACGCCTTGGCTGCTGAGCCAGTTGGTGATCTCGTAGTTGCTGATCACCAGCGCGCCGGTGCGCTTGGCGATGCTCACTGTATCGCCTACGTGGTCCCCATGGCCATGGCTCACCAGAATAAAGTCCGCATCCACTGCGTCGGCCGTGGTGCTGGCCGCGGGATTGCCGGTAAAGAACGGGTCGACCAGGATCTTGTAGCCATCGACCTCCAAACCCAGGGTCGCGTGGCCGTACCAGGTGATCTTGACCGTCATGGCTGCACCTCCTTTTTGCCAAAGGTTCACGCGAAGCTAAGCTTTCCGCGCGTTTTCAGTATAGCGCAGGCCCAACGCGGCAGCAATAGACCTAGCGCGAGCTCTCCTCGGTGCGCGAGGTCGCGGCATCTCGATCCGCGGCGCCCTCACGCGGTGCGTTGTTCGCCTTAGACGCGCTATCCCCTTGGGCTTCTTGTTGCTGTTGCCAGGCACGGAAGTCCACGAATCGATAACCAACACCATGCTCTGTCAAAATATATTTTGGATTGGAGGGATCTTTTTCCAACTTTTGGCGCAAGTAGTTAATATAAAGCCGCACATAATGGTGCTCATCACGATACTCATGCCCCCACACTTTGCGCAATAGCTGTTCGTAAGTCAGGACCCAACCGGCGTTCTTGACCAGGTGATAGAGCAAGCGGTACTCGGTGGGGCGCAGTTTGATGGGCTTGCCATCTACCCACACCTGGCGCCGCGCGAAGTCGATTTTGAGGCGATCGTCGATTTGAACCACATCATCCATGGTTTGGGATTGATACCGACGTAAAACTGCGCGGATACGGCTAACCAGCTCCCGAGGGCTAAAGGGTTTGGTGATATAGTCGTCTGCGCCCAGTTCTAACCCACGGACGATGTCCTCCTCCTCGCCTTTGGCTGTGACCATGATGACCGGCACGTCGCTTACCTCACGAATAAGTTTGAGCACCTCAAAACCGTCCATGTCGGGCAGCATGACATCCAAGAGCACGAGGTCGGGCAGGTCTTCGCGCACCCGCTTGAGGGCTTCCCGACCGTCATATGCGGCCAGGACTTCGAAGCCATCATGCTCCAGGTTCAGCCGAATGAGATGCACAATGCGCTTCTCATCGTCTACGACCAAAATGCGATAGCGTTTTTTGGTCTCCATGGGCGTACCCCTCCCGCAAACCGGGCCCGGCCGAAGCAGGGCATGGACAGGCTACATATCTTCGCGGATGAAGCCGATGATTTCTTCTTCCTCCGTAGGGAGGACCTCGACCAAGGTCACCCGAGACCAGGGGATGATAACTTTGGTCACGTCCGCCTCGAGGTAATGGACGTCCTTACCCGTTTTGCGACGTGGATTTTCTAGGATGAGCAGGGTATCGGTGGGCTCGGGCAAACGTTCGATTTCACCCACGATGGGCTCTTCATTGGGCAAGTGGATGAGCACCGTAATGCGCGCCATGGCTTCCTCCTGGCTAGGGGTTGGATTCCGTGGCTTCGTGAGGGATGAGGTGCACGTAAAAACGCAAGCGGCCCATTTGCACCACATCACCATCCCGCACGGGTACAGGCTGCCAGGGCTGCAAGCGTTGGCCATTGATTTTGGTGCCGTTGGTCGAACCGAGGTCGACCAGATACAAACGGTCGTTTTCCCAATATAGTCGTGCGTGACGTCGCGAAACGCCATCCTGCGGACGGATGTATGCGGTCAAAGGCAACGACTTAGCGGCCCGGCCAAGGTCCCAGGGGCCTGAGCCGGGCAAATCCACGGTCACGTCGTCACGCTCGAGCCACAATTGCACCTGTGCTGGGCAAGCGTCCAAGAGGCGCGTTTCCGTTTGGGGGGATGTGGTCTCATCATGCGCCTGCTCCTGCTCCCACAAGGGGGAACCGCATTCCGAACAGTATAGGCTACCTTCCAGCGCTGTCGCGCCGCACACCGGACAGCGGATCATGGATCTGCCTCCCCTCCGCGCGGGGAACCGCGCTTGACCATGCGAACTACGACGATCGGCGGCGCCGGGCGGCGTCGACGTTCTCCGGAAGCATAAGCAACCGAGTGCCGTACTCCAGAACCTTCTCGTCTTTCGCCGAAGGCAATGCCCCGGCGCGCAAGCGCCGTTCGACCCGCTTGACTTGCGCCGCCGCGCGCAAACGTCCACGTTGAGTTAACCGAGCGGCCAGATTCCGCAACAGCTTACGCGCCTTGTGGGGCTGACCTCGATGCAAGGCTTCACGGCTGGCGCGCTGCATACGATACCACGTCAGCCGCTCCACCGCGTGACGCACCGCGCGCGGCGGCCGCGACGGCGCCCGCTCGCCCAAGCGGACCTGCAACACTACCCCCTCCTCATGTTCGGGGCCGCCCCCCCAGGGCAAAAGCCCAATACGACCATAGAGCACCTGGTACGTTTGTCCTTCCCGATGGGTCGCGCGTAAAGGGGGAAGGCGCATCTCCAGCAGCAGGAGCCACCGCTCGCCCCCGCGCACCAAGCCCAGTTGCACAGGCGATTGGGTAGGCAAGTGCGCGACCTCGGGGCTCATGCGGTACAACCCGGTGAGCTGCACCTGGGGCGATAAGGTAAAGGTAAAGCGGGCGCGCCGCACCGTCGCATAATGATACCGCTCAACCTTCTCGGGGATGAGCTGTTGCGCGGTGGATTCGCTATCCAGAAAATACGAAGCCCCACCAGTTTGAGCAGCTAGATCCTCCAAAAAGCTTTCGTTCCAATCGCCTCCGATGCCAAAGGTGTCACAAATCACACCGGCTTCGGCCCATTGGCGCGCGAGACTCAAGGCCCGGTCTTCATCGCCATAGGTTCGGCCATCGGTAAACAGCCAGATCGCGGTCAACCCTCGTTGCGACAAACGTTGTTGCGCGTAGCGCCACGTCAATTCCACGGCCTGCGCGATCTCCGTCCCCCCGCCAGGCCGCAAACTCTCCAGCGCGCGCTCGATGGCCCCGCGCTCTTTCATCGGCGTAAGGGGCAAAAGCAGCCGCGGACGGTCGTGAAAGCCGACGATCCCAACCTGGTCTTCAGGGCGCAGGATGTTCAACGCGTATCGCACCGCAGCCTTCTGCAGGGCCATCTTGCCCTCTTTGCGCATGGAGTTGGATTGGTCAAGCACGAACCAGAGGGTAAGAGGATGCGGCCGCTCGGGCTCGGGCCACGGAGAGCGCAGATTGAGTAGCGCGTACCATACCTGCGGCTCATCCAGAGGGGGAATCTGATCGTAGCTCACCCGGATACGTAGCTGCGGTGCTCGAGGCCCTGGCGCAGTGCCGAGGATGGGCTCGGTGCGTGGGGCGATCGTGAACCCCATACGCTGGTCATAATCCTTACGCAGTGCAGGGTTCGACAGGATCTCATAGGCCTCACGCACCAACAGAAAGACCTCGTGCGCCTCAGGCGTTTTATTGCGATCTGGGTGCCAACGGCGGACGGCCTCAAGATAGGCCTGACGGATCTCTTGCGGTGTCGCGTTCGGTGAGATGCCCAAGATCTCGTAATAATTGGGCTGCGGCCGGGTCGTGCCCATCCTGCTCCTCCCGTATCACGCCGAAAGGCCCGGGACGGTGTCATCGGACTGGGGCAAAAAGGTTACGCAGATTACAGAGATGTTATCTGGTCCGCCCTGGGCCCGGGCTTTTTCTACCAAATCATGGGCCGCGGCCGCGGGGGAGGATGCCCATTGCAACGTGCGCCGGATCTCGTCCTCGGTGACCACATCCCAGAGGCCATCGCTGCACACCAGCAACGTCATGCCCGGCTCCCACGTGGCCAAGTCCACATCAATGTGCTCCAGGGGTCCGTTTTGTCCCAAAGCCTGATAAAGGACGTTGCGGTTGATGGCCGTCTGGGCGACTTCATCCGGCGCCAGTTGGCCTTGCTCCATAAGACGCTGGACCCAAGAGTGGTCCTTGGTCAACTGGGTAAGGGTCTGGGTACGAGGATCATAAAGGTAGGCGCGGCTATCGCCTACGTGCGCGAAGACCAGGCGGCGGTTCCAAGCGAGCACCGCGGTCAAGGTGGTGCCGCCACCCGGAACCTGGGCTTGAACGGCTTGATGTGCTTGCTCCACCGCGCGTTCGAGCACGCTTGCGAGGTCAGCCTCGGGGGCCTTGGGATGAAAGTCAGCATGAATGAATTGCAACCAATGCTGCCACAAATACTGAACAAAGGTCGCGACAGCAACCCGACTGGCCTCCTCGCCGTTGAGATGCCCACCCATCCCGTCCGCGACCACAAATAACCCTAAAGGCAAGGCCTCACCCTGCCCACCAGCGACCACGCTGTGATAGGCATATAATGTGTCTTCATTATGGTCTCGTTGCAAACCCACGTCCAGCGCGGTGCCAACCCAAAATTGCGGGGGGAAGGCCACGGCCTCGGGCAAAGGCCCAGTTTGAGGTAAGGTGGCCTCAGCATCCACCGTGGCTGCGCTATGCTCAGTTTCGGCGCGCGACGGCGCGCGGTCTTGTGCACGCTGTCGGATTTCGTGCACAAAGCCTTGGAACAATTCGCGGACCTTACGGATCATGCGTCCCTCCTCGGCCAGCCATGCATGCTATCATACCAGAGGTAGGGCGTACACACGGCCGTCAAACGCGCCGATAAAGAACAATTTGCCCTCGGCATCTGCGACAGGGGTGCCGGTGATGGGGCCGCCCGTCGTGAACTTCCAGCGTAGTGCGCCATCGCGGCGACGTAGGCTGTAGACGCGCTTATCCGTTGCGCCAAAATAAATTGCTTCTCCCGCGGGCAGGCCGCCACCAGCCACTTGATGCTCGGTCTCAAACTCCCACACCAATTTGAGACGACGGGCTTGGAACGCGTAGAACTTGCCCGTCGCCGCGCCCACAAATACCATACCATCCGCAACCACGGGGGAGGATAGGGAGCCACGTCCGAATCGGTATTTGCGTAAGACCCAACCTGTCTCTACATCCACGGCGTATAGGTGTCCATCTAAAGAAGTAAAATACACAATCCCGTCGGCCACATAAGGCCGCATTGCAACGGCTCGCCGCGCGGCTACACGCCACTTTTCTTTGCCGCCCAGGGTTAAACAGAAGAAATCACCATCTTCGGTGCCGAAGTAGATATAGCCACCCGCGACCGTAGGCGAGGAACGCACAGGCGCGCCCGCGGGGAACCGCCACAACACGCTACCTGTGCGCGCCCGAAAAGCATATAAATGCCCATCGTCTGAGCCAATAATGAGCAGCTGCTCGTGAAGCGCGGCCGAGCTGTGCACCGGGCCCTGGGTGTTAGCCACCCATATTTGCGTCGCGTCGCTCAACCGCAAGGCATAGACGCGTCCATCTTGAGAGCCAAAATACGCAAATCGTCCGTCACTCGCGGGCTGGCTAACCACGCCTCCTTCGGTCGCGAACTTCCAGCGCATCTCGCCTGTGCGCGCGTCCAGAGCATACACATTGTGGTCGTATGAACCAACCAGCACCAGGCCCTTTACATAGCGCAGGCTCCCCCGGATTTCGTCCTCGGTTTCGAAAACCCATACTGGTTCGACTTGGGGCCCCGCGCTGGCAGCCCGCGCGCTCGAACGGCCACGGTCGCGCTCAGTTTCGAGCACGCGCGTGTCTACCGCGGAGGTACCTTTGAGATGGACCGTGGTATCGCCTGTGGGCAGGTGCTCGGTCGAGCCAATAGTGCGCGTCTTATCGATGCGCATGGTCTCTGAGCCCACGGCCGCGGTCTCGCCCAAGCGCTGGGTGGACCATGGGGAATCGTCCAAGGATTGCGTGCGCAGCTGTTGCGTCGTCACATCCACGGGTTGCGCGCCCCGACGCTCCAAGCGCTCAAGCACGGTCTCAAGGGCGCGTTTCATCTCACGCGCGGATGGAAAACGGTCTTTGGGGTCGTAAGCCAGCGCTTTGTAGACCACGGCCTCCAGGTCTGGCGGCACCGCGGGGTTGATGCGCCGGATGGGACGCTCACTGAACGAAAACGGCGGCTCGTTGCGCGGGTCGCGTTTGGTAAGTAAATGATGCAGTGTAGCGCCCAACGCATAAATATCGACTAAGGGCGAAAGCACGCCTTTATATTGCTCAGGTGCGGCGTAGCCTTCCGTACCGATCATGGTCCCCTTGCGCTGAGGGGAAAAGAGCCGCGCGATGCCAAAATCAATCAGCTTCAGACGCTTCTGCTCGCGATGCAACATCACATTACTGGGCTTCATATCCCGAAAGACGACGGGGGGCTTGCGGGTGTGGAGGTAATCCAGCACATCGCACAGCTCAATGCCCCAACGGACCACCTGCTTGACCGGGATGAAGCCACGTACTTTTTTGAGGATCTGTTCCAGCGTCTCGCCCGGGATGTACTCCAAAACCAAGTACGCGCGTTCAGAGATGGAGAAATAATCGTAAACTGTAGGGATGGCCGGATGACTTAAGCTGGCCAAGATGGCGGCCTCTTGCCGAAAAGCCTTGAGCACATGGTCCCGCAACCGAGGGCTGGGGATGGTCATCTCTTTGACCGCAACCAAGCGTTTCACCTGGGGGAAATGAAGGTCTTGCGCGAGGTATACCGTGCTCATGCCCCCCATGCCCAGCACGCTCAGGATGCGGTACCGGTCGGCCAAGACGGTCCCCATGCGCAGGGCCACATTGCGCCGGCGACGAGGTAACGAGGAGCCTTGCGCCATAATCGCCTCCAGATATCCCTATTATAGCCTACTTCGCGCGCCCGGGCACGAAATTCGGCTGGTCACCTGAGAGAACAAACGAGCAAATTCGGCGAAACGCGCGGGTTTTGCTGTAAAGTGCAACATGCCTCATAAACCGGCGCGGCACCCTCGCAGATTATGGATGGCTAGGGTACACGCTCAACCGTTAGGGAAGCGAAGCAAACGGCCATGCCCTCAATCGAGCTTTTGCACAAAGTCAGCCAACAGGTAGCGTGGTTCGTGCTGATCAGGGAATTGAACGCCGATGATTTCGTCGCCGTCACTCATATCGACCTCAACAACCACGCCTTCGCCCCAACGGGGGTGGATAACCCGGTCCCCTACCCGAAAGCGTGGACGCCGCCCACGGCCACGGCGGGGAGAGGGCGACCAAGACATCCCTGGGGCCATGGGTCGGTTAGCCGCGCGGTCGGGGTCTTGCGCGCGCTGAGGAAAGATGCGATCCCAGTCGCCGTCGACCAAATCTGGCGTGAGCGCGTGCAAAAAGCGGCTGGGTTCAGCCGGTTCGTAGCCCGCATACGTTACCCGGTATTGGGGCACGAGTAGGTAAAGCAGGTCTTTGGCTCGAGTGATGCCTACGTACAGTAGGCGCCGCTCTTCCTCCAGGGCCTCTGGGTCCTCCATAGAGCGGTAGTGGGGCAGGATCTGTTCAACCAAGCCCACCAAAAAGACCACGCGAAATTCCAAGCCCTTGGCCGCGTGGATGGTTAGCAACGTCAAACCCTCGCCCTCCGTCAGAGTATCTTGGTCTGAAACCAACGCTAAGCGCTCCAAAAACGCGGCCAGGCCCTCTTGGTCAAACTCGGCTGCGAGGCGACGCAACTCCTGCACATTCTCCCAACGCTGGCCATCTTCGTCGCCGGTTTCACGGAGGTAAGCTTGATAACCAATATCTTCGACGACTCGGTCGAGAAGTTGGCGGGGCGTAAGTTCCTCACGTAGCAAGCGCCATTGGGCCAGCTGTTCGGCCAAGGCGCGCAACGCCCGGAAAGCTCGGGTGGGCAAAGCCGCGCGCCAAGGCTCGGGGTCTTCGGCCAAAGCGAGCAAGGCCGCGCCGGGCGAAAGGCCACGCTCACGAGCCAGCGCGATCCAACGGCTCCAGGTGCGCGGTCCAATACCGCGCGGGGGAACGTTCACAATGCGCTCCAGACTGGGCTGATCGTCAGGGTTAAAGATGACCCGGAGATAGGCAATCAAGTCTTTGATCTCTCGACGGCCATAAAAACGCAGCGCGCCCACCAGGCGATAGGGCAGCTGATAGCGCATTAAAGCCTCTTCCAACAGCCGAGACTGGGCATTGGTGCGATACATCACCGCGATATCGTCCAACGGGATGCCCCGCTGTTGGGCCAAAGCCATTGCCATACGCACCACGAATTCGGCCTGTTCGCGCTCGCTAAACACCTGCTTGAGCACCACCTTAGGCCCATGGCCTCGCTGTGCGACAAGATGCTTACGATAGCGCGCACGACCCTGGCCCAAGATGGCCATAGCCACGTTCAGAATTTCCTGAGTGGAACGATAATTGGTTTCTAATAAAATCACTCGCGCATCAGGAAAATCCCGCTCCAAACGGGCGAGATTACGATAATCCGCGCCGCGCCAGCGATAAATAGCCTGGTCCATGTCGCCAACGACAAACAGGCGCCGGTGCCCAGATGCCAGCAGCTGGACCAAGCGATATTGCATTAGGTTGGTATCCTGGAATTCATCCACCAAGATGTGCTGGAAACGCGTTTGGTATTGGTCCCGCACGTGGGGGAACTGCTCCAGCACGCGCACGGCCCACAGGATAAGGTCATTAAAGTCCAGCAAATTGCTCGCGCGCAAGGCACGCTCATACAGCGTATATACCTCCGCGATCACCGTCTCCAAAGCCTTGCGCCGTGGAGCCTCCTGAGGCGAGCGGCCCTCGCGTTTGAGGCGATCGATCCCGGCCAGTACCGTGCTAGGTGAGTAACGTTTGACATCCAGGTTGAGCTCGTGTTTGAGGAGCGCGGTCACCAGGCGCAGCTGATCGTCTTGGTCCGCGATGGCGAAATGTTCATCAAAAGGTAGATCGAGATGCCGGGCCTCCCGGCGCAACAGCCGCGCTGCGAAGGTATGGAAGGTGCTCACCCACAGGCCTCGTGAGCGCATCTCGCCCAACATGCTTGCGAGACGGTCGTACATCTCGTGCGCAGCTTTATTGGTAAAGGTGACCGCGAGCACTTCCCATGGGCGAGCCCAATCTTGGTTGAGCACGTAGGCGATACGGTATGTAAGTACACGCGTTTTACCCGCGCCTGGTCCGGCCATCACGACCACAGGCCCAGGCGGTGCGGTCACCGCTTCATACTGCTGCCCGTTTAACGACGCCAACCAGGCTGGCCCCATGCCACGCCCTCCGTCCGCAACCCCGGAAGGGTTTACGTGCCACCAATCTTATCATGGCCCCCAGCGTGTGCAGAGGTTTCTGGTACAATCCAGCCGGTTTGAGCAGCAGACGGGTTGCGCTCGACACCCATGGAGGAGGCGAACCATGCAGCTAGGCCTGATCGGCCTTCCCCAGAGCGGCAAAACGACAGTGTTCAACGCGCTCACGGGGAGCCGAATTCCCTTGACCATGAGCACCGGCCGGGTGGAGGTTCACACCGCGGTGGTCAAAGTGCCCGACCCGCGCGTCGATGCTCTGGCGGAACGCTTTGGGTCTCGGAAGCGCACATATGCCACCATTACTTACGCCGACATTGCGGGGCTTTCGGGCAAGGCCACGGGCGAGCTGCCTGGCGCGTTGCGGAACATCTTGCAGCAGATGGACGCGCTGGTGCACGTGGTGCGCGCGTTTCCGAATCCTGCGGTCCCGCACCCGTTGGGTCATGTAGCGCCGCAGCGAGATGTTGACCTGCTTGAACAGGAGCTCTTGCTTCACGACCTGATGACCGTAGAACGGCGCTTGGCGCGCATCCAGGAAGAACGCCAAAAAGGTGCACGGCCCAAAGAGGTGCTCGCGCGCGAAGAAGCTGTGTTTCAACGGCTCTACGATGCTCTCAGTCAAGACATCCCCTTGCGTGCTGTTGCGCTAAGTGCGGAAGAAGAACGTCTTTTACGCGGATTTGGCCTGCTTACGCGCAAGCCATTGCTCATCCTGCTAAACCTGGATGACGAAGGGGATCCGCCTGAGATTGTCCTGCCTCACCCCGAGCGTACGAAGGTCGCCTGGCTGCGGGGGCGGCTGGAGATGGAATTAGCGCAACTGGATCCGGAAGATGCCGCGTATTTTCGGGAAGAATTTGGCTTAACAGAAACAGGCCAAGCGCGCCTCATCCGCTTGTCGTACGAACTTTTAGATCGAATCACCTTTTACACCGTGGGGGAAAAAGAAGCCCGTGCCTGGTCCCTGCCCCGCGGGAGTACCGCGCTGGATGCCGCCGCGGCCATTCATACGGACCTGGCGAAAGGTTTTATCCGCGCCGAGGTCATCCCCTTTGACGAGCTCATGGCCCTCGGCGATTGGGCTACCGCGCGCGGTCAGGGCAAGATTCGGCTCGAAGGCAAAGACTACGTAATCCAAGACGGGGACGTGATCCTCATCCGCTTCGGGACTTAAACCCGCCGCGCTGACCAAAACCCATGTAGAAAAACAACGCGCCGGCGTTTTGCCGGCGCGCTGTTGTCTTCCAAGGGTTAGGTTTACGCCTCAGGATTCGGCTTATGGCAGAACCACCAATCGTAACACTCGTACTCTTCAAGGCGCTTCTTGGCCTCGTCCACAGTTGTGGCGGGCGGTACAATGACTCGATCGCCGATCAGCGCGTTGTTCGGCCAATTCGCGGGAGTTGCTACACCATACTTATCTGACACCTGCAACGCCTTGATCGCGCGCAAGATCTCATCCATATTGCGGCCAATCTCTTGCGGATAGTAAAGGATTAAACGCACAATACCCTTATCATCCACAATAAAGACCGCCCGCACCGTACTTGAGCCTTTGCCTGGATGAATCATGCCCAACTTGTGGGCAACCTCTTCATTCGCAGCGATGATAGGGAACTCAATCTTGGTACCGAGCTTTTCCTCGATCCACTCCATCCATTTAATATGCGAGAACACCTGATCCACTGACAAACCGATCAGCTTGACACCCAACTCCTTGAATTTAGGGTACAAGGATTGGAACGCGTGGAACTCGGTGGTGCAGACCGGCGTAAAGTCCGCGGGATGGCTAAAGAGCACAAACCAGGAGCCCTTCATATCATCAGGCAACGTCAACGGCCCATGGGTTGTTTGCACCGTCATCTTGGGGAAAGGATCACCTAACAAGGGCATCCGGGCTACAGTCTCGGTCATGATCGACCTCCTTATTTAGAATGATTTCAATCTTGCTTCTGATTATACCCCGCCTGCGAGACGCGGCACATAAGAAGTTTGTTAGAATCGCTGCGTGGCAGGCTCACGCCGCAGGGAAACAAGCATGATCAACGTATACTATACTGAACGCACCCCAAGCAGGATAAGGGTCGGATGCGTATTTATCTCGACACGTTGGGCTGTCGCCTGAACCAAGCCGAGATCGAGCGCATGGCCCGCGCGTTTCGGGCCGCGGGGCACGAACTGGTCGCGGACCCCAGCCAGGCGGACGTGGCCGTGCTCAACACGTGCGCGGTCACCCAAAAGGCCGTGGCCGATAGCCGCAAGCGCGCGCGGCAGTTGGCGCGCGC
>JAADFA010000139.1 GCA_013153135.1 Chloroflexota bacterium
GTGCTCCGCGTCGGCCTCGCTGGTCACGCCGGGTTGGGGCGCGTACACGTGGTGCAAGGGGCCGGCACCGCTTACCGCGACGGTTTCGGCTCCGGCCCCGGCGGCGCTTTTTTTGCCTGGATTTGTGCCGCTGCGTCGTCCATGCGGCGTAAGCGCCGGGCATGGCGTTGCGCTTTCTCCATCTGCGCGGCCAGGTCTTCCAACTCAAAGGAGACCGGCTCGAGGGGATCCCGTTGGATGCGATGGGGCAGGGCCAGCTCGGCTGCAAGCAGGATATCCTTCGCGGTGATCGCGTCCCGGCCCTCGAGCGCGGCATTGGCCCGGGCCGCGCGCAAAATCACCAGGTCGGCCCGGTGGCCTTCGACGTCGTACGCGGTGGTCAGGCCCGCGATGGTGAGCAGGTCTTCGGGTGTGTGCTGCACGCGCGCGAGGCGTTCCCGCGCGGCCATCAGACGTTGACGCAGCGCGTCTTCGGCCGCGCGCCATTGTGCGTAAAAGCCTTCGGGGTCCTGCTCAAACGCGAGGTGACGCTCCATCACGAGCGCGCGTTGGTGCGGATCGGTCAGGCCTTCCACCTGCACCACCAGCGCGAAGCGGTCCAGCAGCTGGGGCCGCAGGTCGCCCTCCTCGGGGTTCATGGAGCCGATGAGGATGAACCGTGCGGGGTGTTGGAAGGAAACCCCCTCCCGTTCCACGTAATTGACACCCATCGCAGCCACATCGAGCAGCAGGTCGACCAAGTGGTCGTCCAGCAGGTTGACCTCGTCGATGTAGAGCACGCCGCGATTGGCCTGGGCGAGCAGGCCGGGCTCAAAGTGACGATGCCCGGTTTGCAACGCGCGTTCGATGTCCAGCGTGCCGACCACGCGCTCCTCGGTTGCGGCCAGGGGCAGGTTGACAAAGGGCGTGGGGATGACGTCGACCTCAAAAACCTCGCCCGCCGCGGCGCGTGCCTGACATTCGCTGCACCAGGTGGTCGGTCGGTCGGGGTCGCAGTGAAAGCGGCATCCCCGTACCACGCGGATGGGCGGGAGCAGCGCGGCCAGGGCCCGCGCGGCCGTGGATTTGCCCGAACCGCGCTGCCCGCGGATCAGCACCCCGCCCAGGCCGGGGTCGACCGCGTTCAGCAGCAGGGCCCGCTTCAAGCGTTCTTGACCAACAATCGCAGTAAAGGGATAGACCCGAGTTGTCACCGTTGCTTCTCCCCTCAGGCGAGTTCCATGGGGCTGGTTACGTATTCATTGTACGCCGCGCACGGGGATTTTGTTTGGTGGCCGCGGGCAAAAACACGATTTCGGGCAGTACGTAGCCGTTGCGCACGTGCAGCAGCCCGACGGAGCCCGGAACCGCGTCCCGGCCCAGCGGGGAACCGGGGTTGATCACCCAGCGCCCCTCAAAGCGGCCCACGCAAGGGTAATGCGTATGCCCAAAGACAACGACGTCGGCCTGGGGGAAGGTCGCCAGAGCCCGCTGGATGTACGTCGTGTACGCCGGTGCGCGACGTAACACCAGGTAGCCGAGTTTGTCCTTCAGATAGCGACGCCAAGGCCCGTGGCCGTGGGTCAAGCCGATGCGCACGCCGTGCAGGGTGAGCTCTTGTTGTCGCGGCAGGTCACGGCCCGCGAACATATCCCGGTTCCCCCGGACTGCATAGACCGGCGCGAGGGCTCCGAGACGTTGCAGCACCGAGGGCACGATGATATCGCCCGCATGCAGAATGCAACATACCCCCGCACTCCGAAACACCCGCTCGACCGCGACGGGCAAGGCGCGGGCGGCATCGGGTATGTGTGTATCCGCGATCAAGCCGATGACCGCGTTCACGCGCCTTTGGCCTCCCAGGTTTGGAGCAGCGCGTCCACGTTGTCGATGACGCCCTCCCGTACCAGCATTTTCAAGGGCTGGGTCAGCCAGCGGCGACGTCCATACTTATGATAGAGCGCGCGCAACAAGTCTTGCCCGCGCGGCCATACGGCCGCGAGCCAGGGCCCACTCATGGCTCGCGCGACGAGCATGGGCGGCCAGCGTCGTGTGCGCCACCACGCCTCGAGCCGCGCGAGGGCTTCGTCCGGGTTATGCCGCGCGAGGCGTTGAAACGCGTGGACCAATGCATCCTGCACGCGCGCGTCGTCCATATTAGGCACGTGGGCGAGCATAGGCCAGAGCTCGGTTTCGGGCAACACCTCGGCTGCGAGGGTGAGCGCAAGGGCCCGGGCCCGGGGGGATAGGGGCGGCTGGGCGCGCGTGAGCCAGCCGCGCACCCAGGCCGCGAGGCCAGGCCAGCCTTCGCGCGCACCTCGTTCCAAGGCGGTGCGCAGGGCCACGCGGACTTCTTCACGCGGGTCTCGGGCGAGTCGTTCCAAGGCACGGCCGCGCTCGGTGTTGGGGGCCTGCCCTTGGCGTCGCGCCAGGGCCACGGCCGCGAGGGCACGGTAGGCCGCGTAGGGCGATTGGACCAGCGAATGCAGGTACGCGTCGTCAACCGCACCCTCGGCCAGCGCCCAGCCCAGGGGCACGAGTTCGCGTTGCACGCGCGTGGCTGGCAGAACCCGGTTCCCCGCGATGGAAGGGTCATCCATCAGACGCGCTAGCACCTCATCCAGCGCGTCAGGATGCCCGAACCGGGCCGCGATACGCAGGTCGGTCAATAAGTCGTGGTTCGCACGTCGAGCCATGGCTTACTTCTGCTGCAACCGTTCCAGTTCTTGCTCAATGATCTGTTGAAAGTACGAGTAAGGCACCGCACCTACCAGCGGAATGCCGTTGATAAAGAAGGTGGGCGTGCCGCGTACCCCGGCTTCGAGGCCATCTTGCAGGTCCTTCATCACCTCGTCCAAATAGCGCTGTTCCTTGATGCAACGCTCAAACTCATCAATATCCAGGCCCAGCTCTTCCGCGTATTGCATATAAACCTCATCGCCAAACCTGCCGCCCTCGAACAGTTTATCATGATAAGGCCAGAATTTGCCCTGCTCATCCGCGCATTCAGCCGCGATGGCCGCGGAGACCGCATACGGGTGGATTTGCTCGAGGGGGAAGTCCCGATATACGAAGCGGACCTTATCGCCGTAATTTTCGAGGATTTTGTCTAAAGTTTCCAGCCGAAAGCGTCGGCAGTAGGGGCATTGATAATCGGAGAACTCGATGATAAGGATTGGCGCGTCCTCGGGGCCCAGGGCTGGGTCATCGTCGGGCGAAACGTTGTAGCGTTTGGGCGTGTTGGTAGGCTTCGGCCGCGCGGGGGCTGCGGTGGCTGTCGGGGGGACTTCAGCGGCGGGAGGCGGTGTAGGACCGATATGTGCTGTGGTAGGCTGTCGCCAGATCAAATAACCTATCCCGATGCCGAGGGCGAACGCGAGCACGACCAAAAAGGAATAGACCGGGCTGCCGAAGCCGCGGCAGAGTTCTTGCGCTAAAGTTTCTCGCATCTCCTCCATCGATCGGTCTTTTGTCATGAATTCCCTCCTTTCCATGGATGAGCGAAAAACACGATAAAAAAGCGGCTC
>JAADFA010000001.1 GCA_013153135.1 Chloroflexota bacterium
TGCGCCAGCGTCGTCGCACGTCCGCTTCGAGCTCGGCCAAGAGTTCTTCGGCCTCTTTGGGCCGCATCTTGACCAGCTGGCTGAAGCGCCGTTCGGTGAGGATGTACTTCTCCAGCGGCTCTTTGACCTTGGAGTCGATTTGCAACGGGTTCTTGCCCTGGAGCATGCGCCGCGGGTCAAAGCGGATGAGCGGCCAGTAGCCCGAAAGCACGGCCAGCTTCTGGTGATGCGCGCCGTAGCGCAGATCATAGCCGTGTGCGATGCACGGCGAGTGCGCGATGATCAGGCTCGGACCGTGGTAGGACTCGGCTTCGAGGAAGGCTTTGACCGTCTGGGTATCGTTGCCGCCCATCGCGACCGTGGCTACGTACACATGGCCGTAGCTCATGGCCATCCAAGCCAGGTCTTTCTTGGGCGTGTTCTTACCCGCAATGGAGAACTTGGCCATAGCCGCGCGCGGGGTGGCTTTGGAGGTTTGCCCGCCGGTGTTGGAATACACTTCCGTATCCAACACCAAGATGTTGACGTCGTAACCTAAGGCGAGGACGTGATCCAAGCCGCCAAAGCCGATGTCGTAGGCCCAGCCATCGCCACCGATAATCCATACCGTCTTGCGGACCAGGTAATCGGCTAACAGCATGAGGTCGCGTACGGCAGGGTCGCTCTCGGGGTCTAATTGCTGTAGCCGACGGCGCAAAGCCACGACCCGTTCCCGTTGAGCGCGGATGCCCTCTTCTGTGCGCTGATCCGCGGTAAGGATTTCGTCGGCCAGCTGAGTACCCACGCGTTCCGCGAGGCGACGGAGCAAGTCTTCGGCTATATCTCGCAGCTTATCTACCGCGAGACGCAGCCCCAGGCCGAACTCCGCGTTGTCTTCAAAGAGGGAGTTGTTCCATGCAGGGCCTAAGCCTTGGCGGTTGTACGTCCACGGTGTGGTGGGCAAATTGCCGCCGTAGATGGATGAGCAACCTGTCGCGTTGGCCACGATGAGCCGGTCGCCGAAGAGTCGGGTCAGTAGCGAGATGTAGGGTGTCTCCCCGCAGCCTGCGCACGCGCCCGAGAACTCGAACAGCGGTTCGAGCAGCTGCACGTCCTTGACCGCGCTGTGTTTGACCTGGCTGCGGTCCACCTCGGGCAATTGCAGGAAGAAGTCCCAATTTTCGGCCTCTTGTTTGCGCAGCGGCGGCTGTGGTTGCATGTTAAGGGCTTTGCGGTTGGGGTCATGCTTATCGACAACCGGGCAGTATTCCACGCACAGGGCGCAGCCTGTACAATCTTCGGGCGAGACCTGGATGGTGTAGGCCATACCCTTGAACTGCCGCCATTTGGCCTCGGTGTGTTTGAACGTGGGCGGCGCGTCTTCCAAGTACTTGGGGTCGTAAACCTTGGCTCGAATCACCGCGTGCGGACAGACGATCACGCACTTGCCGCACTGGATGCACAGGTCCGGTTCCCACACGGGGATTTCGAGCGCGATGTTGCGCTTCTCGTACTTGGTCGTGCCGCTGGGATAGGTGCCGTCCGCGGGCAGGACACTCACGGGCAGGCTGTCACCTTCGCCCGCGATCATCTTGCCCAGCACGTTGCGCACGAACTCGGGCGCGGGCCCAATGATAGGCGGCCGCAAGTCGAAGTCCGAGGTCACCTCGTTCGGTACCTGGACTTCGTGCAAATGATCGAGCGCGGCATCAACCGCGGCGAAGTTCTGTTGCACTACGTCTTCGCCCTTGATGCCATAGGTCTTGCGGATCGCGTCTTTAATGCGTGCGATGGCCTCATCCTTGGGCAGAATGCCGCTGATGGCGAAGAACGCGGTCTGCATAATGGTGTTGATGCGGCGCCCCAGGCCGACCTCGCGGGCCACCTTGTACGCGTCAATGACATAAAACTTAAGCTTCTTGCGGATAATTTCCTCCTGGATAGTTCGGGGCAGGTAGTTCCAGACCTCATCCGGGCCGTAGGGGCTGTTGAGCAAGAAGGTTGCACCTTCTTCCGCGTGCTTGAGGACGTTGATGCGCTCGAGGAAGTGGAACTGGTGGCACGCGACGAAGTTCGCCTTGCGGATCAAATAAGGCGCCCGGATGGGCTTAGGCCCGAAGCGGAGGTGCGAAACCGTAACCGTGCCCGACTTCTTTGAGTCATACACGAAATAGCCTTGAGCCCAGTTATCGGTTTCGGTTCCGATAATCTTAATGCTGTTCTTATTTGCGCCCACGGTGCCATCCGAACCCAGGCCATAGAACAGGCCGCGGAAGCGCTTGGGGTCGTGGAAGGTCTCAATATCAAAGTCCGGATCGTAGTCCAGGCTGGTGTGGGTTACATCGTCGATGATACCCACAGTGAAGTGGTTCTTGGGTCGCTCCTTGGCTAGTTCATCGTAAATGCCCTTGATCATCGCGGGCGTGAATTCCTTGGATGACAGGCCATAGCGGCCGCCCACGATCACGGGGCGCTCCTGGAAGGGCGCCGTCCCGGCCTCGAGGGCTTCGTTGATCGCGGCGACCACGTCCAAATAGAGGGGTTCGCCCAAAGAGCCGGGCTCTTTGGTTCGGTCGAGGACCGCGATACGGCGCACGGTCGGCGGCAGGGCCTGGATAAAGTGTTCGACCGAGAAGGGGCGGAAGAGCCGCACCCGTACCATGCCGACTTTTTCGCCCTGGGCCATGAGGTAGTCGATGGTGTCGGCCACAGCCTCGGAGCCCGAACCCATGAGCACGATCACCCGATCGGCTTCGGGATGACCGTAGTACTCGAATAAGTGGTATTGCCGGCCTGTAAGTTGGGCGAACTTGTCCATGGTGCGCTGCACGATCTCGGGCACGGCGAGATAGTATGGGTTGACCGTTTCCCGGGCCTGGAAGTAGACATCTGGATTTTGGGAGGTACCCCGGATGAAGGGGTTCTCGGGCTTCATCGCGCGCTCGCGATGGGCCCGTACCAGGTCCATGTCGATCATGGCCCGGATTTGTTCTTCCGTAACCTGTTCAATCTTATTGATCTCATGTGAAACGCGGAAACCTTCTAACACGTGCAGGAAGGGCACGCGGGCCTCCAGGGTCGCGGCATGCGCGATCAGGGCCATATCCTGCGCGCTTTGCACCGACGAAGAGAACAGCATGGCGAAACCCGTCGCCCGGGCCGCCATCACGTCCTGATGATCGCCGAAGATCGAGAGGGCTTGCGCGGCAATGGAGCGCGAGGCAATATGGAAGACCGCGGGCGTCAGTTCACCCGCGATTTTATACATATTGGGCAACATCAAGAGCAAGCCTTGCGACGCGGTAAAGGTGGTGGTCAGCGCGCCACCTTGCAGTGCGCCATGTACAGCACCAGCCGCGCCGGCCTCACTTTGCATCTCCACGACTTTGGGCACCGTGCCAAAGATATTGGGTCGGCCTTGCGCGGCCCACGCGTCCGCGAGCTCCCCCATGGGTGAAGCGGGCGTAATGGGATAGATCGCGATCACTTCGCTTACTTGATAGGCTACGTTGGCTGTAGCCTCATTCCCGTCTACGGTTACATAATGCGGCGTACTCATCATCGCCTCCTAACAATTCCAGAACTGCTCCCACGACTCTCGGGGGCTGAGGAGCGAAAATCCAACGCTTCACGTGGGTGCTTTGGCTTATGTACATTCTTATTTTACTCCAAAGCCCTTAGGGGCTAGGGTCGGATTTTTCGGTTTGCAAAAAGTCAGGTTAAAAGAGGGTTGGTTGCGAGAGGTCTGCAATCTGTCCTGATGAACCCTGGGGCTAGAGGATGGTAGAATGAAAACACTCAAGGGGCTTACTTTCGTTGCATGAAGATGGTTTGAGGGACCTCGATGCCCAAGCAGATCCGCCCGTCCCGGCCGGGGTTTACGTTCGAACGTCCTACTTTGTTCGGCCCTGTTTCCGCGCGCCTCTATGTAGGTTCAAGCGAGACGATGCCTGAGCTGGAGGATGAAAGCATTACCTTGACAGTTACATCACCGCCTTACTGGAACGCCATCGATTATGACAAATATGCTGAAGATGAGCAGGCCTTTTATCGTTCGCGTGAATACGGTCCTCAAGATTACGAGGCTTACCTCGACTGGATGGTGCGCATTTTCGATGAAGTACGCCGGGTTACCCGGCCGGGCGGGACGTTGGCCATTGTCGTCGGTACGGTATTGCATCAAGGCCGTTTATATCCCCTCCCTTTTGATTTGACCACGCGTTTGGTCCGCGCGGGGTGGGAATTTCACCAAGATATCATCTGGCACAAAACGACCGCCGGTGTGAAACGAGCCGGCGTGTTTATTCAGCATCCGTATCCGGGTTATTACCGTCCAAATATCATGACGGAATATATTCTGCTCTTTCGCAAGCCCGGGCCGCCCCTTTATCGGCAGGTAGACCCTGCGCGTCGTGAGCCAGCAAAGATGCCCATTGATGAGCTTTTTGTGCAAGAGCTCGCGAACAATATCTGGCATATCGCTCCGGTGCCGCCGGGGCAGCTGAACCACCCTGCACCGTTCCCTGAAGAGATTCCATACCGCCTGATTCAGTTCTTCTCTTACCCCGGCGATGTGATCCTTGACCCCTTTCTTGGCTCTGGCCAGACCGCGAAGGTCGCGTTGGCCTTGGGGCGGCACGCGGTGGGTTATGACATTGTCGCCAAGTATGTCCAGTACGCCCACCAGCGGCTCGCGGAGCCGCTGCAGGTGCGGGCTGAACAGCTGGTCGCACGGTTCGAAAAAATCCCCTTGAACGCGCCCCGAGGCTACCTCAAACGCCGTCGCGCTGGCGCGAAGACGCGACACGGTTCGGGTCGGCCAGCCCGACGTTCCTGAAAAACAGCACTAGGACCCAGATGCACATAAAGGGAGGTGTATCATGGCTTCATTCCAGCGTGAACGTGAGGAATTCCAGAAATTCAAAGCCTGCTTTCAGCCTAATATAGTGCTCCAGGAGGAATTTCTCAATGCCGTACGCGCGCTTTATGCCCGATACGATACCGCGATTCGTGAGAACCGCTTCGTCGTTGGTGGCGCGCTGGAAATCATCCTAGGTTCGGTGATGCGGGCTTGCCATTTGCCCATCCGTCATCGGGGAACGGAAACCCGAGAATGGGATCTGTTGTTCGTCGATGGGCAAGGGGGCTATTCGATCAAATCTCTACTCAAGCCGCGTACTCGAGGCACGCGTTTAGTCAATGTGCTTGGTCGAGACGTATCTCCCAACCTTTGGCAGGTCGCGACGCTTTTCTTGTTACCGCAAGGGATGGTGTACGCAGATCCCGCGTTACCTTGGTGGCAACAACGTTTGCACGACACCTCAGTATTCAAAGTGCATCGCGATGCGTTGGAAGTCAAACGGCGGGCTATTGAAGCCTTTGCCCAAGCAGCTCCTCAGTGGTTCTTACCTTGGCGTCAGGCCATAAATGTGCCCGCGATGCAGCCTCGTCGCTGGGTGCGAACCGCGTCCTATGATGTCGCAACCACAATCCTTAAGGATGAAAGCCCTCGCCTGTTCCAATTTTTGCCAAGCCTCATCCCGCCTGCACCCTGAAGACCACGTAAGGGGGTAGTATGCCACGCTTTCGGGTGCACGCGCCCTATGAGCCGACCGGTGACCAGCCCCAGGCCATCCAGCGCCTGGTGGACGGCATCCGCCAGGGCTATAAGCACCAAGTTTTGCTCGGCGCCACGGGCACGGGCAAGACGTTTACCGTCGCGAAAGTTATTGAGCAGGTCCAACTGCCGACGTTGGTGCTCGCTCATAACAAAACCCTCGCGGCCCAGCTGTACGCGGAGTTCAAAGCCTTCTTCCCCGAGAATGCCGTTGAGTATTTTGTTTCCTACTACGACTACTACCAACCTGAAGCCTATATCCCGCAGCAGGACCTCTACATCGAAAAAGATACGGACATCAACGAGGAGATCGACCGACTGCGCCTGGCCGCAACCACCGCGCTCATGACCCGGTCGGATGTGATCATCGTAGCCTCAGTCTCCGCGATCTACGGCCTGGGCAGTCCGGAGGCGTACGGCCGTGGAGTTATCCACCTGGAAGTGGGTCAGATCTACCGGCGCAAGGCGTTGTTGCGCCAGCTGGTTGAAGCCCAATATCAGCGCAACGATTATGAGCTCAAACCCGGTGTCTTTCGGGTACGGGGCGATACCTTGGAGGTCGTGCCCGCGTATCTGGACGATACCTTATACCGTATCACCTTCTTCGGCGACGAGGTTGAGCGCATTGTGGAAGTGGACTTGGTCAGCGGGCAACGCCGCGCGGTGCATATGAGCCTGCAGATCTTCCCGGCCAAGCACTATTTGACCGAGGAAGAAAAGCTGAAAAAAGCCATTGCTGATATCGAACAGGAACTGGCGGCGCGCGTCGCGTGGTTCAAGGCCCAAGGACGTTTGCTCGAAGCCCAACGCCTGGAGCAACGGACCCGGTACGACCTGGAGATGCTCCGCGAGATGGGGTATTGCAAGGGCATTGAGAACTACTCCCGCCACCTGGAGCAGCGTCCGCCCGGCTCGCCGCCGTGGACCCTGATGGATTACATGCCGCATGAATACCTGTTGGTCATCGACGAGTCCCACATGACTATCCCCCAGATTCGCGCCATGTACCACGGCGACCGTCGGCGCAAGGAAACTTTGGTGGAATATGGCTTCCGTCTGCCGAGCGCGCTGGATAACCGCCCCTTGACCTTTGAGGAATTTGAAGCTCGCATGGGTTATACCATTTACACCAGCGCGACGCCGGGGCCGTATGAAATGACCAAGGCTCAACAGGTTGTTGAGCAGCTTATCCGGCCTACGGGCATTCCTGACCCGGAGATCGAGGTGCGGCCCACGCACGGGCAAATCGACCACCTCATCGGCGAGATCCGTGCCCGGGTCGCGCGCGGCGAGCGAGCCTTGGTCACCACCCTGACCAAGCGGATGGCTGAGCGCTTGGCCGAATATCTGCAAGAGCACAGCATCCGAGCCTACTATTTGCATTCCGAAATCGACACCCTTGAGCGCGTCGGCATTTTGCGCGATTTGCGTTTGGGTAAATACGATGTGGTTGTGGGCATTAACCTGCTACGCGAGGGCCTCGACCTGCCGGAAGTTTCCCTGGTCGCCATCCTAGACGCGGACAAAGAGGGCTTCTTGCGCTCCACGACGGCTCTAATCCAGACCATCGGACGGGCCGCGCGGCACGTGCACGGCAAAGTCATCATGTACGCGGACCGCATCACCGACGCGATGCGCGCGGCCATCGAAGAGACCCAACGACGCCGAGCGATCCAGCTGGCTTATAACCGAGAGCACGGCATCACACCACAACCTATCGTCAAGCCTGTGCAAGACCTGACTGACCGGGTAGCCCAAGAGCGAGCGTCCACGGCCGCATCAACCCGGGTGGCGGAAGCACGGGCGCCGTACAGCGCGTCCCCGGCTTCGAGCGCAGACCCCGAGACCCTGCGCGCTCGCATCGCCATGCTTGAGGCCCAAATGCGCGCCGCGGCCGAAGCCTTGGAGTTCGAGAAAGCCGCGGCCTTGCGCGATGAGATTTTCGCTTTACGGCGGGCCCTGGAGGATAATGGCACGTCGTCTTCGAACTCTGCCGCGCTTGACGCGCAAGGAGGCAACCCATGAAAGCGGTCTACCTTATGGAACATGGTGGCCCTGAGGTGTTGCAATTTGGCGAGCTCCCGGACCCTGAGCCGGGCCCCGGCGAGGTGCGGGTTCGATTGCATTATGCCGCGCTCAACCGTTTGGACTTGTGGGTGCGCGAAGGTTGGCCGGGCTTGCGCCTGCATTATCCGCACATCCTGGGGGCTGATGGCGCCGGTGTGATCGATGCGGTGGGCCCAGGCGTTGACCCCGCGCGCGTGGGCGAGCGCGTGGTGCTTAACCCGAACATCGGTTGCGGGCGGTGCGAGTATTGCCTCGCGGGCCTGGATAACATGTGCGAGCACTGGCAGCTGCTGGGCGAGACGCGGCCGGGCACCTACGCGGAGTACGTGGTTGTTCCCGAAGTCAACGCATTCCCTGTACCCGAGGGCTTTGACTTGGCCCAGGCAGCGGCGGCGGCCCTGGTATTCCAGACCGCGTGGCATTCCCTCGTCACTCGGGGGCAGCTACGTCCAGGTGAATGGGTGCTGGTCGTCGGCGCGTCCGGTGGCGTCAACACCGCGAGCATTCAAATCGCGAAGCTCGTGGGCGCGTACGTTATTGTGGTCGGCTCCAACGAGGCTAAATTGCGCTTAGCGCGCGAACTTGGCGCGGATGTGCTCATTGACCGTAGCGAAACACCGGCTTGGCACAAAGCCGTGCGGCAGGCCACGGGGAATCGGGGGGTTGACGTGGTCGTGGACAACGTGGGCACCACCTTTCCCCTGAGCTTCAAGGCGGCTCGCAAAGGTGGGCGAATCTTGACCGTCGGGAATACAGGTGGGCCTAAGTTCGAGATTGATAATCGCTACATTTTTGGCAAACACTTATCCGTAATTGGCTCGACCATGTCGCCGCAGCGCGATTTCCGCGAGGTTATGCGTTTGGTGTTCGCGGGCCGGTTGCGGCCGGTGATCGACCGCATCTACCCCCTCGCGGAGGCCCGCGCCGCGCAGGAGCGCCTGGCCCGGGGAGAGCAGATGGGCAAAATCGTATTGCGCATTGCGTGAGATCGCGCTCGCAAGCCGCGGGCGCCGCGGGCTTCAGCCTGCGGCTAGTTTGCATAAAATTGCACGCGGCTAGTTCAGCCCAACGCGCGAGGCGCGCGGGGCATGGAACGGCGAGGATAGCGGGCGGGTTCAGCCGCCCGCGGGTCCGGCACGCGTCCAGCCGCCCGCGGCATGGGCTTCTACGAGATTTGCCTGCACCCGGGCAGTGGGGTGTACGCAAAAACGTGTCACAGGCATCATGGGCTGGAAGCCCGGGGCTAGATTCCGCCGCCCGCGGCATGGGCTTCTGTTACAGGATTTACGTGACGTGCACCCGCAAGAACTTCAGCGCGTACTCGAAGCCAAAATTTACTTGGTCGTGATGGTGTGGGTGAAATGGTGGCTGGAGGGTCTGCGCCTCGCGCGGCTGAGAAAGATGGGCCTGTGGTACAATCATACCGACCGGTCGGAATGTTTTTGCATTGCTTCGGAGGCAAAAAAACCCATGACACCCCGACAAGCTCGTAGCCAGGCCACATATCACCGTTTGCTCCAAGCTGCAGAGGAGGCCTTCGCTCAAAGCAGCTATGACGCGGTTAGTGTCGCGGAAATCTGCCAACGCGCGGGCGTGAGCAAAGGCGCGTTCTACCATCACTTCCCATCCAAACAGGCCATCTTCCTCGCCGTCCTTCAGGCCTGGGTCCAGCGTTTAGAGAATGGCTTGCGCACAGCTCTCGCGGCTGCACCCGACGTAGAAACTGCACTGGACGCGATGGTCACCACCTTTATACAAGCGCTCCAGGATACGCGTGAACGCATCCCTCTGCTGCTCGCCTTTTGGCATCAAGCTGCACACGATCCTAAGGTCTGGCCTCAAGTCGCAGAACCCTTCCGACGTTTCGAAGCTTTGCTTACGGACTACCTGGCGAACATCGGCTGCCCTAACCCGAGCATCCGAGCCCGCGCGCTCGTAGCCTTCGCGACGGGTGTGCTGTTACGGACGGTCTTACAAGCCCCCGGGCCCGAAGACCCGGCCATGATTCGCATGGGGCTGCGCTGCTTGCTATCCTCGGACACAACCTCCTCCATACTGGAGACTAAGACATGACCACGGTGCTCGTAACCGGCGCACTGGGGAACCTGGGACAAGCCGTGTTAGACGAGTTGACAGCACGCGGATACCAGCTGCGCGCGCTCGAACGCCCTAATCCAACCACCCGAGCGCGGGCTCGGCGCTACCCGCACGTGAGCTTTATCTGGGGTGATATCGCAGACCCCGCGACCGTGCACGCCGCAGTGCCCGGCGTTGATGTCATTGTGCACCTCGCGTTCGTTATTCCGCGGCTATCAGCCACAGGGCGAAGCAGCGAGGAAGACCCCACCTGGGCGCGACGAGCGAACTTAGGCGGCACTCAAGCCTTGATCGCAGCAGCCCAAGAACAACCAAAGCCCCCTCGGTTTTTGTTTACCTCTTCTCTGCATGTATACGGGCGCACCATGCACATGCCTCCGCCCAGGCGAGTGAACGAGCTGCCTTCGCCCATCGAGCACTATGCCCGGCACAAAGTGCTGGCCGAGCGCCTGGTTCGCACTTCAGGCCTAACGTGGAGCATTTTTCGCCTCGCGGCCGCGTTACCCGTTCGCCTGATCACCGATCCTGGCATGTTCGACGTTCCGTTGGATAACCGCATCGAATTTATCCACCGTCGTGACGTAGCACTGGCTGTAGCCAACGCGCTCGAAACCGAGGCAGCTTGGGGCCGCATATGGCACATTGGCGGCGGGCCGGAGAATCAGCTTATTTATCGCGATATGGTTCGCGCCATCATGGAGACCATCGGCGTGGGCATGTTACCTGAAGCCGCGTTTAGCCCCATCCCTTACCCAACGGATTGGCTTGACACAACCGAAAGTCAGGCTGTGCTGGCATATCAAACGCGGACTTTCGCACGCGATTACTTAGCAGAATTGAATCACGCGGTAAAGAAATGGCGTCCTTTCATCCGAGTCGCGCGCCCATTCGTGCGCGCCTATCTGCTCCGGCAATCACCTTACCTTGCCCGCGGCCAGGTGTGCCACTGGGCTTGGGGAGGAAGTCAAGCATGACCTTGTGGGATATGACCGTCGACGTCCTGGTTGTTGGCTCCGGGGGAGCGGGGATGGTCGCGGCCTTGGTCGCGCACGACCGCGGCGCGCGCACTTTGCTCATTGAAAAAGCGCCCGTCTTCGGCGGGACCACCGCGATGTCCGGCGGCGCCCTGTGGATCCCCAATCATCCCTTAATGAGCGCCCACAACCTCAATGACAGCCCAGAGCAAGCCCTAACCTATCTGCACAGCCTGCCCGGCGCAGGCGATGGTGACATGTTACGTACTTATGTGACCTACGCGCCGCGTATGGTTACCTATCTGCTTCGAGGCACGTATTACCGGGCTCGCGTGCTCACCCAATATCCGGATTACTATCCTGAACAGCCCGGCGGCCTTCCGGGTGGACGTAGCCTAGAACCTGAGCCCTATCCTCTGCGCGCGCTTGGGGCGGATGCGACACGCTTGCACCCACCTCATCCCCAAGAGATGGTCCTCGGCCGCGTGATGCTCACCGCGGAGGAAGCGCACCGCGCGGTCACTCAACGGTGGCATGGTCTATTCACCGTCGCAACCCACTTGCTGCGTTACATTATGCAGCCTAAGGGGCCTCATGGCCGCGACCCGCGTCTCACTTTGGGCAACGCACTGGTCGCGCGGCTTTACCGCTCCTTACGCGACCGTCGCGTCCCCCTCTGGCTCGAAACGCGGCTGGAAGACATCATCGTACAAGGCCGCAAAGTTGAAGGCGCGGTGGTGCGTCATCCGGATGGGGTGCTTCGGATCCAGGTGCGACAAGGCCTTATTTTGACCGCAGGAGGCTTCGCGCGCAACCGAGCCTGGCGCCAACGCTTTCACCGAGCGCCCTCAGACCCGGATTGGAGCGCCGTGGCCATGACCGATACGGGCGAGGTGCTCCACATGGCTGAAGCGCACGGGGCTGCCCTCGGGTTGATGGAGCACTTGTGGTGGAATCCGGTCACGCTGCTCCCAGGGTCTGAATACGCATGGCTCTTGGTGATTGAAAAAGGACTTCCGGGAGCTATCCTTGTGGATCGCTTCGGGCAACGCTTTGTCAATGAGAGCGCGCCCTATCTAGACGTCGGGCAAGCGATGTATACCCCTGACCGGGAAGGACGGCCTCGTATCCCAGCCTTTCTAATCATGGATGCCCGGGCGCGAAATGAGTATCCGCTCGGCCCCCTGGCGCCAGGTAAATTACAGCCGTGGTGGGCGGTGCCTGAAGCCTTGCGGGGAACGTGGCTCGTTCGAGCCAATACTTTGGGCGAGCTCGCTCGGGCATTGGGTATCGATCCCGCGGGGCTCAAAGCCACGGTCGAGCGCTTCAACGCGTATGCGCGAACAGGACATGACCCCGATTTTGGACGGGGGCGTAGCGCGTACGACCGCTACTACGCCGATCCCAACGTGAAGCCCAACCCCGCGCTCGCGGAGCTGAAACAGCCACCGTTTTACGCTGTGCGCGTCTACCCAGGCGATATAGGAACACAAGGTGGGCTCCTCACCACGCCATGGGCCCAAGTGCGCCACCGCGACGATGGCATATTGGAAGGGCTTTACGCGGCGGGAAACATCGCGGCTTCCCCTTTGGGTTCCATTTACCCAGGCGCCGGAGGCACCCTCGGCCCCGCGTTGACCTGGGCCTATTTGGCCGCGCTACACGCAACTCGGGCAAGCACATCGCTTACGTACAATACCAAGCATCAACCAGCCGCCCGCGGCCAGTCTTCCTAAGCCAGCCAAGCAGCCAGGACGGCACGCCTTTCACCAGGCACGCATCCATAACCCTAACACCGCTCGGTTCACGCCGGCGTGCCGTCCTTATTTCAAGGCTAACCTGTGGCCGGGGAACACAGGCCTGTCAGAGCCCCAATAGGCTGCCCCGCCTTTTAGGGCTCACCGAGGTATGGGCAGATATAGTACGGAGGACACGGAATCATGCCGAGGCCTGTTTCGTCTTTCTCCTCGCCTTCCATAAACCAACCTTCGCGGCCATCGTCGAGTCGTACGCGCCACCACAACCATCCATCTCGGAAGACCGGCCCATCGATGACCGTAAATAACGTATCTGGTGGAATCAACGCGAGCACACGCCCTCGCAGCCCGGGCTCGGCGCGCAAGCGCAGCGGTGCATCTTGAGTGCATACCTTACCCCGCACTCCCGGCGCGAAGGTCGTACCTGGCAACCCCGGCCCAGGACGGTAAGGCAACGGCAGAGCAAATAGGGCCTCCGTACCATCCGCTGGCGGGCGCGGCAGGCCTTGTTCCAGGTCTGCTTGAAACACCCAGACGACTTCCGGATAGCCAGCCACATGAACTGGCCAGACCAGATCAAAATTATGCTCCCGCCCCGGCAGGGAGGGTATGAGCGCACAGGTTGGCTCGCCCACAATGGTCACCGACGTCCCAGGGGGAACTTCGGCAGCCCATGCCTCGGCCGCCCAGCGAGGCTCATGGTAAAGCGAAATTCGCCACGGCGGTGTCTGGAGCGTGTCGCCCGGTTTCCACGGCTTTGCCAATTGTTCAGTGCAATAGGCTGCCACTTCCTCGGTCAAGCGCGCTGTACGGATAACCTCGATCACATCTTGAAGGCATACCTTTAAGTCCCCCGGGTCGCCCCGAAGTTCAAAATCGAGCATTGAAAGGGGCACATACGGAGGTTCGCCTGAAACGTCCTTAATCTCCGGCGAAAAACACAGCATCCATTCGTCCCGCGAACCCAACGGTTGCGTCATGACCTGCGTCTCATAACCGAGCAGAGGAATCGATGTCCACCACATTAGACGCACGCCATGACCAGATAGGTGAACATTAAAAGAACAAGGCAAGCGTTTGTGTATCAATTCATCTGGATTTTCTTCGTTAATGCGCCATTTACTTTTGTTATAGAAGAACAAAAGCGGCGAGTGAATGCCTGAATTTTCATCCACCCCCCAGACGCCAAAATCCCCACTAGGGGGAACGTAAAAAGAAGCGAGCAAGTCACGCGTCGACGGCCAAGGCGTCGGGGGCGGTGCGTCCGTATGCGAAGCCGCGGGTGTCGCGCGTGGCGAAAGGCTCGCCTGTTGCGGCACCGAGGTCGCACCAGGTGGCCCTGCAGTCGATGGCGATGAGTCCGCACGCGTCTGGGGTGTAGATGGTGGTAGCGTGGGAAGTAGCGTTGGGAGCTCTATGGGTGAAGATGCAAACCATCGGCCAAACCAGCTACACGCTGTGGTAGTAAGCACCATCATCACCACAAGAAAGCCCATTTTTTGTTTTGCCATAGCCTCTTATCCCTCCGTTCGGTTTTGCCCTTGACATTTCCATTTTATAACATACATCTCCATAACTTGCCATACTTACGCGTTCACCCAGCGCACCTGGCCCATGGGGGAAGGGTCATAGCCGGGCAGCGCGGCCACCGCGGCCCGGAACGCGTCATCGGCCAAGACCTCCCACACCGGGGCCAGGGTTTCGCTCTCGTAGTGCTCGGCCGGCACCACCAGGTCGTACTGCTCGGTGAACAAGGGGATGAAGTCCAGGCCCAGGGCTTGCGCGGCCGCGGCAATGCCCAGGCCCACATCGGCCCGACCCGACGCGACGGAAGCCGCGACGGCCAGGTGGGTGTATTCTTCCTGGTCGTAGCCCTGCACTTGCTCGGGCCGGATGCCCAGGCGCTCCAGGTGATAATCCAGCAGGATGCGGGTGCCCGCGCCCCGCTGGCGGTTGACGAAGCGCACATCGGGCCGGGTGAGGTCCTCGAGCCCGCGAATGCCTTTGGGATTGCCGCGCGGCACGATAAGGCCTTGCTGCCGGTAGGTCAGGGTGACCAGCGCGACCCGACGGCCCGGCAGGTAGCGGCGCACGTACGGCGCGTTGTATTCGCCCGTCTCGGGGTCGAGCAGGTGCGCGCCCGCCAGGTGCGCCTCCCCGCGGCGCAGCGCGACCAGACCGCCCAAACTGCCCACGTGCGCGGACGAGAGCCGCCGACGCCGCGGGGCCAGATATTGGGCCATGAGGTCCAGGGCCACATCGTGCGAACCAATGGCCAGGATGCTGCGGGCCAGCTCGTGAGGCGGGCGGTAGAGTCGCACCTCGACTTCCGCGCCCGCGGGCAGGCCCTGCACGCCTCGGGGTACGATCACGATGCCATCCGCGCGCACCAGGGACGTGATGACGCCCGCGCCGCGGGACAGAGGCGCGGCCAGCCAACGCTCGCCCACCCGACCCACGGCCACGCGCACATAATCGTCGTCACCGGGCGGCGAGGTCAGTTTGCGGGTCAGGTGCGCGGTCAGGGTCTGGGGCTCGTGGGGCGCGCGGCCCAGCCAACGGGCGAGCAACGGCTCAACGAAAATCTCGCCCGTGAGCGCGGCCGACACGGGATAGCCCGGCACGCCGATGATGGGCACCCGGCGGTCGCCCAAATGTAGCATCCCCATGATGACCGGATGCCCGGGTCGCACCGCGATGCCGTGCACCAGCAGTTCACCCAGGCTCTCGACCACGCGCGCGGAAAAGTCCTCGGAGCCCGCGGACGAACCCGCGTTGAGCAGCACCAGGTCGTGCTCGGCCCCGGCCTGGGCCACTCGCTCGCGGATGAGCTCAAAATCGTCGGGCGTGATGGGGTAACGGGTGGCCTGACCGCCCCATTGGTTGACTTGCGCGGCCAGCACCACGGAATTGAACTCGATGATGTCGCCGGGCTTGGGCTCGGTGCCGATGGGCACCAGCTCCGTCCCCGTGGGCAGGATGGCGACCCGGGGCTTGCGGGCCACGGTCAGGTGAGAGAACCCTGCGGCCGCGAGCGCGCCCAGGTCCGCGGGGCGCAGCACGTGGCCCTCGGGCAGCACAAGCTGGGTCGCGACAATATCCTCACCCATGGGCCGCACGTTCTTCCACGGCGGCAGCGCGACCCGCACCCGCACCGTATGCGGGCGCCGCGGGTCGGCTGCGGGCCGCCCGTCCGCGTCCAGAGGCTCGGTCTGCTCAATGGGCACCACCACGTCGGCCCACGGGGGCAGCGGGTCGCCCGTGTCCACATACACCGCGTCCTCGCCGTAGCGCAAATCCACGGGATGCGTCGGCGACGCGCC
>JAADFA010000035.1 GCA_013153135.1 Chloroflexota bacterium
TTCGTGCCCCCCCAGGGAAAGCTGGGGCTGAGCGAGCAAAAAGCTCCGAGGGCCATGGACCGGCGTGGTGACTACTAGCCACATTGCTGGTTGGGACGGCTGGGTGTGCAATAGGGCTTCCGCTGAAGCACCGACCACGGTTTGTTGGGCGCGTGCAGGGCTTTCGGCGCGAGGGCGGTCAGGAGGTTGCGTAGGCGCAGGCTTGGGCGCGCTGGCTGCGGCTGCAGCCTTCGGAGGCAGCGAGGTCGGTGCTTCGGAAGCGATACGCCACACAAGGACAACTCGTTGGCCAAGGCGAATTCGGTCGCCGGGCTTGAGACGCATGGAGCGCCGTACAGGTTGGTCATTGAGGAACGTACCATTGGTACTACCCAGGTCCTCAAGCCACCAGCCATCGTCGCGGTGCACCAACCGCGCGTGCCGAGCCGAGACCGTAGCGACGGGAAGCCGAATATCGGCCTCGGGCCCACGGCCCAACACCACAACCTTGGCCTCGGGTGGAATCGAAAAGCGTTGCCCGCGTGCGGGCCAATATAGCTCAAACTGCTGCGCCATTCGAGCCCCCTAAAGGACAACGGTCCTTTGATAGGATCGAGCACGCTTGTAACACGGAGCTCCTGTGTTTTGGATGGTCCAAGGGTATCATTGGGTACATCCTTCCGCGAGCGCAGCCGTATATCGCAAAGTAGGTTTTCGCCCAGAAGACCGGCTGCGACATTATCTCTATCTACAAGACGCCTATCGGGATGCGTGGCTCATAGCCATCCCGCGAGACGAATGGAAACCCCATCATGATGGTGCGAGACAAAGGCCGTGGATAGCGTGCAAGGGCAAAGGTAGTTCGAAAGATGAAGTTAGCAGATTTTTTGTACATCAAAGATGCGCCCACCTCAAGCCGAAGAGGAGCCATAATCGGGTTGAGAAGGGGGGTATCCGCATTTTCACAAAAACAGTGCGAAAGTAATAAAAGAAAGAGAGATAAAAATGCGTTTTTGTTGTGGGGTGCCAGGGGTCGTTGTGGAATACTGAAGATGGTTCTGTTGAATCTCGCCAATGGGCGAATAGGGACCCATAAAAAAAGCCCTGACGGGCATTGCGACCGGCTCAATAAATATGCTAGAAAAATACCAATAAAGGAAAAGCTGCCGCGCGTGTTACCAGAACGCGCGCTGCCAAAGCAAAAGCAAGCAAACGTACCCCAGCCAAGCGTGCAGGTGGCAACGCGGCACGTTTCAGTGCGTTTGGCCGCAGCAAGAGCAGGTCAAGGCCGCTGCACAGGCTAGGACGGCAGGCGAAACGGCACCTCAGGATCCCAAAGCACGTCTCGCTCCCGGGAACCAGCCTTGGGCGGGCCGACCACGCCCACTTCTTCCAGCTGCTCCATCAACCGCGCCGCGCGTGGATAGCCGATGTGCAAACGGCGTTGTAACAAGGTCGTGTGCGCGCGGCCGGTCTCAATGACCAGCTGCGCGGCCCGCTCCAGGAGTGGATCCCAGCGCGGGCCCGCGGTTTGCGCCCGCAGCAGCGCATCCCACGGCGCGGCATCGACCTCGGCTTGGTCCGTAACCCGGCGTTGCCACCAATCCAGCACCCGCTGGATCTCCTCCTCGTCCACCCACACCCCTTGGGCCCGAATGGGCGCGGGCGCGTCCGGCGGGCGAAAGAGCATATCGCCCCGACCGAGCAAATGCTCCGCACCCGGCGTATCCAAGATCACCCGACTGTCGACCGACGACGCGACAGCAAAGGCAAGCCGCGCCGGAAAGTTAGCCTTGATCAAACCGGTGATGACGTCCGTGCTCGGCCGCTGGGTCGCGAGCATCAAGTGAATGCCTGTTGCCCGGGCCAGTTGGGCAAGGCGGATGAGAGCGGTTTCTGTGCTTTCCGGGGCCTGCATCATCAAGTCCGCGAGCTCGTCAATCATGATGACAATATAGGGCAAAGGCTCCTCGGCCTTGCGGTTGTAGCTGGCCAAATCTCGCACCCGGGCTTTTTCAAAAAGGGTATAACGACGCTGCATTTCCGCTACAGCCCACTGCAAAGCAACCAGGATGCGCTCCGGATCGGTTTCGACGCGGCCGAGGATGTGCGGCAGGCCCGCGAAACGGCTGAGTTCCACGCGCTTGGGGTCCAACAAGATCAAGCGCAGGCGGTCGGGCCCGTTGTTCATTACCAAATTGACCACCATCGCGCGCAGGAAGACGGATTTGCCCGAACCCGTCGCGCCCGCGATGAGCAAGTGGGGCATCGCGGCCAAATCGGCCACCAGCGGCTCGCCCGAGACCTGGCGGCCCATGGCCAAGGCCAGAGGCGAACCCACCCGCGCGAAGGCTTCGCTCTCCAAAAGCGGCCGCAAGCGCACCAACCGGGCTTTGGGGTTGCGCACTTCGACGCCGATATAGGGGCGACCGGGCACCGGGGCCTGGATGCGCAAACGTTCCGCGGCCAGGGCCAGGGCCAAATCCCGTTGCAGGCGCACGATTTGGGCCACGCGCACCTTTTGCCGCTGCAGCTCGCCATCCGGCCCGGGTTTCTCCACATACCCGGGTTCGAGCGCGAACTGAACCACCGTAGGCCCGACCTGTACGCCGACCACCCGAGCAGGGATGTCGAATTCGGCCAACGTTTTCTCGAGCACCGCGGCCATGCGCTGAATCTGGGCCTGGTCGGTACGGCCTTTGGCTTCAGGCTTGAGCAGCTTGAGGGGCGGCAGATCCTGCCCGCGGGAGTCCGTGGCCCGGCCGCGGCGCGCACGTGTGCGTGGGGGTTCGGTGGACACTCGCAGGCGGGCTTTGAGCTCCGGGGGAATAGGCACGCGTTCGGGTCGAGGCTGCGAACGGCGCGACGGCGTGGATGGTCGCGCAGGAGCAGGTTCGGATGGCGGGGTCGATGGCGACGTTTCCGCGGGCACAGCTGCGCCCAAAACCGCGCGCGCCCAGGCTTGGCCGCGCGCGAACCACGCGGGAATCCAACCCATCCCCCAGGCTGCGAAGAACAACGTGAGCCCAGGTAGCACCGCGAGCCCCACCGCGCGTGGGACCAGCGCGACCACCAGTCGCGCCAAGCCCCATCCGATGATGCCGCCATCGTATCCCTGGCTTACACGCGCGAAATCCAAACCCCCGCGCAACCCCAACCACGCGAGCCAGCTAGTCAAGGCCAGTTCCCAGGCGAGCACCCGGTCCCAATGCACGCGTGGCGTGCGGTCGGCCGCCCACTGCAATAAGCCAGTGCCAGCCCATGCCAACAACACGGGTACGGCCAAACTGCCCAATCCCAACGCGCGGCGCAAGGTCCATACCCACCAGCGCAGCAGCCATCCCGAGCCGCCATCCTCCGCGCCTGCGCCAAACTGTACCAGCCCAATCGCGGTGAGCGCCGCCCAGGTCCACAGGGCAACCCCTGCCGCGTTGAGCAGCCAGCGCCGCCAGCGCGTAGCGCCAGGGTTGAGCACGTCCTCCGGTCGGACCGCGGTCTCATCCGGTTCGGATTGCAAAAAGGGCAATGGCGGCTGCTTTTGGTCCTCGGACGCAGCGCCCATACCCTTCCTCTCCTTAAGGTTCATTCACGCGGTTCCAGGCGTAAGATAGCCCCAGTGCCATAGTCAGCCAAATATAGTTCCCCTGCCGCATCGCGCCCAAAGGTTGAGATCAGGTGCTGAGTCTCCCACAGCACCGTGCTCACCCATTGCCCCTCGGGCGTCTGGGTCAGGCCCCAAATGCGCCCAGAGCAAAAGTCGCCGTACAGGTACACGCCCCACAGCTCGGGCAATGCCTGCCCACGGTAGACCTCGCCGCCTGTGATAGAACAGCCCATATCGTGACCGTACTCCACCACCGGGAAGATCAGCGTCAAGCCAGGCGGCGGCGTATCTTCATAGGGGTGCATACCCTCATAATAATCCCAACCGAAATTGGGCCCAGGGGGCGCATCCGCGGGCCAATAGTTTACCTCCTCCCACAGATTTTGGCCGACATCCGCGATGAAGAGCGCGCCGGTTAGGGGGTCAAACGCATAGCGCCACGGGTTGCGCAACCCAAGGGCCCAGATCTCGGGCCGGCCTTCGCGGCCATCCGCGTAGGGGTTATCCGGCGGGATGGCGTAAGGGTCGCCGTGGTCCACGTCGATGCGCAACATTTTGCCCAAGAGGGACTGAGGATTTTGGGCTCGGTCTTCCGGGTCGCCCGCGGCGCCGCCATCACCCAGACCGATATAAAGATAACCATCGGGGCCGAAGGCCAAATGGCCGCCGTTGTGGTTGCCGTAAGGCTGTTCCACGTAAAGCAGGCGCTCTTCGGTATCTGGATCCGCGGTGCGGGCGTCAGGGTCATCTAAAGTAAAGCGCGCGACTACGGTGTTGCCTTGCTGGTCCGTATAGTTGACGAAAAACTCGCCGTTGGTGGCGAACTCAGGATGAAAGGCGAGGCCGAGTAGCCCTTGCTCGGGTTGGGCTGAGCCCACGCGGTCGGTTAAGTCGAGGAAGGGCTCTTCCCGCAGCTGGCCACGCACCCACAGCCGCGCGCGGCCCGCGCGCTCCAGGATAACCAAGCGCTCCGGGTCGCCGGGCCAGCCCACGATGCTGGTCGGCTGATTGACTTGCGCGATGACCCGCCAGTGGGTGCGCTGGGCAATATCCATAGGCAAGGCCGTCGCCCACGGCCATGGGGTTGCAGCTGCCGCAGTGGCTCGGGTTGCAACTGGGCTCGGTGAGGCTATAGGCGCTGGTGGGGGCAACGTCGCCAGAGGGGTAGGGCTGACCGCGGGCAGCTGCTGTGTTGGTGGGGGCGTCGTGGCCGGGGCCCGCCGGCACCCCATGCCCAAAACGAGCAACAGCAGCAGGCTGAGCCAACGCGCGCGCATAGCTGTCGTCCTCCCTAGCGTTCGTGCTCTTGCCTTGAACGAACGCGCCCCTCAACCACGGGACCTTGCGTCGGCTCTTCACCGTGCAACCGGCGTCGATGCTCTTCAACCACGGGTTTAGGCGCGAGCTGCAAAAAGAGCCATAACGCCAAAAGGAAGAAAGTGGCATCGTCCAAGGGTGAGGGAATCGGGTCAGGTAGCAGCCAATAGAGCACCATTAGGATAGGAATAGCTTTGAGCCACAAGGGCACGCGCGGGTCCTTGAGCAAGCGCAAAACCAAAGGCAGCATTTCGCTCCAGGAGGTTTTTTTCTTGTCGCTCATAACCGATCCTCCAAGACATCCACCGCGGGCAGGGGTTCACCGGCCAGGAGTTTGAGGGTCGCGCCGCCACCTGTCGAAATGTGGTCCATACGGTCCGCGACGCCAGCGAGTTTGACCGCGGCCACAGAATCGCCGCCGCCCACCAGGGTAAACGCGGGGCTCTCGGCCAGCACCCGCGCGATGGCCATGGTGCCCGCGGCAAAGGGTTCAAGCTCGAACATACCTAGCGGTCCGTTCCAAATGATGGTTCCCGCGTCGGCCAGCACGCGCGCAAAGGTGTTCACCGTGTCCGGACCGACATCCAACGCGCGCCATCCATCCGGAACGCCTTCGTGCACCGATACCACCCGGGTTTGGGCATCGGCTGCGATACGGTCCGCAATGACCAAATCCGTAGGCAGGACAATTTTCTCGCCAAAGGTATCCAGCAGGCTGAGTGCGGTTTCGAGCGCCTCGCGCTCAACCAGCGAATCGCCCAGAGCATACCCTTGGGCTGCGAGGAAGGTGTTCGCCATGCCACCGCCGATCAAGAGCCGGTCTGCCCGACCGAGCAGGTTGTGTAGAACTTTGATTTTATCGCTAATTTTCGCGCCGCCCAACAGAGCCATAAGGGGCCGGGTGGGCTGCTCCAGAGCTTGGGTAATGATGGTGACTTCACGCTCGAGCAAGAAGCCGGCCACCGCGGGAAGGTAGCGTGCGACGCCCACGGTTGAGGCATGGATACGGTGTGCGGTGCCAAACGCGTCATTGACGAAAATCTCGCCCAACGACGCGAGGCGTTGGGCAAACGCAGGGTCGTTACGCGTCTCGCCAGGGTCAAAGCGGGTATTCTCGAGGAGCAAGACCTGGCCGGGCTGTAACGCGGCGGCTTTGGCTTGGGCATCGGGCCCTGCAGGGTCGTGTGCAAAGATAACCTCGCGGCCAAGCAACGCGGCCAGGGGGTCGACCACAGGGCGTAAGGAAAACGCGGGGTCTGGCTTGCCTTTGGGTCGGCCCAAATGCGAAGCCAGCACTAGCGCGGCCTCCCGTTCAAGTAGGTAGGTCAACGTGGGCAGGGTCGCGCGGATGCGCGTGTCATCTTCCACACGACCATCCCGCAGCGGAACGTTAAAGTCAACACGCACCAGCACCTGGCGCCGGGCGACGTCGACATCACGGACGGTTTTCTTGGGGAACATAGCGCCCTCCCTGGGATTGCACCGGGGGATCCCCCGCGCGACAATTACTGATAAAACACCCGTGAACCTTGGATACGACGATTGAGCAAGGTCAAGCTCAAAATGACCGCGAACAAAACAAACGCCAATGCGGACGCATAGCCATAACGGGTTTTCGTGAAAAATTCATCGAAAATGACCAGGCTGAAAGTGTCGACGGTACCCTGAGCCGCGGGCTCACGCATCACGTAGATGTGGTTGAAGGCTTTGAACGTGCCGATTACCGCGATGAGGGAAAGGAAGTAAGTGGTGGGCGAGAGCAGGGGTAGAATCACGTGGCGGAAGATCTGCCATTGATTCGCGCCATCGATGGCTGCGGCTTCTTTGAGTTCCTGGGGGATGTTGCCCAAACCGGCCAGGTAGATCACGGTGTCGTACCCCACGTACGTCCAGATGGAGTATAGCATGATGACCACCAGGGCCAGGCTGGGCCCCGCGGCCCACGAGGGCACATCCACGCCGAGGGCCGAGCCCAGGAGTTCGAAAATGCCGCGCGGCTCCATCAGCCAACGTTGGGGCGGCAGGCCCAGGCGGGTGAGCAGCATGTTGACCGGCCCTGCGGCACGGGGCGAAAACATCAGTCGGAAGACAGCCGCGCTGGCTACGGTGGGCGTGATGTATGGCATGAAGTAGATGACGCGGAACAGCTCCCGGCCACGAATGTTTTGGAAAAGAAGCACCGCGAAGAACAGACCGAGCGCGAGTTGAAAGGGCACGGTCCCTGCGGAATAATAGACCGTCGTCACCAAGCCGCGCCATACATCCCGGTCGCCCGAGGCAATAACAGTCGGCATCTCCGCGAGCAAGACCCAACCGCCAATCATGAGCAGCAACGCGGCCAGGGCTTGCAGGCCAAAACGGCGATCGCTGGAAGAGGCCACCGCACGCTGCCATACAACCCACGAGGCCCACAACAAAGCCGCGCCGACCATAATAGACGTGACTTGTAAGTAAAGGTTGCGGCCTTCTTGGGCCATTTGCGGTGCAAAACGGGCCATCTCGCGCAGCGTATAGTGGCCGACCAGGATCCCCAAGACCGCGAAGAAAAGGGCGAGGGCCGCCCACGCGACTCGGGAGGGCCACCCGGGCCAACGGCGGCTCGCGCGGCCAAACCAAGCCCACAGTCCTGTAACGAGTATCGCGAGGCCCAGCACCAACAGGAATTGTTGCCACGCGGCCCACACCGCGGGCGCATGTAAGGCCTCATACAACAACCGACGAAAAAGGTCAGGGGTGCGCTGTTGGCCCACGGCCTTATAGCCAATGTTGAGCACTTCGGGCAACGCGGTCACACCATAACGCACCCCCGCGAGCCCGGCCGCGGCCCACAACCCCGCAGGCACGAGCACGGCCAGCCCATGCCCAACGGTGCGCGGATGCGCCTCGTGCCACAACCGACGAGCTAACCGGTACGCAGCCCACAGCAGGGCACCCGCGACCACAAAGAACAAAGGAAACGCCAACGCATCAATGGCATCAACGTAGTGCTTCATCCCCACAAAGGGGCCTTGCCGAATGCGCCACCGATGCAGGCTGACGTACACCGCGAATAATACAGGCCACAGGCCAAACATGAAGATTAGCGATACCGCGGGCGCGAGCATAAGGTACGCGGTCATCGCTTCGCGAACGGCACGACCGCGGCGCGTGTTCCGCAAGCGCCATAGGCGGCGGAGCCATGCCATGATCAACCTCCACACAACCCTAAGCCGACGTCGAACCCTTGTTCCAATTGTAAAACATTTGTCCGGACCGCGTATAATACCTGCGGCCACCATCACATCGGGAGGATGTCATGCCCGGCTTAACGCTCCTGGGGTTAGGACCTGGCGACCCGAAACTGCTCACCCGCGCGGCGTGGGAAGTGCTGCAATCCGCGCGCGAGATCTACGTGCGTACGCGTCAGCATCCAACGGTCCAGGCTTTCCCATCGGGGCTGCGCGTGCATAGCTTTGACCACATCTATGATGAAGCCGAGACCTTCGACGAGGTTTATGAACGCATTGTGGACCAGGTTTGGGCCCTCGCACAACGGCCCGAAGGCGTGATCTACGCGGTACCGGGGCATCCGTTAGTCGCGGAGAGCACGGGTACCGCGCTAATGCAACGCGCGCGGGAGGCTGGCTTGCCTTTGCGGGTGGTCGAAGGCCTGAGCTTTCTAGAGCCCGTCTGGCGCGCACTCGGCCGCGATCCTTTCCCCCGCACCGCGCTGCTGGACGCGCTGGACCTCGCGCGGCGTTTGACCCCGCCACACCCGCCCTCCACGCCCGCGATCGTGGCTCAGCTCTATTCGCGCGCGGTCGCGTCAGAGGTCAAACTCACCCTCATGCACCATTATCCTGATGAGCATCCGGTAGTGCTCGTACACCGCGCCGGGCTACCCGATGAAGCCGTGCGCCCGATGCCCCTCTACCAAATCGACCGGGATCCGGATATCGGACTCCTCACCGCGCTCTATGTTGAGCCACTGCCTGAGGGAACCTCGTTCGAAGAATTCGAAAACCTCATTGCACGGTTGCGCGCGCCCGACGGCTGCCCGTGGGACCGGAAGCAAACGCACCAGTCCTTGCGCAAGCACTTGTTGGAAGAGACGTACGAGGTGCTGGAAGCTCTGGACCGGAACGATCCAGACGCGTTGCGAGAAGAATTGGGCGACTTATTGTTACAAATCGTGCTGCATACGCAGATCGCGGTCGAGGAAGGCGAGTTCACCATGCCCCAAGTGCTCAAAACGGTGCACGATAAGATCATCCGTCGCCATCCGCACGTTTTTGGTGATGTCAAGGTCAAGGATGCGGACGAGGTGCTGCGCAATTGGGAAGCCATCAAGCGCAAAGAAAAGGCGGCCAAGGGCGAGAGCCAGAGCCCAGCCAGCGTGCTCGACGGCCTGCCCAAGGTGTTGCCCGCGCTGGCCCAGGCACAAGCGTTGCAACGCAAGGTCGCGGAGGTGGGCTTCGATTGGCCGGATATTCAGGGCGTGTGGGATAAAGTTCATGAGGAGCTGAACGAGGTGCGCGAGGCCCAGGGCGAAGCGTTGGCCCGGGAAGTGGGCGATCTGCTGTTCGCGGTGGTCAATCTCGCGCGGCACTTAGGCGTGGATGCTGAGAGCGCGCTGCGGGAAGCGAACCAACGTTTTGCCCGACGCTTCCGTGAGGTTGAACGCCGGGCCCTGGCGCGCGGGCAGGAGCTCGCGCACATGAGCTTGGAGGAAATGGACGCGCTCTGGGACGAGGCAAAGCGAGAAGAGGAGGAATGAAACCACGGATGGACACGGAAGTTGGGAACCGCGGATGCACACGGATGAACGCGGATGGTTTGGTGGTTTGAAGTTGGTAGTTTGAAGTTGGAGGTTGGAGGTTGGTGGTTGGAAGTTGGCAAGTAAGCAGGGGGCAGGGAGCGGGGGAGCGGGCAGCAAGAAGTTGGATGTTTGAGGTTGGAAGTTGGCTTGTCTGGCGACTACCGACTGTCGACTGTCGACTACCGACTGGGCTGGCTTGCCTGTGGGCTGTCGACTGCCGACTACCAACTGTCGACTGAGCTGGCTTGTCTGTCGACTACCGACTGCCGACTGGGCTGGCTTTATCGCCAACCACCAACTTTCAACTTCTAACCTCCTTCTCGCTCCTTGCTATCCGCTCCCTGCTCTGGGCGCACCGCCGTGCGCCCCTACTACCGACTACCGACTGTCGACTAACGACTGCCGACTACCGACTGCCGACTACCGACTGTCGCCTGCCGACTGTTCCCTCGCGCTCGTGCCACACACCGCGAGGGGTTGGGCGAAGGCGCCACAGCCGCGCGGCGATGCCCCGAGACGCGAAACCCTGGCGCATGGCCTCGCCGACCCCGGTAGCCTCGGGGCTGGCGAAGGCCACCACGCCCGGCCCCGCGCCGGATAGCGCGCCGGCCCACGCGCCGGCCTCGCGCGCACGACGCAACGCTTCCGTCGCGCCTGGGATCAAAGGAAGCCGGTACGGCTGATGCCACCGGTCGTCCATCCCCTGGGCCAAAAGCCCGGGGTCGCCCTGGCGAAAGGCCTCGAGCAGCAGCACAGCCCGGCTCAAATTGAACACCGCATCAGCCAACGCGACCTGCTTCGGGAGCGCCGCGCGCGCCGCCTCGGTACTCAAGGCCACATCCGGTAGCGCGTACCACACCACCAGCTCGCCCGTATACCACGCTTCCGCCATGGGCAGGGACCGTGCCCAAGGGCGCCCGTCCGCGTCCAGGCCTGCGGCCGTAAGCCCGCCCAATAGCGCGGGCGCGGCATTATCCGGATGCCCTTCCATCTCGGTCACCAGCGCAAGCAGCTCGGCCTGGCTCAGGGGTTCGCCCAGCCACACGTTGGCGGCCCAGGCACCCGCGAGGGCTGCGGCCGCGCTCGAGCCCAAACCCGAGCTCAAGGGGATGCGGTTCTCGCAATGCATGGCTACAGTCGGTATCGGCGCGCGAACGCGCGCGAACACGGCCTCAAAAGCTTGCCAAACGCGGTTACGCGCGTCCGCGGGGAGCGACGACGCGCCCTCGCCCGCGACGGACACGCGCAACGCGGGCGACGGGCGCACGGTGACCGTGTTCCATAAGTCCAACGCGAGACCGAGCACATCAAAACCCGGGCCCAAATTGGCTGTAGTCGCGGGCACGTGCACGCGCAGAGTCGGCATCGCCTCCCCCTCGCCTAGTTGGCGTAATCAATGGCCCGCAGCTCACGAATGACCGTGACCTTAATCTGCCCTGGGTATTGTAAGTTTTCTTCGATGGTTTTAGCGATCTCTCGAGCGAGCTGGCTGGCCTGCAAGTCGTCCACCTCCGAGGGCTTGACGATAACCCGCAATTCGCGACCGGCCTGCAGCGCGTAGCATTCCTCCACGCCCGGGAAGCTCTTCGCGATTTCCTCCAGCGCTTTGACCCGTTTGATGTACTCCTCCACGCTTTCCCGCCGCGCGCCGGGGCGAGCGCCCGAAATGGCGTCCGCAACCTCGACCAGGATGGCCTCCACCGTCTCCTGTTCCACGTCGTGGTGATGGGCCGCGACCGCGTGCACCACGGGTTCGGGCAGGCCATGGTGCTTGAGGAATTCCGCGCCGATAAGCGCGTGCGTCCCTTCCACATCGTGGTCCATGGCCTTGCCAATATCGTGCAACAGGGCCGCGGTGCGCGCGACCTGCACATCCGCGCCCAGCTCGGAGGCCAAAATGGCTGCAATGCGCGCGGTTTCGATCGCGTGATGCAGCTGGTTCTGGCCGTATGAAGTCCGGAACTTGAGCCGGCCGAGCATCTTGATAACTTCCACAGGAAGCGCGGGGACACCAGCTTTGTACATGGCCTCCTCGCCCGCCTCCAGGATGATGCGTTCGACTTCTTGGCGCTCCTTCTGCACCACTTTTTCGATGTGGGTTGGATGGATACGGCCGTCCATGACCAATTTGGTCAACGCGCGGCGAGCGATCTCGCGGCGCACTGGGTCGAAGGACGCGATGGTGACGGCTTCGGGCGTATCGTCTACGATGAGGTCAACGCCCGCGGCTTGCTCGAACGCGCGGATATTGCGTCCGTTGCGGCCAATAATGCGGCCCTTCATCTCTTCGGAAGGCAGCGGGACCACGGTCGTGGTGAGTTCCGCGACCTCGTCTGTGGCGATGCGCTGGATTGCGGTCGCGAGGATCTTGCGCGCGCGGCGCTCGCCTTCCTCTTTGGCTTCTTCCTCGATCTGGCGGATAATACGGGCCATGTCTTGCCGCGCTTCTTGCGCGACCTGCTCGAGCAAGATTTGTCGCGCTTCGTCGCGACTAAGCTGTGCGATCTCCTGCAATTTGGCCTCTTGCTGCTGGTAAAGACGTTCGATCTCGTTGGCCCGCTTATCCAAGGCGCTTTGCCGCTTATTCAAAGCCTGTTCTCGCTGATGAAGCTGCTCCAGGCGGCGCTCCAAGTCTTCCCAACGGCGCCGCAAGCGGCTTTCCTCCCGTTGCAGTTCACGGCGCCGTCGATTGATCTCATCCTCAGCCTCGCGACGGAGCTGGATGGCTTTGTCTTTGGCTTCGAGCTCGATTTGGCGCGCCTTTTCTTCAGCTTCTTGCAAAATCTGTTTTGCTCGCGTCTCCACATCAAGCAAACGTTGTTGATCGCGGCGTGTCTTGACCCACCAGCCCAACGCCGCGCCAATGGCCAATCCCACGATCAAGGCGAAAAGCACGATGAACACGTTCATTGTTGCCTCCTTTTACGGTTCGGGTTCTGGCGTGCCCGATGCTCCCTGGGCCCACAAGGTGCGCACAATGGTTTGCACCAACGCGTACGGGAAACCTCGGCGCAAGAGATATCCGCCAAGGCGTCGCTGAAAAGTGGGCCATGGCAATCCGCGGTAGCGAGGGAGGACGCGGCGGGCCTCAGCCCACGCCAGCGCGTCCTCATCCACGTCGGCCAGGGCTTGTTCAATGGCCGCGTCGGGCACGCCTTTGGCCCGGAGCTCAGCCCGCAGGCGGGCCTTGCCCCGAGGGCGAAAGTACGTTTGGTTTTCGACCCATTGTCGAGCAAAACGAGCGTCGTCGAGCCAACCGGCTGCTTCGACCCGGGCTAGGGTATGTTGGACGATCTCAGGCGCGAAACCCCGGCGCTGCAAATACTGACGCAGCTCATGGCGCGTATGGGGACGCCGCGCCAGACGACGCAGCACCGCGTCCCAAGCGCGGCGCAACGCGTCGGCTTGACGTAAGGCCGCGACGCGCTCGGGGCTCAATGGTTGACCCGGACGCAACCCTTGGGCCAGGTCTGCGGCCAAGGTAAATGGCGCCCCACCTTCCCAAAGCACGCGCACGCGGCCATGGCGAAGGGGTTTTAAGGCCAAAATCCGAGGATCAGCTGCTGCGTCGTCCATGTTAAACCATGCGCCGCCGGGCGCGCGGCCACGGCGGCGATCAGCAGCAAAGAAGCCCCTTCCCCATCCGGGAAGGGCAACGCAGCTGTAGCATTGGACACTACGGCCACTCAGGCCGGAATGACCACCGTGACCACGCGCGCCGCGCGTGGGAAGTCCTTAGGCTTCTGGTGCTTCCGCGCCCGGGAGCACCGTATCCGGCAATAGCTGTTGCCGGATTTGCATTTCAATCTCGTAGGCCAGGTCCGGATGCTCACGCAAAAAGGCTTTTGCGTTCTCCCGACCCTGCCCCAGGCGCAGGTCGCCATATGAATAGAAGGAGCCCCGCTTGGTGATCAAGCCCAAATCTACGGCCAAATCCAGCAAGTCCCCTTCCTTCGAGATCCCTTGATTGTACAGGATGTCAAACTCCGCGGTCCGGAAGGGCGGGGCGACCTTGTTTTTCACGACTTTGACCCGCACCCGGTTACCGATGACTTCGGACCCGACCTTGATGCTCTGAATCCGTCGAATATCCAGGCGCACCGATGCGTAAAACTTGAGCGCCAGCCCACCCGGGGTCGTCTCGGGGTTGCCGAACATCACCCCGATTTTTTGCCGAAGTTGATTGGTGAAGATTACCGCGGTGTTGGTTTGCTTAATGGCGCCCGTGAGCTTGCGCAGGGCTTGGGACATCAATCGCGCCTGCATACCGACGCTCGCGTCGCCCATATCACCCTCGATCTCAGCCCGGGGGACCAAGGCCGCAACGCTATCGATCACCACCACATCCACCGCGCCGGAGCGGATGAGGGCTTCCGCGATCTCCAAAGCCTGTTCACCCGTATCCGGCTGGCTAATGAGCAAGTTGTTCACGTCCACCCCGATGCGCTCAGCGTATGCGGGATCCAACGCGTGCTCCATGTCAATAAAGGCTGCAACGCCTCCCATCTTTTGGGCCTCAGCCACCACGTGCAAGGCCAAGGTGGTTTTGCCCGAGCTCTCGGGGCCATAAATTTCCGTAATCCGCCCGCGAGGAATCCCGCCGATGCCCAACGCGATGTCCAGGGATAAGGCGCCTGTGGGGATGGCTTCGACCCGCAGGTGTTGCGCCTCGCCCAAGCGCATCACCGCGCCTTCGCCAAAACGTTTGGCGAGGGATTCTAATGTCTGCCGTAAAATGTCCTCACGACCGAAGGTTTCCTTTTTTCGAGCCATGCCCTACTCTCCTTAGTCTAAAGTGTATCGCAATCCCCAGGCCTTGACAAGGGGGCTTGGCTTTCGTACAATAAAAGCCGCTAATGGGCCCGTAGCGCAGTTGGGAGCGCGTCTCAATCGCACTGAGAAGGTCGCGGGTTCAAGTCCCGCCGGGTCCACACACCCAAGGCCCCAGGTTCGCCTGGGGCTTTTGTCGTTCAGGGAGGCGGGCCATGCGTTATCTACGTCGGCTCCTCGGGCTTTGGTTTTTTCTTTGGTGGACCGCGGGATGCGCTGCTGGACGCCCTTTCGCGCGCGAAGTGCCTTTGCCCGCGACCCTACCTCCACCCCCTATCCGGCCATCCCCCAGCCCAACCCCACAGCCGAGCCCCAACCCTACCCCTTCGCCCCACCCTACGGCATCGCCAACGTGGAGCCCTTCACCCACACCCACGAGCTCGCCCACCAACACAACTACGGTAACCGTCGCCGCGTCCCTCACCCGCCGCGTGCGCGTCGCGACGCAGGTATGGGAGGTGGTCTACGCGAGCCCCCGCGGCGCGCGGCTGCAACATCGCACCATCCCTGGGTGTGAGGTCATCTTTGCTCAGCCTGAGCAATGGCCCGCGGGCGCGGTGCACGACGCGCGGATCGCAGGCTATCCCGTGCAGTTTTACCGCGGCAAGGCCGAGGATGGGCGTTGGTGGGTGCTTTATCAAGGTTGGGGCGATGTGGTCGTTCGCGTCCTCGCCCCTGCGTCGCATTTCCCCAGGTGTGATGCAGCCTTCGCGACCCTCATGACCTCATTGCACCTTAACGAGGACGCAGCGCGCGCGTGCGTGGCCCAATACGCGTTGCCCTTGCGCGTAGGCGCGCGCGTGCACAGCCTGACCCACGTTTACTTGCGTAGCGAGCCCCGTTGGGCCGAAGCCACCCGCCGCGCGACCTTGCCACCCAATTACCCCATGACCATTACGGGCCCGCCGACGTGCGCGCCTTATCCCAAAGGCCTGTACGTATATTGGCCTGTCCGCCTGGACGACGGCCGTGAAGGCTGGGTGGCTCAGGGTGACACCGATGCCCTGTTTATCGAGGCTATCATGCCCTAAGGCCTATCCCGACAAGATAGGGTATAATTCTACCTGTTCCGAGCGCGATATGCCCCAAGGAGGTCTGGATGACGGACGTTGGGACGGTGGTTCCCGTGGATATTGTGGAGGAAATGCGCACCGCGTACCTGGACTACGCGATGAGCGTCATCGTCGCGC
>JAADFA010000102.1 GCA_013153135.1 Chloroflexota bacterium
GATGGCATAAAGCGGGGAGCTGAGAGCAGGAAAGCAGGAAGCATAGATTTTGAGCGAGATGAGTAGATGGATGTTAGAAGTTAGCGATTTGTGGATGGAGGTTAATCCATTCTGTCGACTACCGACTGTCGACTGCCGACTGTCGACTGGGCTGGCTTGCCTGTGGGCTGTCGACTACCGACTGCCGACTTTATCGCCAACCTCCAACCACCAACTTCTCGCTCCCTGCTCTCTGCTCTCTGCTCCTTGCTATCCACTCCCTGCTCTGGGCGCACCGCCGTGCGCCCCTACGGCCGACTGTCGGCTTTATCGCCAACCTCCAACTTCCAACCTCACATCCTCCTCTCTCCTTGCTCTCCAACCACGGCTATAAACACGTCTTCCAAATCGCGGTGGTTGGCCAAGAGGGTCGTGACCGCCCCTTGCGCAACGATGCGCCCGTGGTTGAGGATGGCGACCCGGTCGCAGATCTGTTCCACCTCATGGAGCAGGTGGCTGCTCAGGAAGACCGTGACCCCCTGCTCTACCAGCATGCGCAGGCGTTGGCGCATCTCGGCCATCCCAATGGGGTCAAGGCCGTTGGTGGGCTCGTCCAGGATCAGCAGCCGCGGACGGTGTAACAGGGCCGCGGCCAGCCCGAGCCGTTGCTTCATGCCGGTGGAATAGGTCTTGACTGCACGACGCGCCGCAGACGGATCGAGGCCCACGAACGCAAGGACCTCATCCACGCGCGCGGTGTCCACCTCGGGCATCACGCGCGCGAGCAGGCGCAGGTTCTCGCGTGCGCTGAGGTAAGGGTAGAAGCCCGGCGCGCCGACCAGCGCACCCACTGCGCGCAACGCCGCGTTGCGCGTGGGCGTGACCTCTTCCCCCAGCACGACCACCCGCCCGGATGTGGGGTACAACAGGCCCAGGATCATGCCAATGGTCGTGGTCTTGCCCGCGCCGTTGGGCCCAAGAAAGCCGAAACACTCCCCCGCGAACACCTCCAGCGTCACGTTGTCCACGGCCCGCAACGAACCGTAATCCTTGGTCAGGCGCTCGAGTCGCAGCACGGTCTCACGCATTTCAAGCCCTCCCTTTGCCGTTCCAGGCTGCCTTTAGCATAGCCGTGTTGCATGCGTTTGACATCGGCCCGGGGATGGATTCTCCCCTGTCCTGGAGTCGGACTCCGGACCGAAGGCAGCGAGCCGCGAAAATCCGACCTGGGGACGAGGATGATACGTCTGCCGACGGAGGCGCCGTCCTTCAAAATGGGGCATACTTAGAACAAAGCCTTTGCTCGGAGGCGTACGATGGGCACGCAAGTCGACCTCGCGGACGTGGTGCAGGAATGGGAAGCCTGGCTCGGGCCCGAGGACCTGGCCAAGGCCCGCTATCACCTACGGATGCAAATAGGCCGCTTTGTAACCGGACTGGTCACGCCTTTGCTTTTGGTCGCGCTCTGGCTGCCGACGGGCTGGGCCGTTGCGCTGCGGGACGCGCTGCAGGCCAACGCGTCGTGGTGGCGCACATGGCTCTACGTCATCCTGATGGGCCTCAGCGCGTTTGGATTGGCCTTTCCCTTTATGTGGTGGTTTGAGTTTCGGGCCGAGCAACGTCTGGGCACGCTGCGCCAGTCCTTCCGCGCGTGGCTGTGGGACGTGGTCAAAGAAAAGGCCGTGGCCGGCCTGGTGCAGAGCGCCTTCGTCGCGGGGCTGTATTGGGTCTTCCGCCGGTGGCCGGACGCATGGCTGATCGGCCTAGTGGTTGGGGTTGGGGTGTTTTTGATGGTCGCGTATGCGCTTCAGCCCGTGCTGCTGCGTTTGCGGTACCGAGCCGAGCCCCTGGACGACCCTGAACTGCACGCGCAGCTCGCGGAGCTGTTCGCGCGGGCCGGGGTACCCTTTTCGGGCGTGGCCGTGCTGCGGGTGAGCGAGAAGACCGCGCGCGGGAACGCGGCCCTGGTCCCTCATGGCGCAGGCACGCGCGTGGTGGTCTTTGATACCCTGCTCCAGGCCCTGAGCCCGCGCGCACTGGTCGCCGTGGTCGCCCATGAGCTGGGGCACAAAGTGCACCGGGACATGCTCAAACTCATGATTGTGCTGGCCGTGGGACTGGTGGCGGTGTTGAGTATGGCGTACGGCTTGTTGCGCGTGATTGGGTGGTGGGACGGCCTGCAGGGCCCGGGCGATGTGGCGACCCTGCCGCTGTTGTGGCTCATGCTGAGCTGGCTCGGTGCAGGGTTGCAGGTTCTGCTCAATGCTTACATGCGCCGGGTGGAAGAAGCGGCCGACGCATACGCCCTCGCGCTGACGCGTGACCCCGCGGGGCTGGAAGAGGCCTTTCGGGTGCTCGCCCGACAGAACAAAACCCTGCCGCAACCGCCCCTGTGGGTCGAGCGGCTGCTGTACAACCATCCCAGCCTGGCGCGGCGTGTGCTCGCGTTGCGGCGGGCGGCCGCGCGCGGCGACGGGAGTGCTTCATCATAATAAAACCCCGCGGCGAAGGAACAAGATGCCGCGGGGTATAGCGTATCTGGGGGGTGTTCCGTGGGCGCGAAGTCTTTATTGACCCTCGCGCTCACGGCGTCGACGCTGTTGACCTTGTCCGTTACCGTCCTCGTCCGTAGGCGTGGGCGTTGGGGTCGCGTCCTCGGTTGGGGTGGCGGTGGGTGATGGCGTGAGGGACGCGGTTGCCGTGGGTGTGGCTGTGGGTGTGCGTCGAGGCATTGCCGCGGTGCGCGTCGGCCTGCGCGCGGGCCCGCCAGGGCTAGGAGGTGTCGGTGGTTCTCCCTGCCGCGCGGGCGTTTGCTCGGTGGACGCGGGTGGCGCTTGGGTGGATGGCCCTTGTGCAGCCCGCTGATGCAACGCGCGCCACCGGGCGCGTAGGGATGCTACGCGTTGATCGGTCACGGCATTGGCCGGGAGCGCGCGTAGCTGCGCGTCAGCCTCATCGAGCACGCGCTGAGCCTCGGCCCATCGGCCTTGACGCAACAGCGCCTCGGCTTCGTCCATGCGTCGCTGCGCGACCTCCAGGGCCCAACGTTGTTGCCCTTCAGGATCTCGGGCGACGAACCAGCCTTCGACCTGCTCGCTCCAGCGCTTGACCGGATATAGTACATCGCCGGGCAGGGCTTGGGCCGCATACACGGGCAAAACCATTCCAACGAGGGCGAACACAACGACCGCAGCCAGCGCGGCCCAGCGCCATACCGCGCGTGGCGCCCACCATGCCCATCCGCGCGCGTGGCTGCCTTCCGGCGATGCCTGCTCTGCTGCAATGCGGGTCGCGACCTCGACCCAGCGCGGTTGCCATGCCTCAGCTTCGCGACGCACCTCGGCCGCATAGGCGCGCAATGCCTGCGCCATTTCCAGCGCGTCCGCCACCTCCTGACGGGCTGATGGGGGCACTTGGGCTAAGATGGTCTCCAGGGCTTCCCCGCGCTCCCACGCCTCTAGGGCCCATTGGACCCACGCGTCCGTCCGTTTGGATTTCATCCCGTCCCTACCTCGCGAGGGGTTCTATTTGGCAGAACGTGCTCTGGGTTGGGGCTGTTACGCTTTGTCCTGCTCGTGCAACCGCGCGCGTAGAGCTTTGAGCGCTCGATGTTGGAGAACGCGAATTGCATTCTCCGATCGTCCCATGACGCGCGCGATATCCGCTGGGCTCATGCCTTCAAAGAATCGCAAAACCAATACCGTGCGGTACTGCTCAGGTAGTTGCTTCAGCGCCTCCTCCAAACGTCGCCGTTCATCTTGGGCAAACGCCCGTGCTTCAGGCCCGGGCATTGGGTCTGCCTCTTCGCGGGGGGCTAAATCTTCCAATCGGAGCCATGAGCGCCCTTTGCGTCGGCGCAACGTGTCGATGGCTGTGTTGCGGGCAATGCGAAAAAGCCACGCCAAAAACTGTTGCTGTTCGCGGTATTTCGGTAGCGCTTTCCAAACCCGAACAAAAACCTCATTGACTAGCTCGTCCGCGAGCTCGGGATCGCCCGTGTAGGCGCGCAGAAAGCCATATACCCGCCGGGCGTAACGTTGATATAAAAGGTAAAACGCTTCTTGATCCCCTTGTCGTGCGCGTGCCAACAGGGCCGCGTCCGAGAGGGATTGGTCCTCGGGCATGGGAACCGTCCGGATGCCCCCCTCCTCCCTGCGTTATTGTACCTGGAGTCTGAGCCTCGCGCGTGGGGTGTGATGTGGATTTTTTATGAAAAACGCCGCAGGATGTGGCGCACGCTCCCCAGGTAGCCGCTGCCAAACAGATTGAGGTGATTGAGCAGGTGATACAGATTGTAGATGGGAAAACGTTCGCGCCAGCCAGGCTCGAGCGCGCGAACCTCTTGATACGCGCGGTAAAACGCATCGGGGAACGCGCCGAACAGGGCGGTCATGGCCAGGTCAGCCTCGGCCCAGCCGTAATACGCGGCTGGGTCAATGATGGCTGGACCGCCGTGGGCGTCCGTGAGCGCGTTGCCCGACCATAGGTCGCCGTGGAGTAGCGATGGCGGTTGCGGCGGCACCAGCTCGGGCAGGCGCGTGGCCAGGCGCTCCACCGCGTGCACGTCCGCCGCGGGGAGAAGGCCACGCCGGTGCGCGAGCTGCGCTTGATAGAGCAAACGGTGTTGAGCGAAGAAAGCATAGCCGTCGGCGGTCCAAGGGTTGGGTTGGGGCGTCAGACCGATGTAGTTGTCGTGCTCGAACCCGAATGCGGGGCCGTGGACCTGGTGCACATGGGCGAGTGCGCGGCCGAAACGTGGCCAATAATCCGGCCGGCGAGGCGCGGGCCGCAGGTCCTCGAGCAAAAGAAAGTCCGAGCCCCAGAGGTAAGGCTCGGGCACCGTGGGGCCCCGCGGCGCGGTACGGAGGGCTTGCAGACCTTCGGCTTCGCGCGCGAACATGTCTGCGGGCGCGGCGGGGTTACGCTTCAAAAAGAACGTCGCGCCTTCGCGCGTGTGCACACGGTACGCTTGGTTGATGTCGCCTCCGCCCACAGGCTCGAGCCCTTGGACCGTATAACCCCGTTCGGCCAACCATGTGCGGACCGGTTCGGGGACCTTGGCCATGATGTGCCTCCTGCGTCCCAGGGTCTTAGGGCACATCTCCCCGTTCCAGCGCGTCGAGCAGACCGCGCACGGAACGGTCAATAATGTCGTAGACGCGCTCGAACCCCTTCAGGCCTTCGTCGTAATACGGATCTGGGACCTCGGCGCGCGGTCCGCCTTCGGGGTCGAACTCTCGCAGAAAGCGGATTTTTCGCCGCAGATCGGGCCGTTTGGCCAACATGGCCGCGAGGTGGGCCCAGTTTTCGTGGTCCATGACCAGGATTAGGTCAAAATGTTCAAAGTCGTCTGGCCGGATTTGGCGCGCGATATGGTCATAGATCAACCCGCGTTGGGCAGCGACCTGGCGCATCCGCGGGTCAGGATGTTCGCCCACGTGCCACGGGCCAATGCCTGCGGAGTCAACCTCATACTTGTCCGCGACCCCGCGCGCTTGGGCATAATGGCGGAACAAGGCTTCGGCCAGCGGGCTGCGGATGATGTTCCCCAGGCACACAAAGAGAATACGCGTCGGCCGTTGGCCTGAGCCCTGGCTCATGCTTCGCCTCCTGGATGGAAAGGGTTCTCGGCCTTTGAAACGAAATAGTGCGGGTACAATCATAACATCCCCTGGCAGGAGGCCCATGGTGACTCGACCCGAAGTGCTCGCGCTGATCCCCGCGCGTGGGGGTTCAAAGAGCATCCCGCGCAAAAACATCAAGCCCTTTGCGGGGCATCCGTTACTCGCGTACAGCGTGGCCGCGGGGTTGCAAGCCGAAACGGTCACTCGGGTGATCGTTTCGACTGACGATCCCGAGATCGCGGAGGTCGCGCGCGCCTACGGCGCAGAGGTGCCTTTTTTGCGTCCAGACTATTTAGCCCTAGATACCACGCCCGACCTGCCGGTGTTTTTACACGCGCTCCGCTGGCTCGCGGAGCATGAGGGCTATCGGCCGGATGTGGTGGTGCAGCTGCGCCCCACGAGCCCCATTCGTCCGCGTGGCCTAGTCGATCGGGCCGTGCGCCTTTTGCTTGCTCACCCCGAAGCGGACTCGGTCCGAGGCGTTGTGCCCGCGGGGCAAAATCCCCATAAGATGTGGCGTATTACGGACGATGGCCGCTTGCAGCCCCTGCTCCAGGTCCCTGGCATTCCTGAGCCCTATAACGCGCCTCGGCAGCAGCTACCGCCCATCTTTTGGCAGACGGGCCACATCGATGTCATTTGGCCGCGGACCATGCTAGAGAAGGGCTCCATGACCGGCGACGTAATTTTGCCCGTGCTCATTGATCCGCGCTACACCGTGGACCTGGACACGCCCCTGGACTGGATGCGCGCGGAGTGGATGGTGTTCCATGCGGGCCTGGATGACATGGTGTGGCCGGGTCGGCGTCCGCGGACGATGCCCACGCGGGTACGGCTGGTCGTGCTGGATTTCGATGGCGTGTTTACGGATAACCGCGTTTGGGTCAACGAAGCAGGGCAGGAAATGGTCGCCGCTCACCGGGGAGATGGCATGGGGATTGCGCGCTTGCGTCGTGCGGGCGTGCACGTGTTGGTATTGTCCTCCGAGGTCAACCCCGTGGTTGCGGCCCGGGCGCGCAAGTTGGGGCTGCCCGTTTTGCAAGGCATCGAGGATAAAGCCCGTGCCTTACAGACCTATATGGAAGAGCATGGCTTTCGACCTGAGGAAACGGTGTACCTGGGTAACGATGTAAATGACGTTCCCTGTTTTCCCTTGGTGGGATGGGCGGTCGTGGTCGCGGACGCGCATCCCGAGGCCAAGCGTGCGGCCGACGCGATTTTGCGCGCGCGCGGAGGCCATGGCGCGATCCGGGAACTGGCGGATCGAATTTTGGCCGCGCGCGCAGCGTAGTTGGCACCGGACATGCGGCCCGCTATCTTTGTCCCCGAAACGTGCGAGCCCATGGTGTATCGAACCCGTTCTCGCCCATGTTCCCCTCGCTATATGGACCTCGTTGCGCTCGGCGTCGCAGTTGGCTTCATCATTTTTGTCGCGTGGGTTCTCAGCGTAAAAGGCGGCGCGGACTTGCGTGAGGCTTACTTGCCTGCTGGACGCAATCACCTTAACCAGTTCTATAACCCGTACTGGGTACGGCCGCTGTTCGAGCTCTTGGCTTTGTTGCCCTTTCGCCAGGCATATTTGGTGGTCATGGGGATGGATGTGAGCATTTATGTTGCCGCCTTATGTCTTTTGGGCGTACGGTGGGTTTACCCCCTAACCACGTATCAGTTCTACTACACCCTATTTTATGGCCAAATCGATCCGCTTGTCACCCTGGGCTTGGCCCTGGAGTGGCGCGCGACGCGCCAACGCCGGGCTGGGTGGTTTGGCCTGGGCATGGTGCTCGCCCTGCTTAAGCCGCAGGTGAGCTTGGCCGCGACGGCGTTTCTGTGGTGGCGCTTGGGGGAATGGCGGCGACGCGTGCGGAGCTTGCTGCCGTTGTTGGGGGCGGCGGTTCTGTCTGTCCTGCGGTATGGCTGGTGGTTCGATGATGTTGTCATCCGGCTGTCCACTTCGCCGCCAAATCGTTGGGGGTCGATTTCGTTGTGGGAATGGATAGGGCCTTATGCGCTGCTGTTATGGATACCGGCCTTTATGGGTCCACTGAATGAACCCGAGAAACTCCGCTTTATCCTTGCTACGGCGGCGTTGGCGATGCCTTATTTCCAGCAAAATAGCCTGATATCTCTGCAAGCTTTTTTAGGTCCCTGGGCATGGTTAGGTAATGTGAGCTTCGTTTACTACTTCAATCCTGCGCTGGGTTGGAAGATTGGCGTTGTGCTCCCCCTAGGGATATATCTGCGCTACGCGCTCCGGGTTGTCGTACGTTCTTTCAACCGGGGTGCCAGCCCATAGAGCCCGAACAAAAGTATTGCAGGCAAGGGGACGAACATAATGTTGTGCTGTTGCGGCCCGTGAGCACCGGGGGTGAGGGTCGCGAGAAACAGGGCCCAAAGCCCGACCCACAACGCGGCCATGAGCGTGTAAGCGGCCACGCAGCCCACGCGAGTTCGGCATAGGCCTGCGAGCACAAGCGCGAGGGGGAACATAAGGATGACGAAGTTGCCCGGATCCGTGGGGATGCCGATCCACTGGCTAATGACCAAGGTGAGGGCATAGGGCCAACGCAGCGCGGATGGCCCTACGTGGCGTGCGGCCCACCATGCCCGCGCAAGCAGGATAAGCAAGATAAGGCTGAGAGCCCCACCTAAGAGGGAGCCACCGCGGGGCCAGGCTTGGATAAGCGCCTCTTGCAGGGTGGTCGCTGGCGTGTAGCTGGGGTACGCCAAGATTTCCCGAATATTTTGCCGTGGCCAATCCGGGAGTAAGAGCAGGCTGCCGAGCATCATCCCCGCGAAGGTAAGCCCCCAGGCTCGAAGCACAGCCCACCGTCGTTGCCCTAAAGCCCAGCCCAGTACAGCTAGCGTCGGTAGCAACGCAAGGTGCGGTTTGATGGCCGCCCAGGCGAGCGCGAACCCGGCCCATCCTTCCCGCGCATGCACCAAGCCCGCAAGGGTTGCGGTGAGCAAAAACGCGACGAGCACGACAGGATTCCCGTTGATGACCGCGCGCAGGCCGTAATACCATGTCAACGCGAAGAGCAGGTGAAACGCGAGACTTAGCGGGCGCGGCTTCCAGTGGGCCAAGTGCAGCGAGAGCAACCATGTCACAATCAAAAAACCTTCTAAGGTAGTCATCCATAACGCCCGCGCGAGGGCATAGTTAGGAATGAGCGCGTAGGGCAAAAACCATAGCAATGCGTATAGAGGATAGACTGTGCGCATTTGGTCTTCGCCCGGCAGGGCTAGCCGCCCGTAGGCCATCTGCTGAATGGCGCGCGCGGTAGCGTCACTATAAGGACTCGTGCCCTGGAGGATAAAGCGTCGGAAGCCTAGCCAGCGCGGCAGAAAATCATTGCCGCCCGGGTTCGTTCGTGTGAAGGCCCAGTTCGCGAGCGTCAGCCCGAGGGCCGTGAAGCCAATGAGAATCGCAGCGAACCACGTGCGGCGCGATGCCCGTCCGCTCATGCCTCATCTCCGTTGGAGGTCTTTGGCCATTGTAGCATGTGAGGCCATTTCTCTTGTAGAAGGCCGTGTGAAATCCACCCAGTCTTGGCCTAAAGCCCGTAGAGTGGCATAATACAGCCAGGTTATCACAAAATTTGTCCCGACCGGTGCAGAAAACATCACAACTATAGAACGTAAACGTTGCCCGGCCGCGGCTTATGCAGGGGGATTGAGTATGTGGAAGCAACGCCGTGTGTACGAGGGGATGTTGGATGGTTTGATTCTGCTCGCACTGATTTGGGCCGGGGTCAAATTTAGTTGGGACCTACCCCGTTGGTACGATATCCCCACTTTTGATGAAGCGGAGATGCTTCGAGCGGGTGTTGAGCTAACATGGGCTAAGGTCTCTAAACTCAAGTCTGAATGGAGTCCGCTATATGTTTTCTGGTATGCGTTCCTCAATCGCGTGGCGCGGCCCGAGTCGCGGGTCGCACTGCACGATTTGAATTGGCGCATCCTGGCCGTGCTCGCGAGCGTAGGGTTGTACGCGGTGCTCCGGCGATACCGTATCGCTCGGATATACGCGGCCGGACTTGCCCTCTTTGCCTTGCTCTCGCGGCTTGTGTGGTTTGACCTCACTCGTTCGGTGTTGCTCGCAGTGGTGTTGACATACGCTGCCGCGTGGGCCGCGACGTGGCCCCGGCAACGCTGGAAGCGCTTGTGGGTCGGCGGCTGGTTGCTCGGTTTGGCCGCGTTCGCGCGACCGGAGTACGCATTCCCCGCCATGGGGCTTGTGCTGTTCGCGGGGGTGGATGCCGCACGCGCGTGGAAACGTCGGCCGTGGCGATGGACTTCGCGCGATGGGTTGTTGCTGGTGCCCGTAGTATTGCCCACAATTGGCATCATGGTGTGGGGACTCCCCTTTGGACATGGCCGTTCGGTGTATGCGTTTGGTCAGCATTTTGCATTCAACTTGTGGATGTGCTTGGGCCAACCCGAAACTCGCACGTGGGAGGAAGAGGTTGAAGCCGCGTTTGGCTCGATTCAGAGCATCGCGCAAGCCGTCTGGCGTAACCCAACCATGTTTGCCCAACATGTGTTGTGCAACCTCAAACGGGGGCATAAAGTTGTAGGCCAGATGGTCATCCACGCGCCCTGGAGCGGCCTTCGTTACATTTACGAAGCCGGCGCTACTTTGCTTGCGTGGGCCCTGGGTACCTTGTGGGTGCTCGCACGGCATCGGACGCGCTGTCGTCGACGATGGTTGGTGGGCTGGGGTCGGGGGGACCTCTTATTTTGGTCCATGGTCGCAGCTGCACTGCTCGCGCCGATTGTGATAATTTCTTCCTTGAAGCCTCACTATCGCGCCCAGTTTGGTTGGGCTTGGCTCACCCTATGGGCGTATCTTTGCCTCCCTCGGCAATATACGTCCCGCCCTTGGTATCGAACCTTGCTGCTCGCAGCGTTGCTTATCGCAGTAACACCGCCAACGATGGCTGGGCTCAGCGCTCATCCTAGTTGGTATCCCACCTTGTATAACCGCTCGACCGTGCAGGCCATCGCACGGATAACCGCGTCCGAACCCGGTCCCATTGTCGTTAGCGCGCATAAACGGCTTGCGCATTATTTCTTGATTTCCTACTTGGATTCTCGTTTTGAGATTGGGCGACGTTTGCCTCAAGAAGGCGCGCTCGCATTTATTCAGCGTTACCGTCCCGATATCCTCATTGTGCATTTTCCTTGGTATGATGGAGATGACTCATGGCGCGTGTTTCGCGAGCATCCTGAAGCCTACGGCTACTGGATGTATCCTATCGGCAAACAACGCGCCCTGTATGTGCGCAGCGATCGCTTCCCACCCCCGTCGTCGCGTTGACGGGGGACCCGGGCGCTCGGAGGGGAGGAATGAGGATGGACCAGGTCGTGGTGATTACCGGCGCGGCCCGTGGCTTTGGCTTCGCATTGGCGCAGGCGTTTATGCGCGCGGGCGCGCGGGTGGTGATCTCAGATTTGCACGCCGACGCGGTCGCGCAGGCCGTCGAGGCCCTTGCAGCCATAGGGCCAGTACGCGGCTGGGCGGCCGATGTGCGTTCGTTGGAGCAAATGCGTATGCTCGCGCAGCGTACGTTGCAAACCTGGGGTCGGTTCGACGTGTGGGTGAACAACGCAGGCCTTGCCTCGCCTAGCGGTGAGCTAGTTGATATGGCCCCCGAGGACGCGCGTCGCATTTGGGAAACCAACGCGCTGGGGGTATTCCACGGCACGAAGGTCGCCTTAGCCCACTTCCTCCCCCGAGACCAAGGGACGTTGGTCAATATCTACGGCGCAGGGAGTTTTTTACGTCCTCATTCGCCTGCGGGGTTGTATGCCGCATCCAAGGCGTGGATCACATCCTTTACCCGCACGCTGGCTAAAGAACTGCGGGGAAGCGGTGTTCGGGTCATTGGCTTCCATCCAGGGGTAATGCCCACGGCCATGCTCACGCACGTTCAGGTGCGCGGCGAGCGGGGTGAGGAACGCCTCCGACGGGTGTCGTGGGTATTGCGGGCTTTGGGTCGTCCGCCCGAGGTGCCTGCACGACGTTTGGTCGAATTGGTCGCGCATAACCGCAAGCCGTTCGTTGAATACCGGATGCTGAGGCCCTGGCACGTGGTTATGGGCTTTGCGCGGGTGCTATGGGCGCGCAGGCGTGGAACGTATCAGGATGTCCCGTTGACCGTTGAGGTTTTGCCGCCGCACCGCGTATCCCTGGATGACGGTCAGGCCACCGATGATATAGCTATGTTGTGATGCCGGGGCGCGCCTGTCCCCTTATCTAGGCCCAACCAAGTAACCGGGCGATTGTCGCTACGGTGATGGTCACCACCAAGCCGAAGCCTAAGGGGAGGAGCGCGCCCCACGCGGTCCAGCGCAGGCTACGCGTTTCTTTGTAAATGGTGAGAATGGTCGTCGCACAGGGATTGTGCAGGATGACAAAGAGCATCATGTTGAGCGCGGTGAGCATGGTCCATCCGGCTTGGTCGATCAGCAGCGAGCGCAGCGCGGCTAGATTTTCCACCTCGGTCATCATGCTCGCTTTTTGGTAAATCATGATCATCGTGGGCACGACGATTTCGTTCGCGGGGATGGCAATAATGTAAGAAAGTAGAATCACGCCGTCCAAGCCCATAAGCCGACCGAGCGGATCCAAGGCCGCGGCGATATGCTGCGCCAGAGGTTGACCGCGCCAAGTCAGGTTTGCCAAGAGCCAAATGACCCCGCCCGCGGGCGCGGCAACGGTCATCGCGCGTACCAAGACAGCCCAGGTGCGTTCGATAAAGGAACGGTACAAAATCGCGCGCAGGTTAGGCCGGCGGAAGGGGGGCAGCTCGAGCGTGAACGCGGACGCTTCGCCGCGTAGTACGGTGCGTGAAAGTAGCCATGACGCGAGGAAGGTAAACGCGACCCCCACGAGGATGCTGGTGAGCACCGCGAGGGCGGCTGCAGCTGAGGCAAAGCCGGGCGGGAATTGGGCCGCGACGAAGACCGAAGCGAGCATGATCAGGGTTGGATAGCGGCCGTTGCACGGCACGAACGCGTTGGTCAAAATGGCGATCAGCCGCTCTCGGGGCGAGTCAATGATGCGTGTCGCGACGACACCAGCTGCATTGCAGCCAAAACCCATGGCCATGGTCAAAGCTTGCTTGCCATGCGCGCCGACTTTGCGAAAGAGAAAGTCTAAATTGAACGCAACTCGGGGCAGAACACCGAGGTCTTCAAGAAAGCTAAACAAAGGGAAAAAGATGGCCATGGGCGGGAGCATGACGCTGACTACCCAGGCGAGCCCGCGGTAAACACCGTGCCACAGAAAGCCCGTCAGCCACGCGGGAAGGCCGAGGGTCTCGAACGCGGCTGCGCCCCAGCTTTCAATGCTGAAGAGGAGCGACGCGAGGAGTTCAGAAGGGTAGTTGGCGCCCTGGATGGTGATCCAGAAAATCAGCGCCAGAAGCAGCAACATAATTGGGATGCCTGTCTTAGGTGAGGTCAAGAGCCGATCCAGCAGGAGATCCCAATCCCGCGGGGCTGGAGCCGCGGCTTGCCGTACGGCGCGGCGGGCGATGCGTTCGGCCTGGTTATAAATGGCTTGTACAATGCCGTCGCGTAACGCGGTACCTAAGGTCCATTGCCAATGACGCACTCGGTCCATGAGTTGTTCGAGCAGCGTGGGGTCGGGAGGCGTGGGACGACTACCTGGGCCTTGGGCTAGGGCGCGTAGTTCCCCTGTACGCAGGGCTTCCCAAATGCGGGAATCGCCATCGAGTAGGCGCAGGGCAACCCAACGCAAATTGGGCAGGTCGGGGACGAGTTGCCGTAAGTAAGGGAGGAGGTCATCGACGGCTTGTTGCACCTGAGGGGGCAGGGGAACCCGGATGGGGGCTGTGGTGATATCGCCGGTAATGAGGCGTTCTACAGTGCGCAAGAGCTCGTGTAGCCCTTCGCCTGTTCGTGCTACCAAAGGTACTGCCGGGACGCCCAAATCTCGGCTGAGGGTGCGCGGGTTAACAATGAGGCCTTTGCGCCGGGCTTCGTCCATCATGTTGATCGCAACCACCACCCGGTCCGTAATTTCGAGAATTTGCAGGACAAGGTTGAGGTTGCGCTCTAATGCGGTCGCGTCGACGGTGATGATAACGGCATCTGGCTGGCCGAAGAGCAAAAATTCCCGCGCGACCTCTTCGTCTTCGGATGCGGAGAGCAAGGAGTACGTGCCGGGTAAATCAACCAGCTTATACAAACGTCCATTGTAGCGAAAGTATCCCTCGGCCCGCGTGACGGTTTTGCCTGGCCAATTGCCCGTATGCTGGCGCAAACCTGTGAGCGCGTTGAACAGGGTCGATTTGCCCGTATTGGGGTTCCCCGCCAGGGCGATGACCGCGTGCGGACGTTGGGACGGCCGCGCCACGTGCTCGGGTCCCGCGGCCGCGGCAGGGCAGGTTGCGCACGCTGCGGCGCGCCATCGACCGAGGCGCAGTCGGGCGTTTCGTTTGGCCATGTTGTCCTCCGTGGCGGGGTGCGATTGTGGTTAGGGGGAATCTACGAGGCCGCGGGGGAGATTCCTTGAGGGTCCATTGTCTCGATCCACATGAGCCGTTTATGCCAGTAGCGAGTGTCGTGGCGCTGGCTTACAGGCCTGACCCAGATATGACGCGCTTGGTCACGGCGTAGGGCGATGAGGGTGCCACGGATACGGTAAGCGCGTGGGTCGTGAAAGATAGGCTTGAGTACGGGCGTGACCCGAGCGCCAGGGGTGAAGCCGAGATCGAGCAGGCGCCGCCGGGTCAGCCCTCGTAAATGGTCATCGAGCTCGACGATTTCAGCTTCGCGATCATCGGGCCATTCGCTTAAGGGGATGCGGATATCCGTGTCGGCTCGAGCGGTCTGTTCGTGCCATGGCCCGATATAGATGCCTTCGGCGAGATAAGGGTCCAATTGCACCACGCCGTCCTCGGTGCGCAAAAGTACGCCGTTTTGGAATCGGTCCAGGATTTCAATGGGCGTACCGGGACGAAGGCCATAATCCAGAATGCGCTCGAGCCGATCGCGTGGTTCGTCCTCGATGTGGGCCACGCGCCCCGCCTGGCCTACGGGCCATTGGGTGAGGGGGCGTACTTGGCGAGGGGGAAGGCGTCCTTGTCCGTCAGGGATGGGATCGCCGTGCGGGTCGGTTGCAGGGAAGCCTAACCGCGCGGCCAGTCGTTCGAGTTCCTCAGGGGTCAAGCGGTGTTCGTGTTGGTGAGCCGCTTCGTGAACTTCATCCAAAGGCCAGTGCGCTTCATCCGTAAGGTAACGTTCCCACAGGCGATGGGCGCGCAAGAGGTGCAACGCGCGCTCACGACCTTGTTCGGTCAGGGCGATGTGACCGTCTTCGTCAATGGTCGCGTCGCCAGCCTGTCGAAGCTCATCTAACACGGCGGCGGCATCTTCGCGCGGGAGTTCTAACGCGCGCGCGAGGCTTGAGACGCTTGGGGTGCGTTGGTCCAACACGCGTTCAAGGATGTGTTTAAGGGCGTCTTCGCGGCGGTATTGGGCGCGTCGTGCGCGATAGGCGCGCCATTGGGCCCATAGGCCATAACGCGGCATGGCGATGAACAAGATAAGGATGCCGAGGGCGAGGAGCCACCACGGGATGCTCATGCAGGCGCCTCCTCAGGTAAGGGCTCGACGCGTAGGGCCGCGGCTAAACGCGGGCCGAGGAGACCTTCTCGGCCCTGGGGGTCTAGTTGGATACGAAAGACGGGCTCATAGGGGTCACGTTCAAGCACGCGGAAGCGCTGCCCGGGGCGCAATCCCAAGTCGGCCAAACGGCGCAGGATGTCGGGGTCGTGGTCGCACACTTGGGCGACGCGTGCGTGTGCGCCCGTTTGGAGGTGGGTGAGGGGCATTCCGGGGGCGTCGGGCGGGGTGAGGTCTGGGCAATGCCAACCTTATCCATGCAGGACTATGCCAAAGCCATGTACGC
>JAADFA010000046.1 GCA_013153135.1 Chloroflexota bacterium
GTGCGTACGCAGCCCTGGCCCACGAGCTTTTGCAGGGGGATGGCGTGCCCATCCCACCCCAAGCCCAGCAGGACTTGCCCACCGAGGCCCCGAGCCACGATCCCGCCGCACGGGGGAAGCGATGAGCCGCAAACGCTACGGTTTAGGTCGCGGACTGGGTGCCCTCATCCCAGGTAGCGACGAAGGCACGGGAAGCGGGGTGCGCCTGGTCCCGATTGACGCGATCCGCCCGAACCCACACCAGCCGCGCCAAACCCTGGACGAGGCCGCGCTGGACGAACTGGCCGCGTCCATCCGCGAGCACGGCATCCTGCAGCCCCTTATCGTGACTCAAGGCCCGGAGCCCGGCCAGTACACCTTGATCGCGGGCGAACGCCGCTGGCGCGCGGCCCAACGGGCTGGGCTCGAACGGGTGCCGGTGCTGGTGCGCGAGGTCACGCCGCAACAGCAGCTAGAGCTGGCCTTGATCGAAAATGTGCAGCGCGCGGACCTCAACCCTTTAGAAGAAGCCGAGGCCTATCGACAGCTGCATGAGGTATTCGGCCTCTCGCACGATGAGATCGCGCAACGGGTGGGCAAAAGCCGCGTCGCGGTGACCAATACCCTGCGCCTGCTGCAAGCCGCGCCCGAGGTGCGCGCCGCGCTCCTGGAAGGCCGCATCCGCGAAGGCCACGCGCGCGCGCTCCTGGCCCTGCCGCCCGCGCAGCAAGCCGAGGCCTTGCGCCAGGTGGAAGCGCATCAGCTCTCAGTGCGCCAGACCGAGGAGCTGGTGCGGCGGATGAAGCAAGGCACAACGCCCCCGGCTCGCACACGCGCTGCGCGCGCAGCCGACGCGCTCATGCAAGAGATCGAACAACGCCTGGAGCGCCACCTGGGCACCAAAGTGCGCATCCAGGCCGGACGCCGCGGCGGGCGCATCGTGCTGTACTACTATTCTAACGAGGAGCTGGACGCGTTACTACAGCGTCTACTTCGCGACGCGCCATCTCGCGAAGGCCGGAGGGACCTGTGAGCCAACGGCATCCCGACCGTCACGCCATTCCGCCTGTGGTGGTGAACCGCCTCCCGTTGTACTTGCGCACCTTGTGCTATGCGCAACAAGAAGGCCTCTTGACCATTTCGTCCAAAGAACTAGGCCGTCGCCTGGGATTTAGCGCGGCGCAGATCCGCAAAGACCTTTCGCTGTTCGGTGAATTCGGCAAACAGGGGACGGGCTACCCTATTCCCCAGCTTATCCAGGCCTTGCGGCGCATTTTGCACATTGACCATATGTGGGATATGGCTCTGGTGGGCGTGGGCGCCCTGGGCCGCGCGCTGTTGCGTTACCAGGGGCTCACCAAGCGCGGCTTTCGCATCGCGATGGCCTTCGATTCCGACCCACGCAAAATCGGCCAGCGGATTGGCCCCTTTGTGGTGCAGGACGTGGCACGACTGGAAGAGGCCATCCGCATGTCCGGCATCCGGCTGGGCGTGATCGCGACCCCGCCCGATGCAGCTCAAACCATCGCGGAGCGCATGGTCGCCGCGGGCGTGCGCGGCATCCTCTCCTATGCGCCCATTTACCTCCAGCTGCCGCCCGAGGTCCGGGTAGAGTACATCGACCCCGTCGTGCATTTGCAACGCATTACTTTTTACATCGGGCCACACGAAGGATCATCCGCCCCGTTGGACGAGAGCGAGTGCCAACCACGCCGCGAGCAAGGCCAGGCCCAAGAGTGCGAACCCGAATCCGAGGATGCGCCATAAGTTCGCGCGACGCACCAGCCGCGCGTGGGCCTGGTGTTGTGCGGTCCCATCCCGGAGCCGCTCCGTCGCCTGGGATACATACCCTAAGCGCTGATACATCCAAGCCCGCGCGCAATAGAGATATACCCCAATCTCCGAAGCCCGAATTGGACGCCGCCGCTGGGTCATCGTTCCAAAGCAAGCGGGGCCGAGGTCGGCCCCCGGCCCCGGCGGAAATTCCTGCCTCGCGTTAGGCCTGACCGGCCATCTTCTTGCGTTCCTGCTCCACCAGCACCCGGCGCAAAATCTTGCCCGACGGGCTCTTAGGGATTTGATCCACAAACTCCAGGCGGCGGATCTTCTTATACGGCGCGACCCGCTCCGCGACGTAAGCCATCAGCTCGTCCGCGGTGACGTCCGCCTTTTTGACCACAAAGGCCTTGGGCACCTCGCCGGCCTCGGGATCAGGGCTGGGGATAACGGCCGCGTCGGCCACCGCGGGATGCGAAAGCAGGATGGCCTCAAGCTCCGCGGGCGCGACCTGGTAACCCTTGTACTTGATAAGTTCCTTAATGCGGTCCACGATGTAGAAATACCCATCCTCGTCCACGTAGCCAACGTCGCCGGTGTGCAACCAACCCTCCGCGTCCAGGGTCTTGGCCGTGGCTTCAGGCTTATTGAGGTACCCCTTCATCACCTGGGGCCCCCGGATCCAAATCTCACCCAGCTCGCCCGGGGCTACATCTTTGCCCGTGCTCACATCCACCACGCGCGCTTCCGTGTTGGGCACCAGGGGGCCAACGGAGGCCAGCTTGATCTTGGCCGGGTCGTCAGGGTTCAAGTTGGTCACCGGGCTGGACTCGGTGAGACCATACCCCTGCTTGACCACGCAATCCAGTCGCGCGGCCGCGGCCTTAGCCACCTCGGGCGCCAAAGGAGCAGCCCCCGAAACAATGTACTTCACCGACGACAGGTCATACTTCTCAACCAAGGGGTGCTTAGCCAGTGCCAGAATAATAGGTGGCACCAAATGCATCCGAGTAATACGGTAAGTCTCAATAAGCTTGAGGAAGGTCTCCAGGTCGAAACGCGGCATGGTGATCACCGTGCTGCCTCGATACAACGCGTAGTTAAGGATCACCGTCATGCCGTAGATGTGATAGAAAGGCAGCACGCCAATGAGAACGTCTTGATCCGTCACACCTTCAATGGCCGCGGCTTGTACAATATTGGCGACAAGGTTGCGATGGGTCAACATCACCCCCTTAGGCAGGCCGGTCGTGCCGCTAGAATAAGGCAACACGGCGATATCTTCCGCGGGGTTGATGGTGACCTGGGGCAGGGGCGCGTCGGTTTTGAGGACTTCAGCCAAGCTGGTCGCGCCCTCAGCCTCGCCGAAGACGAAAATCTCTTTCACCCCGGTCCCTTGGATCGCCTCTTTGACCCGCTCGATGAAAGGCGGGATGGTAATAATATACTTTGCGCCCGAATCCACCAGCTGGTGGTGCAGCTCCTGCGCGGTATACAAGGGGTTCGCGGTGGTTACAATGCCACCGGCCTTGAGCACGCCGTGGAATACCGCGGGATATTCGGGCAGGTTTGGGCTGAAAATGGCGAAGACATCGCCCGGCTGCAACCCACGCGCAGCCATGCCCGCAGCAAACCGATCCGCCATCGTAGCCAGCTGTTGGTACGTAACCACTCGGCCCGACGGGCCATCGATAAGCGCGGGCTTGTCCGCATAGCGTGCTACATTCTGCAGGGCCAGCTCGGGCAACGACATCTCGGGGATTTGTACATCAGGCCAAGGGCTGCGGTACACTCCCATGGAGGCTCCTCCTAAAAAAGTTTTTCCAAATCCGAACGGGCTAATTGGATTATACCACAAACGAAAATCGCGTTTTTCGGCTCAATTCGCGAGCTTTTGTTGCATCGACTTGGCGAAGATGTTCGCCTGCACAACTTCCTATTTTATGCTAAACTTGTAACAACTTTGATGCAAGGCAAGGAGGGCTTATGGCTTATCAACCACGCGGATGGTATTTTGAAGACTTCCAGGTAGGGCAACAAATCGTTACCGCGGGACGCACCGTAACCGAAGCGGATATTGTCGCGTTCGCGGGCCTTTCGGGCGACTACAACCAAATCCACACGGATGCGGAATTCGCGGCGCGCACGCCCTTCGGCCAGCGCATCGCACACGGGCTCCTCGTAATGTCCATCGCCTCCGGCTTGGCCGCGCAGACGGGCTTTACCGAAGGCACGGTAATCGCGTTCCGCGAAATCAAAGATTGGAAATTCGCGAAACCCGTCTATATCGGTGATACCATCCACGTCGAAATCACCATCACCGAGACCAAACTCCTACGCCGTCTCGGTGGCGGTTCGGTCACCTTTCGGCTGGATGTGAAAAACCAGCGCGATGAAACGGTCATGCGCGGGACGTGGGTGGTGTTGATGGCGTCCCGGCCCGATGACGAGAAGGCGGAGTAACGCGCAGCCTTGACTCGCACGGCGAGATTGAGGAGGTGTTGGCTTGAGCTCACAACGGTTGGTTCCACCAACGGGCGATGATGCACCGCGGCAGCCGGGCGGCGACGATGCGGACGCGGAGCTGCCGCCCCTGGATGATATGCTACCCAGCCAGGCACTGCCGCCCGCGGGTGACTGGCTCGCGGACAAAGCGCCCCAGCCTGAAGGGGAGCCTGACACCGCGGCCACGCGCGCGGTCGCTAAAGCCGACCCATCCGGGTCAGAGGAACCGCCAACCGCGCCTACCCGTCGGGTCCCAGGCGGCTCCACGTCCGAAGGCGACGCGCCAACCCGAGCTATCACCGAGCCAACCTCGGGGCTGACGGGAAAATCGCGCGCGCGGGTCGTGGCGCAACCCTGGCCACCGCCCCCACCCAGGGCCGGCAACGCGCCCATCCGTCCGCCAGAGCAACTGGATGAGCACGGTTTCCCAGTACGGGATGCCGCCTCTCGTCGCGCGCGGCCGCCCCGCTCGTCAGCCATGTCCCGGTCTTCCACGGCGCCATCTGCCCAACCGCCAACACCGCCCCCCAGCCCCCCCTCGCGTCGACGCAAAGGTTCGCGCTGGGGTTGCTTGCTCAAGGCCCTGCTCTTGCTGCTCGCGTTGCTCGCGCTCATCGTAATCGCGATCGCGGGCTGGGCCGCGTATGAATACGCTCGGGTGTTGCGTACCCTGCCCCCGGTGGACGACCTGCGGGCGCATGCATCCCAGTTCGAACCGACGCGCATCCTCGACCGCAATGGCAACATCTTGTATGAAATCTTAGACCCCAGCGCGGGCAAACGCCGCTATCGGCCGTTGAGCGAGATCTCGCCCTTTATGGTCGCGGCTACCCTGGCCACCGAAGATAAAAACTTCTACAGCCATCCGGGCTTTGACCCCGTCGCGATCCTGCGGGCAATGTGGCAAAATTACCGCGCACAGGAGATCGTCTCCGGCGCGTCCACCATCACCCAACAGCTGGCACGCGCACTGCTCTTCAACCCCGAGGAGCGTACCGCACGTACGTATGAACGTAAATTGCGTGAAATCATCCTCGCGGCCGAGATCACACGCAAATACTCCAAAGATGAAATCTTAGAGCTTTATCTCAATGAAGTTTATTACGGCAACCTGGCTTACGGTGTGGAAGCCGCGGCAGAGACGTACTTCCATACCACCGCGGATAAGCTCACATTGGCCCAATCCGCCTTCCTGGCTGGCTTACCTCAGGCCCCCGCAGTGTATGATGTCTATACGAACAAAGAAGTCGCCCTTAACCGGGCTCGGCAGGTCCTCGAGCTCATGGCCCAGGTGAGTCAGGAGCAGGGCTGCATCTACGTGAGCAACAGTCCGCAACGAGTGTGCGTGACCCAAGACGACGTCGAGCGAGCCATGGAGGAGCTCGAGGCCTACGACTGGCCCAAACCCACTTTCCCCATGCGCTTCCCGCATTGGGTGCTGTACGTGCGCCAGCTGCTTGAGCAGTGGTACGGGCCCCAGGCCCTCTATCGTTCCGGCTTTACGGTTTACACCACCCTAGATCCAGAGCTGCAACAAGCCGCACAACAAATCGCGCGCGAGCAGGTGGACCGTCTGGCCGAGGCCCACCACGTCACCAACGCGGCTGTGGTCGTCATGCGGCCAAGCACGGGCGAAATTTTGGCCATGGTCGGCTCCGTAGACTTTTATAACGAAGCCATATCAGGCCAAATCAACATGGCCTTGGTCCCACGGCAACCCGGGTCCACGATGAAGCCCTTTACCTACACCGCGGCCTTTGAAAAGGGTTGGACGCCTGCTACCCTCATCTGGGATGTGCCGACCGAATTCCCGCCCTCGGGCGACCCCAACGATCCGCGACCACCCTATAAGCCCGTGAACTACGACGGCCGCTACCACGGGCCCGTTACCGTGCGCTACGCGCTGGCCAATTCGTATAACGTGCCTGCGGTCAAGGCCCTTGCATTCGTGGGCATCTACGACGACCCCAACACCCCCCAAGAGGACGGTCTCATTGCCTTTGTGCGGCGTTTGGGCATCACAACGTTGAACCGACCTGACTATGGGCTCTCGCTCACCCTAGGCGGCGGCGAGGTTACTCTGCTCGAAATGACCGCCGCGTATGCTGTGTACGCGAACCTCGGCCGGCGCATTCCACCCGCAGCCATTTTGCGTATTGAAGATGGCCGGGGCAATGTGATCTACGAATACCAACCTCCCCCCGGCGAGCAAGTTATCCGGCTGGAACACGCATACCTCATCACCGATATCCTCGCGGATAACCGCGCGCGCACGCCCGCGTTCGGGCCCAATTCGCCCCTCAAGCTCCCCTTCCCCGCAGCTGCCAAAACGGGCACCACCAACGACTTTCGGGATAACTGGACCTTGGGCTATAACCCCGATGTGGTCGTCGGGGTTTGGGTTGGCAACGCGGATAACAGCCCCATGGTCAACACCAGCGGCCTGACCGGCGCCGCACCCATTTGGAACCGGGTTATGCAAGTGGCTGTGGAGCGGCTCACGGGGAACAACCCCACTCCCTTTAGCCGCCCCGCGACCATCGACGAGGCCATTATTTGCGCGATCTCGGGCACGCGGCCCTCGCCTTGGTGCCCCGAGACACGGGTCGAGATCTTCGCGCCCGATCAGCCACCTTTGCCCGCAAGCGAGGATCTCTGGCAGCAGATCGATGTCGACACCTGGACGCACCTCTTTCCCTCGCCCGAATGCGGCCGTGATTTCGTCGAAACCCGCATGACCATCAAGGTGAACGACCCCTGGGCGCGCAAATGGCTGCGAAACGACCCCAACGGCCGCGACTGGGCCCGGCGTATGGGGTTCAATCCCCTTATCTTCTACCCCGACCGCGCGTGCCGCAAGGATGACCCGCGGCCGCACCTAGCCTTCATCCACCCCACCGACGGCGCGACCCTAACTAACCCTGTGGTCGACATCCAGGTCCTCGCCCACGCGGACGCGTTCTTCCGCCGTGTGTGGCTCGCGTGGTCCGCGGGCGCGGATGAGGGCGCGCGGCTATGGGAACAAGATACGCCGGTCACCGAGCCGACAACGGTCATGACGTGGAATTTGCTGGATACGTGGGATTGGGACAACATCCCAGACCAAATAACCCTCACCCTCTTCATGGAAGGCCAAGATGACCGTTTCGCACGGCGTCGCATTCGCGTGCGCGTGGCCCTGCCCACCCCAACGCCCACACCGACACCAACGGCCACACCGACCCCGACCGCAACGCCTACACCCATGCCTGCTACCCTAACGCCCACACCATCCCCAACCCCAACGCCGTGAGGAAGGCCCTATGCCCCCAACCCCATGGTGGCGCCCGTTGCCCATCGAAGCGACATTACACGAACGCTACCCCGTTTGGGCGGTAGTCCAGGTGCGTTACGGAGACTTGGATACGCTGGGCCACGCGAACAACGCGGTCTACCTCTCGTACCTGGAAATGGGCCGCGTCGCGTACCTGCGGCAGCGTTTGGCCGTGGACCATCCCGGGGGCTATTCGTTCGTGGTCGCGCGGGTGGAAATCGATTACCTACGGCCTGCGTTCCTGGGCGATCTGATCGCGGTCGCGCTCAAACCCGTCCATGTGGGTCGGTCGTCCTTCACCTACGGCTACTGCCTCTATCACGGCGAAACGGGCCAGCCCATCGCGCAGGCGCGCAGCGTGCAAGTGTACTGGGACGCGCGTGCAGGCCGCTCCCACCCCCTGCCCGACTCATGGCGAACCGCGCTCGAAGCGGATATGGCCCGCTTCGGGATAGAGGTCGACTGTGCCTCGCTCACACCCACCTCCACTTCGTGAAGCTCATCCTCGGCTAAGCTCAACGGGCCCGCGCTGCCCCCAGGTAGCCCATTCACGGATAACGTGTAGCCCCAGAACACGCGCGAATCTCGAGCAGCCAACGGGTAGGTTGGTCCTCAGGGGCCTGCGCGACCACGCGGGTGCACGGATGCTCAAACAGCTCGGCCACGAGGTCCGCGGGAAGGGTTTCAAGCCATTGGGCGCGCACATACACATGGGTGAAACCCAACGCGCGCAACGCGGGGAGCTCGGGCCGGGCTACCAGGGCCTGATGCTCGGGGAAGGGGTCATGGAACCACCGGCCGTACCAGGTTGGGCGACCGGTCACCACGACGACGGGCCAGCCCAAGGGGTCGAAGACGAGAGCGTCTCGGGGCAAGGCGTTCCACACCTCGCGCGCGATCGCGGCATCAGCCAGGGTGATGTGCTGTCCAAGCCGAGGGCGTTGCAACGCGGAAAGCTGCAACGCGGCAATAACCACGCCCGGTAGCCAAACTAGAGCCAGAGCCACGCTCGCCAGCTGTACGCGTCGACGGCGGCCTTGAGCCACCCACGTCACCAGGGCCATCACCAAGAGCAAGTTCACCACCCACACGCCAAAGCCCGCGACACGCGCAAAAGCGTGGTCTGACTGATAGCGCACAAACACGGGCAAGACCAAGCCGAAGATGGCGCTCCACGCGAAAGGACCATCCACAGCGGCTTGGGGCGAGGCGCGCCAGGCCCAACGTACCACCCAAGGAGCGAAAAGCACGGTCGGGCCCAACTCAACCAGGATAAACGGCCAAGCCCAAAGGTTGGTCAAGGGCAAAGGCCCCCACTGGGCCGAAAGAACCGCGGGCGGCCAACGGAGCTGGAACGCGGACGGGCCGACACCCGAGGCGGTGGCTGTTAGGGCTGCGCGCACAAAATGGGTGAGCACGCCACCCTGAAGCAGCGCCAAGGGCGCGGAGAGGGCCAACACGCGCAGCCATGGTTGTGCCCAACATGCGCGCCACCACGCGCGTGAAAGCCCTAGCCGTCCGGCTCCTCGGCAGCGTCCCAGACCGTATACGGCCGCGCCCAGCCAAAGCAACACATACGCGACCTCCCACGCGAGGGCCAACAAGCCCGCCAGCGCGGCCAACACGCCAAACCCAACCCAACCCCGCGCGCGCGGGAGCAAAGCCCAAAGCAAAAGCAACAGCACAAACGCGAACATTTGAGGCCCCGCGTGCGCGGTCATGACACCAGGATAGCGGATGCCATTTAGAAACGCGAACGGCCAGCCCCACGGCGGGCCCAGGTCGCCCCACGGTGCGGGGTCAAGCAGGGCTCGGATGAGGCGCGGACCCAAAAGGTCCACGTGCTGGTCGAGCATGCGCAACCCAGGCCGCGGCACCAACAGCAAAAGATACCGCGCGCCGCCCGCGAACGCGAAGGTCGCGCCCCACGCGACTCGGGCCCACCAACGAGTCAGCCGGGTGAACGCGAACCACATCGCGAGGCCGAGGGCATAGGTCCATACCAGCGCTTTGGTCAGGTCGTACGCCGTCCAGGGGAGCAGGCCAACCACCCGGGCCAAAACTGCCGCGAGCAACGAAAACGCGTAGTGATAAGGGATCGTCTGTCCAGGCCACACCGCGTTGTGCGGCGGGAAGTACCCTGCCGCCAATGTGCTAATTAAGGTGAGGTGCATATATTCGTCAAAAAGCAGGAGCCCCAGCTCAACACCGAAGGCAATGCCCCAGATCAAGAGTGCGAGGATAAGCCACCCTTTTAGCTGCCACGTGGTGCGTAGCCAGGCCCGCCACGTGCCACGGCGGAGCTGAGGTACAGTAAGTCCGGCCAAAAGCGCAGCCGCAACCCAAATGGCCCAGAGCCATGGAAGCCCATAAGCCAAGCCATTGAGCAACACCAGGTAGACCCCCATACCCACACCCCAGCCCGCGAGCCAACGCGACCGGGTAGAAAGATGGGCAAAGGGAGCTAACAAGGCCCAACCTGCCCATGCCCAAAGGGCCATCAGGCCTAAGCCGGCAGCCAAGCGCATGATGGAGAAGTCATAAAACCATCCACTGAGCACGCGCGCCTCCTTGGCGTGCGGTTCGTGGTATTGAGCGCGAAAAACCCGGGCCTTTCGGGGCCCGGGTCATGGGCGTTCCCAATCCCGGGGATGCTGAAGCCTAGGCGCGATCCGCCCCGCCCTCGTCTCGCGGCTCCCGCGGGTTGCGCGCAGGCCGCGATGAACCGGAACGAGGACCACGACGCGGCCCCGAAGGCCGACCGGCACTACGTCGCGGGCCACTGCGGCTATCCCGCGGGCCTCGGTTAGGGCGTCCGCCCTCGCGGCGCGGCGCGCGCGGGGGCGGGAGTTTTTCTTCACCCGGTCGCGGCTGGATGCCGCGATCTCGGGCCCGGGCTTCTTCCAGGCTCCAGCCTTCCAACACGGCCTGCCGCGAGAGCCGAATCTTGCCAGTGGTATCGTCAATGTCGGTGACCATGACCTCGACTTGATCACCAACGTGCACCACATCCTCAACTTTATTGACCCGCCCTGCGGCGAGCTGGGAAATGTGCAGCAGGCCCGTGGTGCCGGGCAAAATCTCGACGATGGCCCCGAAGTCGGTAATGCGCACCACACGGCCGGTGTAAATGCGCCCTTCTTTGGGCACTTCGGTCAAGGCTTCAATGCGGCGCAAGGCCTCTTGCGCGCCAGCCTGGTCCGTCGACGCGATAAAGACGCGGCCATCTTCCATGATATCGATCTTGGTGTCGGTCTCGTCCTGCAACGCGCGGATGATCCGACCGCCCGGCCCAATGACCGCGCCAATGCGCTCCACCGGGATCTGAATGGTGATCATGCGCGGGACGTGCGGTTTGAGCTCTTTGCGCGGCTCGGGGATGACCTCAAGCATCTTTTGCAAGATGTGCAGCCGCGCCTCACGGGCCTGGCTCAACGCGCGGGCCATAATTTCCTTGGTCAGGCCCGCGATCTTGATGTCCATCTGCAGGGCAGTGATGCCTTTTTCGGTGCCCGCGACCTTGAAGTCCATATCGCCCAACATATCTTCTAGGCCCAAGATATCGGTGAGCACCACGAACTGGTCACCTTCCTTGATCAAGCCCATAGCCACGCCCGCGACAGGGGCCTTAATGGGCACGCCTGTGTCCATCAACGCCAGCGTCGAACCGCACACTGAAGCCATGGACGTGGAGCCGTTGGAGGAGAGGACCTCCGAGACCAAGCGCAAAGTGTAAGGAAATTCCTCTTCTGGAGGAATGACGGGAACCAACGCGCGCTCGGCCAAAGCGCCATGGCCGATCTCACGCCGCGAGGCGCCACGCAAGGGCTTGACCTCGCCGGTGGAAAAGGGTGGGAAGTTGTAATGGTGCATATATCGCTTGGATTCGACCGGGGTCAAGCCATCCAGTTCTTGGGCTTCCCGTGGGGTACCCAAAGTGCACAAGGTGAGCACCTGAGTCTCGCCCCGGGTGAAAAGGCCTGAACCATGAGCACGGGGGCTAATATCCACACCCACCCAAATGGGCCGAATCTCGGTTGGTGTGCGGCCATCAGCCCGGATGCCGGTCTCAAGGATGCGGCGCCGCATCACCTGTTTGAGGGCCTCTTCAAACGCGACCTTGACCTGAAGCGGTGTGGGCACCTCGGCTTCAGGGTCGTCTTCGGGCGGTGTGGTGAAACGCTCGATAACCTCGTCCCGCAGCGCGTCAATGGCTCGGTTGCGCTCCTTCTTGCGCAGGGTGGGTACGAGGATCTCCTTTACGATGCGATCGGCCACGGCTTCGTAGACCTGAGCCTTAAGCTCTTCAGGGACAATAAAGGGCTCATACTCGGCCTTGGGCTTGCCGATCTGCTGCGCCATTTGCTCCTGCAAGTCGATGAGGGGTTGCAGGGCCTGGTGACCAAAAGCCAATGCCTCGACCATAACGTCTTCGGGCACTTCTTTTGCGCCCGCTTCGACCATGATGATCGCATCGCGCGTCCCCGCGATGCGCAGGTCTAAATCTGACTTCTCCATCTCCGAGAAGGTGGGGTTGACCACAAATTGGCCATCAATACGTCCAATGCGCACCGCAGCGATGGGGCCGTTCCAGGGGATGTCAGAGATGGCCAATGCAGCCGACGCGGCGTTGACCGCGAGGATGTCCAAGGGATGCTCTTCATCCACAGACCAGGAGTAGATAATAACCTGGACCTCGTTACGCAAATCCTTGGGGAAGAGGGGACGGATAGGACGGTCGACCAAACGCGCGGTCAAAATCGCTTCTTCGGTGGGGCGTCCTTCTCGGCGGAAGAAGGAACCAGGGATGCGGCCACCCGCGTACAGGCGTTCTTCGTAGTCGACGCGCAGGGGGAAGAAATCCACATCCTCTCGCGGTTTATCGCTCATGGTGGCCGCGGCAAAAACCATGGTGTCGCCCATACGCACGGTCACCGCGCCATTGGCCTGAAACGCGAGATGCCCTGTTTCGATGATGATTTTCTTGCCCGCAATCTCAGTTTCAAAGCGATATATTGGGGGGTGATTCGGCGAAGCAATGAAGGTCATCGGATTGCCTCCTGGTCAAAGGGGTTGACCAAGGGCCCGCTTCGGTCAGGGACTGGCGAATAACGCGCCCGGTGCCGCGACATTCGCCAATTCCCAACCTCCACGGGCCTTGGTCGCAAACGCCAAAAAGCCGACACACCCGAGGCGCGTCGGCTCATGGCCAAACGGTGCTGGAAGGGGATTATACCACCGACCGTTGAACCCGGCCCTCCGGACACATCGGGGTTAAAACTTCCGCCGGATCCCCAACTTATCCGTGATGTAAACGTAGCGCTGATAATTTTTATCGCGCAGGTAACGCAACAGGCGCCGACGCTTACCGACCATCTTGAACAGGCCACGCCGCGAGGCTTCATCGTCCTTATGTTGCTTGAGGTGCTCCGTCAAGCGCTGGATACGATAGGTGAGCAAGGCGATCTGAACCTCCGGCGAGCCTGTATCGTTGGGGTCCCGTTGGAATTCGCGAATAATCTGCTCTTTAATCTCCTTATCAATGGCCATGGGTCGCTCCTTCGCCCAAGTCTCCGAGCGGAGAGCCGCCCCTCAGAAGAGGAGGGGCAACCGCGTTGCCACGCGGGGCCACCCTCCGCCGGGCAAGCCAGCCCGATTATACCAAAAAACACGAGCAACAGCGGCCGTTTGGGTGCCCACAAAGGTTGTAGAAATGCCAATCGCCCCCGTCCACAGGCGCCGCAGGTTGGAAGCCCGCGGTCAGTCGGCATAAAATGACACACGAATCATCCGGCCCAACGCAGCGTGCGGGGGAATCTGTAGCGGGCGAGTTTCGCCGCCCGCGGCATGGCCACGCTCGCGTGCCGCCCCGCCGCGGGCTGGAAGCCCGCGGCGAGTTGCCATAAAATTGCGCGCGAACCATCGGCCCAATGCGCGGGGCATGGGATGGCGAAGATAGCGGGCGGGTTTCGCCGCCCGCGGGCCTTCTACAAGCTTTGCCTGCACCCGGTTAGGCTGTGGTATCGGCTCGCGCTTCGTAGAGTTCTACAAGCACGCCCCCCGCACTACGTGGATGAATGAACGCGTACCGACGGCCATCGGGACTAACACGCGGGGTTTCGTTGATGAGCTCGACACCTTGCCCTCGCAAACGCGCCAGCATCGCGTCCAAGTCATCCACTTCCAGGCACACGTGGTGCATGCCTGGGCCACGCTTAGCCAAAAAGCGCGCCACGCCCGTGTCCAAACGCTGAGGCACAACGATCTCGATCTCATCATCGCCCACGGGCAAAAACGCGACCCGCACGCCCTCTTGGGGTACATCCGCCACCCGAGCGACGGCAATGCCCAGCCCATCTCGCCAAAAGCGCAGCGCTACGTCCATATCCTCGTGAACCAACGCCAGATGGGCCACACGGACCACGCGAGCCATTATGAACCTCCTCGTTGCGAAACACGAAAAACGCCCGCTGAGGCTCGGGCATCCTCGCCTATGCAGAGCCTTGTTGTTTACGTTGTTCAACAATGGCCAGGAACTGGTCTACCAGCTGGCGCAACAGGGGCTCAGGCAACGCACCTACCTGTTGGTGCAACACCTGCCCGTCCGCGATGAGCAGCATTGTGGGAATGCCCCGCACGCCAAAGTGCTGGGCCCATTTGGGGTTTTCATCGGTATTGACCTTGGCTACAATAAGCCGACCCGCGTATTCCCGCGCAATCTTCTCCAAAATGGGCTCCACAAAGCGACATGGCATACACCACGGCGCCCAGAAGTCCACAATTACGGGCAGATCGGATTTGAGCACCACTTTCTCAAAGGCCGCATCGGTAACATGAATAGGTTCGCTAATAGCCATGGTTCCTCTCCACCTTTTAACCTGTGTCGTGTGCGGCTTCGGCCGCGGGATGCAGGACGTAGCTATGGGTCAACTCAGCCCACGCGGCTAACGTGGCGCTGGCTGAACAATACTTCTCCAACGAAAGACGGATGGCCTTCTCCACGGCCTTGGGATCTACGTTGTCGCCGTAAATATGGTACGTGATATGGACACGGGTGTAAACCCGCGGGTGCTCATCCCGGCGCTGACCCGTGATTTCTAAACGCACATCAGTAAACGGCACCCGCATCTTCTGCAGGATCATCACCACATCGTAGCCTGTACAACCGGCCACCGCGGCCAGCAAGGTTTCCATGGCCCCGAGCCCGCGTTCGGTCTCGGTTTCACCCATAAGCACCCGGCCTCCCCGCTCGTTGGTGGCCTCAAACGCGGTGCCCCCACGCCAGCGCGCCTGCAGCCGAACCAACCCTTTGGCCATGCCGCACCTCCCAGCCAGCGAGCATCGGCCTATGAGTATAACCGAAACTTTGCTCAGGACAAGGGCGAAATCCATCGAGGGTGCACGCAAAGGTTGTCGAAACGGCAAGCGCCCTGCGGCCATGGTCGCGCTCGCGTGCCGCCCCGCCGCGGGCTGGAAGCCCGCGGCTAGTTAGCATAAAATTGTGCGCAGATAGATCAGCCCAACGCGCGGCAGCGAGGATAGCGGGCGGTTCAGCTGCCCGCGGCTCATGCGCGGGTTCCGCCGCTCGCGGACCATGGCCGCGCCAGCCGTCCGCGGTATGGGCATCTTCGACAGGATTGGCCCGTTCCCGGGCAGCGGGGGCCGCGCGGCGTCTTCGCAAGATAGCCAGGGTCCCCAGAGACACATCGCTGACTTCTTCCTTACTTATTTCCCTATGTCGTTGATAACCCACCGCTGAGCACAGCCGACGAGGCCGGTATAATGGAAGGAGAGCCCATCGTCGCGGCCAGCTCGATAGACGAATTCCCTGCACGGAGGTCGACCGATGACCCTAACCCCCATCCCGGTGGATGTACTGAAAGAGGCCCACAAGCTCCTGGCCGAATATCGGTATGAGAAG
>JAADFA010000149.1 GCA_013153135.1 Chloroflexota bacterium
AAGCCAGCAATGGTCACGGGGTAGGTCTCACGCTTGGGCATGGTCGCCTCCCGGCGTTTGGGATGCCGGGGCTCGTGCGCCCTATAAGATTGTACCAAGCTTCACAAAATCCTGATCTACGTGCCCCCTAGCATGTTAACCCGAATAGCCGCCGCCCGCTGTGCTATACTTCCTTTTGAACCTGTTGGATTCATTCCTCTAGACTCAAGCACGATCAGGCCCTTTGGTGGTCATCACCCATGTTGCCCGATTTTCGCTTTCAACACCCGGACTATTTGCGTCAATTGCTCCGCACCATGCTCCAGGAGCTAGACCTGGAAAAGGTGCTTCGTCGCGCTCTCGAAGCCGCGGTGACCTTGCTCGCTGGCAAAGCTGGCGTTATTGTGCTTCGTTCACCTCAGTTCGGTTGGCACGTGGCGGTTACGCATGGCCTACCCGAGTCGTTGGTCCGCACGCTGCAAACTCTGGTGCGTGACGTACCTTTGCACGAGCGGGACCCCATGACGTGGGAATATCCCGAAATTAGTCGACGGCTGGAATGGTTGAGCTATGTGGGCCCGCTCAACCTGCAGGAGGCCATCGGCCTGCCTTTGCTCACCCAAGAGGGCTTGCTCGGCGTAATTTTTGTGTATCGAAACTATCCTACAGTCTTTACTGAAGAAGATCGCGAGATTTTGCAGTCCTTTGCGGACCAAGTGGCCATCGCTGTGCGTAACGCGTGGCTTTATACCCAGTTACGGCACGAGAAACAGCGACTTGACGCGATTTTAGATGCCGTCGCGGACGGTATCGCGATCCTCGGCCCCGATCTTGCCATCCAGCGAGTCAACCGCGCCTTTGCACGGCTGTGCGAAGCCGATGAAACCGAGCTTGAGGGCCTTCCCCATCACCAGGTCATCCGCTGGGAACGATTGGAGCATGGTTTGCAGCTCGAGGTCGCGCGTCGCGAAGGCTGGCCCGCGGGCCCGGAGGACGTGTTGGACGTTCAGGGTGAGCTGCGCTGCCCCACTCTCGATCGACCTAAACCTGTGCACATCCGCTACGCGCCGTTGCTTGACGAACACGGCCAGCTGCTCAACATCATCGCGAGCGTACACGACATCACCGCATTCCGCGAGGCAGAAAAGCTCAAATCCACGTTCATCTCCACCATTAGCCATGAGCTGAAAACGCCCATCGCGCTCATCAAAGGCTACGTTCAAACCCTGCGGCGTACCGATGTGCATTGGGATCCTGAGACTGTGCAGGAAAGCTTAGCTATCATCGAAGAAGAGGCCGACCGACTGGCTCATTTGGTCCAGGACTTGCTAGAAGCCTCGCGGTTGCAAGCGGGCGGGGTCAAGCTCCACCGGACCGCGGTCTCGTTGCCCGCGCTGGCCCAACGCATCACGCAACGACTGGACGCCCAGGCCCGGGCCAAGGGACATACCTGGCACTTGGAGTTTCCGGACAACTTCCCCTTAGTTTGGGCCGACGAGGCGCGCATAGAGCAGGTGTTGACCAACCTGCTGCTCAACGCGCTCAAATATGCTGAGCCGAACACACCCATCACCCTGCGGGGTGAAGTCCGTCCTCACGAAGTTGTGATGTGCGTGCGCGACCAAGGGCCTGGCATCCCGCCTGAAGACCAACCCCACGTGTTCGATCCTTTCTTCCGCAGTCGTCATACCGCGCGCAAAACCTCGGGCGCAGGCTTGGGCCTGTATTTGAGCCGGGCCATCATCCAGGCCCACGGCGGCCGCATCTGGGTCAATCCCCATTACACCGAAGGCGCGGAGATTTGCTTCGCACTGCCCCGAACCCAAACCGAACTGAACCACGAGGCGGTGAGGAGGAAATAACATGCCCAAGTTGCTGATTGCCACGGGCAACCCCGGCAAACAGCGGGAGTTGCGAGCTCTGCTTGCCTCAAGTGGATGGGAGATCGTCACGCCCGAGCAGGTGGGCGTGCACTGGCAGGTAGAGGAAACAGGGCGCACGTACGCGGAAAACGCGGCCCTGAAGGCCCTCGCCGCGGCACGAGCCACGGGCCTGTGGGCCCTAGCCGATGATACCGGGCTGGAGGTGGACGCGCTCAACGGCGCGCCGGGGTTATATTCCGCCCGTTTTGGACCTCCGCGCGCGGATGTCCGCCCCCTCACCGACGCGGACCGGCGGCGGTACCTGCTCCAGCTGTTGGCCGAACATCCCCGGCCGTGGCGCGCACGGTTCCGCAGCGTGGTCGCGGTAGCCGCACCCGATGGCCTACGTTGGCTCGCGGACGGCTTGTGCGAAGGCGAAATCATCCCCGAAGAACGGGGCGCCCACGGGTTTGGCTACGACCCGATTTTTCTTTTGCCCACCCTGGGCAAAACCATGGCCGAGCTCGACCTCGAGACCAAAAACCGATGGAGTCACCGCGGTCAAGCGGTCGCGCGGCTCCTGCCCGCGCTACGCGCCGCGGCGCGCAGCGATGAGGAGGTGACGCCGTGGCCCGCCGCCCATGGCTGATGTGGTACGTCATCGCGTTGGTCCCGCGGCTGCTCGCGGCCATCCTGGGCCGTAACATGGGCATCGGCCTGGATGACATGTTCCAATACGATATGCTCGCGCGCAGCCTGGCCGCGGGCCAGGGGTTCCGTTGGTATGCCATCGAAGACGTGCGGCTCATTCAGCGCTACGTCGACTTTGACCCCGCGACCCATCCCCAATATGACCCCCGCGGCTTGCGCACCTCGTTCCGCGCGCCTCTGTACCCCGCGTTCCTCGCAGTGGTCTATCGGCTTTCGGGGTTCGACGCGCGCTTTGCTGCCGCGCGGGTCGCCCAGGCCCTGATCACCGCGGTCGTCGCGCCCCTCACCTGGTGGATCGCGCGGCGTCTCATCCCCGCGCGGCCCTGGGCCGCGCACGCGGCCGCGGCTGTGGTCAGCCTGTACCCTATGCTCGTTCTGCTGCCCCTCGCGCTGGCCACCGAAAACCTCTTTTTGCCCTTGAGCCTCGCGCTGTTCGCATGGCTTCTGCGGGGGCCTGGGACCCAACCTCGACGATGGGCCGCGCTGGCCGGGGGGCTCATGGTTCTGGTTCTGCTCACGCGCTCGGTCAGCGCGGTGTTCGTTCCCGTCGTCGCATGGCGCGCGTGGCGCGGGCCGCGCGGGCGTCAGGCTACAGCTATCTTCCTCACGGTGGTGTTCCTCGGCATCGGGCCCTGGCTGCTCCGCAACCGCGCGCTGCACGGCCGTTGGGTCTGGCTCGAAACCTCCGGCGGCTATAATCTCTACATCGGCTATCATCCCGACGGCGACGGCACCTTTTACCC
>JAADFA010000080.1 GCA_013153135.1 Chloroflexota bacterium
CAATCCGCGTCCATCCGCGTCCATCCGCGGTTCCCAACTTCCAACCACCAAACCATCCGTGTCCCTTCGGGGTGTTTTCTAAACCATTAGGAGGTCAACCATGATAATGCACCTATTCGCGACGGAGTGGCGCAAGTTAACAGGGCGAGCCCTGTATTGGGCCGAGCTGGGCGTGTTGGCTCTTTTGGTCGTGGGGCTGTACACCGCGCTCATCGTGGTGGTGCAGCAGCCTGCGTCGGACATGCCGCCCGAGGCCCTGAACGAAATCCGGGCGAGTTTGCGCTGGCCCGAAGGCGTGTTGAACGCGCTTAGCTTTGCCAACGGCGGCGAGATGGGAGGGCTGTTCGCAGTGATCCTCGCGGCCGCGATGGTGGCCCAGGAATACCGCTGGCGTACGGTGCACTTGTGGTTGAGCCGCGGGGTCGCGCGGCCCATGTACTTGACCGCCAAGGCTGCCATGCTCGCGCTTGCCCAACTCGGCTTTGTACTTACCGCACTGCTGCTCGGCGGACTGATAACGGGCATCTACACCTGGCACAGTACCGGCGGGCTGCCTTGGGATTCGCTCCCCTGGGCAGCTTTAGGGAAGGGCATACTCCTGACGTGGCTCACCCTGCTGCCCTATGCCGCCCTGGCCTTCGCGCTTGCGGTGGTCACTCGGTCGACCCTGGCCGCTATGGGGGTGGGTGTAGGATACAGCGTCCTCATCGAAAACCTGGCGGTCGAGGTTTTGTTGCTCGCCTCGCCTCAGACGGCCCGCGTGGCCCGCTACCTGCCGAGCCTGCTGGCCAAAGGCGTGCTCGCAGGTTTGCACCAGAGCGGCCAGGTGAACGTGGGCCTGGCCGTAGATGCCGATGTGGCCCTTCTGAACCCGATCCACGCGGCCTTATTGCTCGGGCTCTATAGCCTCATCGGATTCGGTCTCGCGCTTGCGGTCTTTCAACGGCAGGATATTCCGGCCTGAAGCTGAGATGGTACAATCCCCGCGCCAGAAGCGCATGAGGCTCCGATGAACTTGCGTTGGAAACTCACCTTATCGTATACCCTTGTAACCACTGCAGCCATTCTTTTGGTCGAAGTTGGGCTGCTTATCCTCGCGGTGTTGCTGCTGGCCTCGCCGCGGTCCCTTGCTCAAATTATCGTGCCCGTCCTGGCCGACGCGACCGCAGAGATCGCGCCGGCTTTGGAGCAAGCACCGCCGAATCGGGACGCCGCACAACGCTGGCTTATGGATCTGGTCCGCACGGGCCGTATTACTCGCAACGGTAACGACAAGGGAACGGTCGCGCGGCTGCATATTGAACCGCTTTATCTGCGAGGCGGACTCTTGGTCACGCTGGACGGCAAGATTTTGGTCGCCGACCCACCTTCGCTGTGCGCCCAAGGAGACCACGCGTCCGCGTGTTTACCTCCATCTGTCCAGGCCATTCTGAATCGTGCCTTGAGGGGTGAACAGCGTAGCACGCGCCTGTACGCGCATGAGCAAGGTCGGGTTTGGCTTGCCGTGCCCATACGCGGCAGTACGGCCAATCGTACGTTGGGTGCGTTGTTACTTATTATTACCGTGCCCCAAAGCCTTGGGGAATGGCTCCGATTATTGGCCGAACCGCTGTTGCCCAGTGCCTTGGCTGTATTGGCGTTTGCCGCGGTCATCGGGACTGTGTTTGGGTACTTCACCGCGCGTGGGTTGACTCGTCGCCTTCGCGCGTTGGCTCAAGCCGCGGACGCATGGAGCCGAGGTGACTTTCGGGTTATGGTTCACGATCCTGCAAGGGACGAGATTGGTCAGCTGGCTCAACGTTTGAACCGCATGGCTGAGCAATTGCATAACTTGGTCCAAACCCGACAAGAATTGGCCGCGTTGGAAGAACGCAATCGCCTTGCGCGGGAGCTCCACGACGCGGTCAAACAGCAAGTTTTCGCCGCGGGGATGCAGCTTGCAGCCGCGCGGAATCACCTGCCCCACGCGCCTGCACGTGCTCAGGCCGCGCTAACGCAAGCCGAAGCACTCTTGCGCCAAGCGCAACGTGAGCTCACCGCGCTGATTCACCAACTACGTCCGGCGGCTTTGGAGGGGCGTGGGCTTATTCCCGCCCTGCGGGATCTCCTCTCCCAGTGGCAATCCCAAACGGGCATTGCCGCGGATTTGCAAGTGCAAGGGCAGCGCGCACTGCCGTTGGCGGTGGAACAGGCCCTATTCCGCGTGGTACAAGAGGCTTTAGCTAACGCTGCCCGTCATAGTCAAGCGCAGCACGTCGTTGTGCGTGTGCAATGGGAGGACGAGGCTATCCATTTGCTGGTACACGACGACGGCCGAGGCTTTGACCCAGCCCGTGCCGCGCGGCGCGGGGTAGGCCTGCACAGCATGGCCGAACGCGTGCAGGCAATCGGCGGTTCGTTTCAGGTCAAGAGTGCACCTGGAGCAGGCACTCGCATCCACGTTACCGTGCCCCTTCGGGCGGACGTAAAACCAGGACGCGAGCCGTCGTCCAGGAACACGGAGTAAGGGAGGTATGACATGGAACGGACGATCACGGTGTTGATTGTCGACGACCACGCGGTCGTGCGGCAAGGGGTACGCGCGTTCTTGGAGACGCAACCGGATATTCACGTGGTTGCCGAAGCGGCGTCGGGTGAGGAGGCCGTGCGCCAAGCGGAACGCTACGCGCCAGATGTGGTGTTGATGGACCTGGTTATGCCCGGCATGGATGGCGTCGCGGCCACACGCGCGATTAAACGTGTGAGCCCGCGTAGCCAGGTGATCGTGCTCACCTCATATCATGATGATGAACATATTTTCCCTGCAATTCGTGCGGGTGCGCTTTCGTATTTGCTCAAGGATGTCTCGCCAGATGAGCTAGCCACCGCGGTGCGACGAGCTGCTCAAGGGGAAGCGATCTTACACCCCCGTGTCGCGGCACGTTTGGTACAGGAAATCCATGCAGCCCGGGTCACATCTGAGCCTGATACCCCTTCTGCGTTTGAAGATCTCACAGAACGGGAGCTGGAGGTCTTGCGCCTCATCGCCCAAGGCCTGAGCAACGCGGCCATTGCCCAACGTCTATACATCAGCGAGCGCACGGTCAAAAGCCACGTGAGCAACATCCTGAGCAAGCTCCATCTGGCGGACCGCACACAAGCCGCGGTCTATGCGTGGAAGAAGGGCCTCATGCGCGCCATGAATGACGAGGAGCCTACGGATGAATACGGAAGTTCGAAGGAAGTTGGTGGTTGGAAGATGGAAACCGCGGATGAACACGGATGAACGCGGATGGT
>JAADFA010000140.1 GCA_013153135.1 Chloroflexota bacterium
GCTCCTTCCAGGCTCGCAGGCTGAGCGCGGCAGCCTCGTCCCAGCGGCTCTGGCGCGCGAAGGCCAGAATGAAGGAGCGGTACTCGTACACATGCAACGGCGTCAGCCCGCGCGCCTGGGCCTGCGCCCACAGACGTAACACTGCGTCCCAATCGTTGTCCTGACGAGCCAGCTCGGCTTTCTCGTAGAAATAGCACCAGGTTTCGGCCTGCTCCGGGATGCCAAATAGCGCGGCCGGGGACCCCGCGGCCAGGGCCTGGATGCGCGTTGGGTCGGCGTAGGCCGTGTAGGGCCGCATCTCGTCGGGGATATACGGGTTGGTCGCATCTTCAGGCGTAAGCACCCACACACAGCGCTGCCGCTGCCGCGCCAAGCGGGAGATAAAGACCATGCTGTGCCGCGCATCCCCACGGAAGGTCCAAATTTTGTGTCGGGTTTCCAGGGGGACGGGCTCCGCCTGGGCCGAGGGCGCGGGCAGGGTCGGCGCGGCGTAGTACCAATAGGCCACTGTACGCGGCTCGGTTTGAGCGGCCGCGTACAGTACATTGAGCGATTCACCCACCGCATATTTGGCGATATAGCGAGCCTGTGCGCCCTCGCCGAGCAAGGCCGTGCCCGGCACGATGCCCGGCGCACGCCAAGTCAATTGCGCGTACACCGTGCGCACTTCTCGCCAGGCTTTCCGATATTCCCATGCATTCGTGAATAAAGTGTGGCCGGCCGCCGTCAGAAGGGAGGCGACCAAAATACCTTGCGCGATGGATGCTTTCCGCATACTGACAATAAAAACAGCCCACAACAAACTTGCTCCGGCCAGCGCGGGCAAACCAAAACGGTCGCTATACAAGTTGGCAATGAAACGGCCATTGACCCAAAACAGCACCAGCGGCGTCAAGGTCAAGATTAGACCCACGCTAAAAGCCGAAGACAAAGATGGAGAAGTCGGAGAACCATCCTGCGTATTGTCACGGGGCCGGCTGTACCATGCCCAGGCGCTCAAAGTCAGCCCTACCAATCCCCCAACGCCCAAGAGCAGGATAAAGGAACGGGTCTTCCACAGAGCGGGGTCGAACAGAGCGCGAGAAAACCAACCGCTAAACAGCATATAGAACAACGAGTGCAACACCAAGCCCGGATAGCGCCGCAGCAGGCGGAGGCCGTTGCTCAATTCCGGTGGACGGGACCAACCCGCCAATAGCCCCAGACCCAGGGCCAACACTGCAAGATAGGGCAGACCGTAGCCCAACAGGCGGCCTTTGACCTCTTCCCCACGGGTGTGCGCGGTCCGCGCCAGGTAGGCCAGTAAGAGGCCGCGAGCCACTTCCAGGCCCAGGTAGTACTCCAGTAGCAGCAGTGACGCGAGCAGCCCGATCCACGAAGCGGCCCACCAAAGCCACCGGGCCCGCTCCCGCGCGTGCCAACCCTGCCACAGGGCCAGCAACGAGGCCAGCGTGAGCGCGAAACTCAGCAGGTGCGGGGTGAAGGCCACCGCGACGGGTTGCAGCCGAAACGCGGGGTACACAGCCAGGAATACACCCGTCCACCAAGCCAGACCACGCGGCCGGGGCCAGACGCGGGCCACCAGCACGGCCGCGGCCCAGGCCGTCAACCAGCGTAATACCAGGATGAGGCCGTGCCAGACCCAAGGCCGAGTACCTATCAGCCGCATCAGCGCCCAAAAGAGCAACCCGCTCGCGGGGCGGTTCTGCCAGAACGCGTCCACGAATTCCCGCCACGACGCGCCGGGCATATGAGCCACCAGTAGGGGCGTCCAGTCATCCCAGTAAAAGCCCAACCAAGGAATAAGTAGTCCATGGGCCAGAAATGTGACAAGTAGTAAACGCCACGGCCAGGAGGAACGCCCGTGCCACCAGGTAGCCCATGCCATACCCTATGCTCCCTGCTGTGAAAGGATGGTTTATGCCCGGTCGAAGCGTACACTCAGCGCGCGCACTTGCTCGGCCGCATGATAGGACGACCGCACTAAGGGCCCGCTCTCGACCCACTTGAAGCCCAGGCTGTAGCCGAAGTCCCGCAGTTCGGCGAACTCGTCGGGATGATAGTAGCGGGCGATGGGCAGATGGCGGCGGCTGGGCTGGAGGTATTGGCCGATGGTCACGATGTCCACGCCCCACGAGCGCAGGTCTTCCAGGGTGGCTTTGACCTCGTCCAGGGTCTCGCCCAGGCCCACCATGATGCCCGACTTGGTGAGCACGGTGGGATCCATGGCTTTGGCGCTGGTCAGAATGCGGCGGGCCCACTCGTAGCGATCCTGAGGCTGGACGGTCTTGAACAGCCGGGGCACGGTCTCGACATTGTGATTGAGAATCTCAGGCCGGGCATCCATGACGATGCGCAGCGCATCCAGCCGCCCTTTGAAGTCGGGGATGAGCACTTCCACCGAACAATTGGGGACGATTTCGTGGATGCGGCGGATGACCCGGGCGAAGATGACCGCGCCGCCGTCGCCCCGCTCGTCCCGGTTCACGCTGGTGATGACCGCGTGCTGCAGACGCATGGACTTCACGGCCTGGGCGATGCGCTCGGGCTCCTCCCAATCCAGCGGGCCGGGGATGCCATGCTTGACATCGCAAAAGCCGCAGGTGCGGGTGCACACATCCCCCAGCATGAGGAAGGTCGCGGTGCCCGCGCCCCAGCACTCGCCCAGGTTGGGACAGTGGGCCTCCTCGCACACGGTGTGCAGGGCCTTGCTGCGCATGAGGTGGCGCACATGGTCCACCGTGGCGCCCACGGGCGCGCGCACCCGCAGCCAGGGCGGGCGGCGTTTGGGGGTGGTGTCCACTTTGGTGGGGCTCACGCGGGCTCGGGTCGGGGTTCGGGGCATGGGGATGACCTCCTGTAGGGGCCGGGCTGCGTCGCGAAAGACCGGCTTGCGTCGCCGCGCAGCCGGTATCGGCCACGGCCAGAGTGCCTTGATTATACCGGATTGCGCGGCAATGGCTAATAGTCGAAGTGGGCTTCGTGCCCGTGCGGCCCCAAGAGGATGCGCCAACGCTCGCGGTGGGCCCACACATCCAACCCCCAGGACAGGAGCAGCCCGGCCTGCGCGGCCCGACCCGCCCAGGCCTTCCAACGGCCCTGGGGCGTCGCTTCCACAGCCCGCCATTGGTCGCGGTAGGCCACGGTCCAGACCGCGGCCGTGGCGATGAAGGGCACCAGGGCCAGGTGCATGCGCGCGTCGGCCAGGATGAACGCGTGGGGCAAAGTGTAGGCCAGCAGATAGGCTATGGCCCATCCCCAGCCTGGTCC
>JAADFA010000012.1 GCA_013153135.1 Chloroflexota bacterium
CGCCCCACACGTACCCCTCCCCCAACGCCGACCTTGCCCGCAGGCGATGTATTCTCGTGCATCCCCCCGAATGCGCCGCGGGTTCGCGCGCGCGTGATCCAAGTTTACGACGGCGACACCATCAGCGTGCAGATGGGCTATCAAGTCGCGCGTGTGCGCTATCAGGGCATAGATACCCCCGAGACCAAAGAACGACGGGGCGAACCGCCGCATCCATGGGGAGAGGCTGCTAAGCGACGCAACCGCGAATTGGTGAGCGGCAAGTGGGTGACCTTGGTCTGGGACCCGAATTCCGAGGACCGGGACCACTACGGCCGCTTGTTACGTTACGTCATTGTAGATGACGTCTTTGTCAACGACACCCTGTTGCGTGAAGGATTGGCCTGGTACTATCCCAGCGAGCACGCGTGCAGCGCGCAATTTTTGCAAGCAGAGGCTGAAGCACGCGCAGCTCGACGTGGCCTATGGAGCGGTGCCACTCCCACTCCAATTCGTTGACCTGGGCTCTCCGCTCTAGGTACACGCAAAGGTTGTAGAAATGCCAATCCTCGCGTGTCGCGGGGCGCCGCCTGCGGCTAGTATAAGATTGCGCGCGAATTGCTCGGCCCAACGCGCGGGAACGCACGTCAGGCGAGCGGGCGACTTCAGCCGCTCGCGGTATGGGCTTTTACAAAATTTGCCTGCACCTTCCACTCCCAGGGTGGACATCCGTATATGCGGATGTGTATAATTGCAAAAGCCTCTGCGCAAGGCAGCGATGATGCCGTTTGTCATTGAGGGAGGCGCCTATAATAAAAGACGGATGACTGCGTGATTATGTCCCTAAGGAGGCAACGATGAGCCGACCAAAGGTCACCATTATCGGGGCTGGCATGACGGGCTCGACCACGGCCCATTGGCTGGCCGCGCGCGAACTGGCGGATATCGTCCTGGTGGACATCGTGGAAGGGATGCCCCAGGGCAAGGGTTTGGACCTGTTGGAAGCCATGCCGATCATCGGCAGCGATGTGTACATCAAGGGCACAAACGATTACGAGGATACCGCGGGCTCAGATATCGTGATTATTACCGCGGGATCCCCACGCAAACCAGGCATGTCTCGGGATGACTTGCTGAATATCAACGCCAAAATTGTCAAAAGCGTGGCTGAACAAGCGATCAAATACTCGCCCGATGCCATCTTTCTGGTTTTGACCAATCCCCTGGACGTTATGACCTACCTCACCTGGAAGGTGACCGGGCTGCCACATCAGCGAGTCATTGGTCAAGCGGGTATTCTGGATTCCGCACGAATGCGCGCGTTCGTGGCCATGGAGTTGGGCGTGAGCGTGGAAAACGTGCATTGTTACGTCCTAGGTGGTCACGGCGACAGCATGGTGCCCCTAACTCGCCATTCCAATGTCGCGGGCATGCCCTTGAATAAGATCCTGCCGCCGGATCGGTTGGCCGCGATCGTAGAGCGCACCCGCAAGGGCGGTGGCGAGATTGTCTCTCTGCTAAAGACCGGGAGCGCGTTCTATGCGCCATCGGCCGCGCTAGCTCAGATGGTTGAGGCCATCCTCAAGGATAAGCACCTCATCGTTCCCGCGTCTGCATATGTGGACGGCGAGTATGGTCTGTCGGGTATCTACTTCGGCGTGCCGGTGCAACTGGGCCGCCAGGGTGTAGAAAAAATCATTGAATATGACTTGAACGACGAAGAGATGGCGGCTCTCAAGAAGTCGGCCGAGCACGTAGCCGCTAACATCAAGAAGTTGGAGCCTTACCTGTGATGATGGCGGGGGCGGTCGAGGGGCCGTCCCCGTTCCTTAAAAACCTATCGTGACACGGCATGACGCTCATTCCCCGCGTCGACCCATCCCAAAGGAGGCTGACCCTATGTTACTCAAGGATTTTCTTGCCCAACGGGTTCCCGAGTGGCAAGCGCGCGTGCGCAAGCTGGCCAAGGAACTGGGCGAAATCGCCATTGATACCGTGCACATCCGCCAGGTCGTGGGCGGGATGCGCGGGCTCAAGGTGTTGGTGACGGATATCTCTTACGTTGACCCCTATAAGGGCATCCACTTCCGCGGGTACACCATCCCCGAGATCTTGGAAGCGCTACCGAAGCCGCACGAAGGCGCGATGCCTTACGTCGGCGGCTTGTACTGGCTTTTGATGACCGGGGAGCTGCCCACGGCGGAGCAGGCCCTTTCTGTTGAGGCGGAATGGAAGGAGCGCATGAGCCTGCCCGAGCGCGTGGTCGCGGTCATTCGCAGCATGCCCAAGGAGACGCACCCCATGACCTTGTTCTCCATGGGCATTCTGGCCATGCGCAACGATGGCGTGTTCGCCCCCAAGTATGCCGCGGGGTTGAAGAAGACCGAGCTCTGGGGGCCGACCTTGGACGACGCGCTGCTGCTCACCGGCCGCTTGCCCGCCCTGGCTGCCTTTATCTATCGCTACAAATACGGTGATGGCACCCTGATTGAGCCCAATCCAGATTTGGACTGGGGCGCGAACTTCGCGCACATGATGGGCATTGATGACGAGATTTACCGCGACTTGTCGCGGCTGTACTTCATCCTGCACTCGGACCACGAAGTGGGCAACGCGAGCGCCCATACCGCGCACTTGGTGAATTCGACCCTGGCCGATGTATTCTACGCGTTCTCGGCGGGTATGAACGCGCTCGCGGGGCCGCTGCATGGCTTAGCGAACCAGAACGCGTTGCGCTGGCTCATGGGCGCGTACAACAAGTATGGCGGGGTACCCACCAAAGAGGAGATGGAGACCTACGCGTGGGATACGTTGAACGCTGGTCAAGTTATCCCCGGCTTTGGTCACGCGGTCCTGCGCGCGACCGACCCCCGTTACACCGCGTTCTATGAATTCGCTGAGGCTCACCTGCCTGAGAGCGACCTCTTCCGCACCGCGCAGGTGGCTTACCAAGTGGTACCGAAGGTGCTGCAAGCCCAAGGCAAGGCCAAGAACCCGTGGCCTAATGTAGACGCCATGAGCGGCGTACTCCAGAAGCACTTTGGCATTGAGCCCGAGTTTTACACCGTGCTCTTTGGTTTAGGGCGCTCTTTGGGTATTACGTCGCACCTCACATGGGCACGGGCCGTTGGGCTGCCCATCGAACGCCCCAAGTCCGTGACTACGGCCATGCTTTTTGAAATGGCCGAGGCCGCAACCAAATAAGTTGCACCTCCTCCACTGCCCATCTGCGGGCAAGCCCTGTTGCACCAGCACCAGGGCCGGGGCGAAGGGATGCCATTC
>JAADFA010000078.1 GCA_013153135.1 Chloroflexota bacterium
GATGATTCGCGGGCAATTTTATACTAGCCGCGGGCTTCCAGCCCGCGGCGGGCCTGGCCCAACGGCGATGGCCCCTTGCGCCTCCCCCTCGCCCCATGACCGTTTCGACAACCTTTGTGTGCCCTCTGGTGCACCCCAGCCGTACCGGCCGCGGATGCGGTAGAGTACAATTAGCTCAAACGTGATGGGAGGACGAGATGGCCCAACGGATGACGCCACCAGATACGGGACTCCCCATTACCCCGCGTGGTCAGGCCCGATTAGGTGCCGGGTTGGCCCTCGTGGGTGTGTTTCTCTACCTGCTCGGATGGGAGCCTCAATGGTTCGGCCTCGATATGGCTCCCGAACAAGTTGGTCTGGTGCAATTGTTGGTCTTCATCGCGGGCTTAGGCTTGTTGTTATTCGGTGGCTTGGTGTACGTTCGAGCTCGGTGGAACGGCGGCCAACCTTTGCCGTTGCGCGCGGATCTCGGGTTGCGCATTGCCGCGACGGGATATCTGCTCACGGGCATCGCCGCCCTGGCCGATATCCTAGGCTTTGGTTCGCATCCCAACCCGCGTGAAGCCTATTTCGGGCCTTGGCAGCTCACAGGCATTTACATCGGCGAAGCCCTCATGGTGTTCGGATTTCTGCTCGCTTGGCCTTGGCGCCGCCGTTGGGCCGAGGAGGAAGCGCCCAGCGGAGAGTAGTGCGCCCCGCGGGGCAGGTATGCCGCGCGCCCTTACGACTCGGTTGCGTTCGCCAGCCTTCGGATCAGCACGTCAGCACGCGCGGGTATACTAAAAACAAGGCGAGGCGGAGGACGGGGAGCATGGCCAAAAGCAAGTCCAAGAGCCGCAAAAAGGCGACGCGCAGTCGTTCAACCACGCGCCGTACCCGCGCGCGGCGCGCGGCTCAAAGCCCATCACGGGCCTCAAAAGGCAAGAGCCGTCGCGGTTCCGCGCGGCGTGGGGCCGAGGTTGAGGCATGGGCCAAACGGGCGCGCGGGCTATGGGAACGACTTCCGCCCCAACGTCGCTTGGATATCGCGAGCGTCGCGTTGTTGGTTCTGGTTGCACTCAGCGCCCTCGCGCTGGTCATGCCCCAGGCGCCTGGACTGGCATGGTGGCGCCGGGTGCTGCTCACCGTGTTCGGTTGGGCTGGCACGGTGAGCGGGCTCGGTTTTCTCACGTGGGCGGGGCTTGCGTGGTTGCTCCGCCATCGCCAATGGCTGCCTGTGCCCAACGCGGGTCGAGGCGTGGGCGCGGCCCTGCTGACGCTGAGCGCCAGCGGCATTGCCGCGGGGCTTGCTGCCGCGCGGCACGCTGACCCCCTTGCAGCGGGTGGTGTCCTGGGCAATGGGCTCGCGCGCGGACTGGTGCATGCATTGGGGCCCTGGGCCGCGAGCATACTCGCTGGGGCCGCGGTGGTACTAGGGCTCTCCCTGTTCCTCGATCGCCCCGTGGTTTGGTTCTTTGGCTGGATGGGGCGCCTTATGCGCGGGGCCGCGCGCGTGCGCGCGTGGCTAGCAAAGCATTGGCCCACGCGGCCCCAGCAGGCCGAAGCTCGCCTCACCTCCCGCGCCCCAGGGGACGGACGCCCCCGTGTTATCGCGCAGCCATGGCCACCTGGCGCCGCGCAACCCATCACACCCCAACCAGCCCGGCCATGGCGCCTGCCCGACCCCGCGCGCATCCTCAACCCGCCCAGTCCAACCCAGGCTGAAGAAACCATTGATTACGAACGCGCGCGCATCATTGAGGAAACCCTGGCCGAGTTCGGCGCACCGGTACAGGTGGTCGAGATCTTGCGCGGCCCAACGGTCACCCTATTTGGTGTCGTACCTGACTACGTAGAGACCCGTTCCGGCAAAGTGACCAAAGTTCGAGTCAATAAAATCGTCGCCCTGGCCGACGATCTCGCGCTCGCGCTCGCGGCCAAACGCATCCGCATCCAAGCACCCGTCCCTGGCCGGGGTTACATTGGCATAGAGGTGCCCAACGAAACCCCGCGCCTCGTTCCTCTGCGTCGTGTTATCGAGAGCCCAGCATTTCGTCGGCTCAATTCGCCGTTAGGCCTGGCCCTCGGTGAAGACGTAGCCGGTCGCGCGGTGGTGGCCGACCTGCGCCGAATGCCCCACCTCCTCATCGCGGGCGCAACGGGATCGGGCAAATCCGTCGCGCTCAACAGCATCCTCGTAACCTTTCTTTTGTTCAACACGCCCGATCAACTGCGGCTCATCCTCATCGACCCCAAACGCGTCGAGCTCACCGCGTACCAAAACATCCCCCACTTGCTCGCGCCCGTCATCACCGACCCTGAGGCAGCAACCGATGCCCTCAAGTGGGTTCTCCAAGAAATGGATCGTCGCTACCAACGCATGGCCCGAGCGCGCGTGCGTCACCTCGAAGCCTACAACCAGCGCGTGCCGCCCGAAGAGCGGCTTCCTTACCTGGTTGTGATGATCGACGAACTTGCGGACCTGATGATGCTCGCGCCCACGGAGACCGAGCGGGCCATCACCCGCCTCGCCCAGCTTGCGCGAGCCACGGGCATCCACGTCATCCTCGCGACCCAACGCCCCTCAGTGGATGTGGTCACTGGTCTGATCAAGGCCAACTTCCCGGCGCGCATCGCGTTCGCGGTCGCGTCGTCGGTTGACAGCCGCGTGATTCTAGACCGTCCCGGTGCGGAACGGCTGCTGGGCAAGGGTGATATGCTGTTCTTGCCGCCCGACGCGGCGGAACCGATCCGGGTGCAAGGGGCGTATGTCTCGGATGAAGAGATCCGCCGCGTGGTACAGCACTGGCGCGCGCAGCTGGGCCTCGAGGCCACAGATATGCCCGCCGGCGTGCGAACCGCGCCGATCCCGCTGCGGTCGCAAGAGCCCACAGAGCTCAAACCCGAAGCTCCTCGCGACCCGTTGTGGGACCAGGCCGTAACCCTGGTACGGCAGGAAGGCAAAGCCTCCATCTCGCTCCTCCAACGGCGCTTGCGCATTGGCTATACGCGCGCCGCGCGGCTCATTGAACAGATGGAGGCCGAAGGCATAGTAGGCCCACCGCAAGCCGGCACGGGCGTGCGTCGCGTCCAGGTCCCCGCGGAGGAAAACCGGGCCGAGCCCCCGGCCGAGGCCCCCGCAG
>JAADFA010000076.1 GCA_013153135.1 Chloroflexota bacterium
GCGGGGATTGCAGCCGAGCGGGGCCGATACCCGCGTGTAACGAGGGTGTGGCTTCGTGTAGCAAGCGAAGGTTTCTTTTACTGTTTCTACGGTAATTGCTATAAACCCCGGGGAACAAGGGCTAACGCTTGAGACGCCTTTGGGCCAGGAGGGCACGGGGGGTGATATGGAGCGAGCCAACCCTCGCTCGCTTTTTGTCCCCGAGGCCTGGCGAGGAGGTGGGTGGGATGGGCGTGGGCCGAGCATCCAGCAGGCGCGGCACGTGGGCTCTACCCGCCGACGCGCGCCGGGGATGATAGGCCGCGAGGGCCCATAGCATGACGCGAACAGCAGCAGGAGGTCGATGATGCGCGAATTGCGAGGTCGAGTCGCGTTGCTTACCGGTGGTTCCAGCGGCATTGGCGCCGCGTTGGCCCGCGCGTTGGTCCAGGAAGGGGTGCGCGTCGCTCTGGTCGCCCGGCGGGAAGAACGGCTGCGCGCCCTGGTTGCATCCCTGCAGCAGCAGGGCGGCGAGGCCGTGGCTATCCCGGGTGACGTCACCCGCGAGGAGGATATGCGCGAAGCCGTCGCACACACGGTTGACCGTTGGGGGCGTCTGGATATTGTTATTGCCAATGCGGGTCAGTACGTGCGCAAGCCCGTGGTGGAATGGACGGTCGAGGACTTCCGACGCTCGTGCGCGGTTAACTTCTACGGCGCGTTGCATCTCATTCTTGCCGCGCTGCCCGTGTTGCGTCGTCAACGCGAGGGCCACATTGTGCTCATCTCCTCCTTGGACGCGAAGAAGGGCTTGCCTCTCGATGGCCCCTATGTCGCGGCCAAGTATGCGCTCAGTGGCATTGGCGGTGTGATGCGTCAGGAGCTCCGCGAGGAAGGCATCGACGTCACCGTCGTCTATCCTGGCCGGGTGGATACGCCCATGATCGCGGATCTCAAAGTGCCCTGGATTTCGCCGAAGATGCCGCCCGAGAAGGTCGCTCGCGCGGTGATCAAGGGTATTCGCAAGCGCAAAGCCGAGGTCATTGTGCCGTGGACTGGGTATTTGTTATACTTGGACCTACTCGCCCCCCGCTTGGCGGATTTCCTGGTCAAGAAGTTGGGCCTGAGTGGTGAACCTGAGCCGCGCTCGTCAGATGAGCACGGCACCGCTTGAGGCCCCGTTGGCTGCAGGTATGGGGGCGTACCGCGCCCGGGCACGTCGTCATTCCACGTGAATGAAACCGAGCAAGGAGCGGCGCCTATGTTGCCACAATCCCCTTTCCCCTGGCAGACGGCCGTACACCCCTGGCTCAAACGCCTAGAGATCGCGTTTTGGCCCATGTATGAGCATCCCCTCACCCAGCAGGCCATGGAGGGGTTGGCCCAGGCCTTTCGCGATTTCGGGCATCGGGTGGTGGAACGTCCTGGCCCCGAGACGGATGTGATCATCGCGTCCGTCCCATATGGCGAGAATCTAAATTGGCGAAAGGCGCCCATGTTCATCGCCCGGCGTCATTTTCGTTTGCCGCGGCAGCCGTTCATCTGGGCCATCCTCGCGGTGCCACCGCAGCGCATCCGCGCGGATTTGCACCACCTGGCGCTGGGCATCGCGAAGGACGAGCCCGACCCGGAGCATTTCCGTTACCCTGGTCTGGCGCCCAACGCCTACATCACGCTCTACGAGCAAGGGCGTCGCGCCGGCCCTATTTTGGCCTTGCAACGGCTGTTGCAAAGCCAGGCCAAAACCATCCGTCAAATCCTGATCATCGGCGACGAAGAGCCCGAAGAAGCCTTTATGTTCAACTTGGTGGGCGGTTACCCCCGCATCCCCGCCCACGATCGGGACTTCTTCTACAAGAATTTGGCCTTGCGCGTGACCACCGAGGCCAGTACCTATGAGGTCACGCAGCATCAGGTGGTGGACGAGCCTCCCATCCCCGCAGAGGTGTGGCGCAGCCTCGAGACCCCCGCGGCCATGATCCGCGCGGGGATGGCCTTTGGACAGCGCAACTTTTTCACCCGCATGATTCGGGTGCAAGACCTGGCCTACGTCCCCATGTTGGACCAGGTCATCGCGAGCCAGTACAGCGAGGGCTGCTTCGCGACCTGGGACCCCAAGATCGGCGCGCTGGTCAGCACCATCACAGGCAGCGCGCGGCCGGTGGATAAGGGCAAGTTGACCGAGGACGAGCTCGCGGTCATTGTGGGCGTGCGACCGGACTACCTGGGCGCGCTGGTACGCCATGTGGAAGGCAAGCGCAACGATCCCCCCTCCTCGGAAGCCGTCGAACTTTATGATATGGATCGTCCCCTGCCGCGCATCCGCTGGCAGGGATACGAGGTGCCGGTCGCACGGTCCAAGTTGCATAGCCACCGAGGCGTCGCATCTTTCGACCCCAAGGTGGTGGAGTTCGCACCGCTGGACCCGGCGTACTACTTCTTCCCCGTCTCGTGCTCGACCGCGGCCCAGGCGTTGGCGGTGCGCGCAGCCTTCGGCCGGGCCCAGAGCTTGCGCAATCCCGATGACCCGCGGCGCATTGTGTTCACCGTGTTGCCCGGGCACGGCGTCGTGCTGGCGGAAAAGTGGGTACCCGGCAAGGAGCCTTTCCAGGTGCTTTGGGAAGCGATGGACCGGGGCGAGATCCAAATTAGCCGCTATGTGCCCCAAGGCCCCTATGGCTATGAGCTGGACCCCGAGACGGGCCGCATGGTCTTGCGCGAAGAGGGGATTGGTGGCTTAGAACCCTTGGGACCCTTGGGCGTCTTCCCTGATATGGTTGAGCAGTTGGACGAGCACGTTTTGGCCGTCTTGCAGCGGCCTTGAGCCATGGGAGGTTGGCCCATGAGCCGGCCTGTGTTTTCCGTTGTGGTGCCCGTCTACAACGAACGGGAAAGCCTGCCTGAGCTCTACCGCCGCGTGCGCGCGGTGATGACCTCGCTGGGCGAGCCATGGGAACTGGTGCTGGTGGATGACGGCTCGACCGATGGCTCGACGGACCTGATCCGCGAGCTGCATCGACAGGACCCGGAGCACGTGCGCCCGGTCATCTTCGCGCGCAATTTTGGCCATCAGATCGCGGTAACCGCAGGGATGGATTACGCGCGCGGGTGCGCGGTCATCATCATGGACGCGGATTTGCAAGACCCGCCCGAGGTTATCCCGCGGCTGGTGGAACGATGGCGCGAGGGATACGACGTGGTGTACGCGGTTCGAGTGCAGCGGGAGGGAGAAACGTGGTTCAAGAAGGTGACCGCGGCTCTGTTTTATCGCCTAATTTACCGCATTACCGACGTGCCCATCCCCGTGGATACAGGCGACTTCCGGCTCATCGACCGCAAAGTGCTGGCCGTGTTGCGGCGGATGCGGGAGCGGCACCGCTTCATTCGAGGTATGGCCGCGTGGGTTGGGTTTCGGCAAATTGGCGTGCCTTACCGCCGCGCGCCGCGCTACGCGGGCGAGACCAAATACCCTTTGCGCAAGATGATCAAATTCGCTCTGGATGCTATCACCAGCTTTTCGTATTTTCCCCTCCAGCTGGCCACATACCTTGGATTTATCAGCGCGGGGCTGAGTATTTTGGCCATTCCACTAGTGGCTATTGCTCGCCTGACGGGGAGTCAAGCCTTCTATGGCCAAGCGAGCACCTTGATCGCGGTGTTGTTTTTGGGTGGAGTACAGTTGATCTCCTTGGGCATTTTAGGCGAATACGTGGGTCGAATTTACGATGAAGTTAAGGGCCGTCCGCTGTATGTAGTCGCTGAAGCCGCAAATCCCCCTTCCCAAGAAAGCGATTCTTATGTTATGATAGAGGAAGATGATGAGTGTCACCATGCGCGTGGCCGTGCATCTAAAAGCCATGGAACAACGCCGGAGGAGGTGAGCCATGCGAGCGAATGAGGCGACATGGGACCGGGTTGTCCGTGTGATTTTGGGCATTGTTTTGTTGGCGTTGAAGTTTACGGGTGCCGTGACGGGGACGGTGGGCTTGATCGCGTTGATCTTCGGGTTGGTTTTCTTGATTACGGGCTTGATCGGCTTCTGCCCGTTGTATGCCATCGTGGGCTTCTCGACCAAGAAGGAGTAAGCTCGTCCTGCGACGTTGATCCTTTCACTGTCTTTGGCTGTTCGCCCGCCGTCTGAGTGCACCTCGGACGGCGGCTTTATCTGCTCTACATGCGTCCATTCTGATACCTTTGCGAGAACGGAGGCAAACCCATGACTCAACAACAGCGTTTGCTGAGCCCTGATGTTGCTCAACAGGTGCGTTCCATCTTCGAGTCCGAGATGAAGGAACCGGTGCAGATTTTGTACTTCACGACCAGCAGCGGCAATTGCATGTACTGCGACGTTACCGAGCAATTGCTGCGCGAGGTCGAGGAACTGGATGACCGCATCCACTTGGCCGTATATGACCTGGAAAAGGACAAGGAAATGGCCGAGCGCTACAACATCGACAAAGTTCCGGCCACCATTATCGCGGCATTGAACGGGGACGAGATCCACGACTATGGCATCCGGTTCTTCGGCATTCCTGCGGAGTACGAGTTTAGCTCCCTGCTGCACACCATCACCCAGGTATCGAAGCGGGAATCGGGCCTGAGCCAGGCCACGGAGGAGTTCTTGAAGAACCTGAAAGACGATATTAACTTGCGCGTCTTCGTCACACCCTCGTGCCCCTACTGCCCCAACATGGTGATGCTCACGCATCGCATGGCCATCGCCAGCCCCCGGGTAACCTCAGAGATGGTCGAGGCCATCGAATTCCCTGAGTGGGCGGCCGAGTATGGCGTGACCGGCGTGCCCCATACGGTCATCAACGATGGGCTAGGCACGGTCATCGGCGCGGTGCCCGAAGGGCACTTGATCCACGAAATCGAGCACGCGCTCATGCACTTGCACGGCATCGAGCACGACCATCATCACCATCACTAGTAACCATCGCGGCTCCCCAGGGGCCGCGATGGTTTTCATGCGGTCCGGGGATGCTCGCTGGCGACGACCACCCATCTCGCCGAGGAGGATACTGGCTATGGCGCGTCGTTATCGCCGTCGACGTAACCTTTGGCCCGGTGTGCTCGCTGGCCTGGGCGTGATTTTGGTCGGCGTAGCCATCGGCCTGTACGCGCGGCGTTCCACGTCCCAGCCTACGGAAGAGACAACCACCAAGCCGCTCTTTAACCAACCGGCCAAGGTCAATTTGCCCGTGCCGGATCTGCCCGAGCTCACAACTCTGGATGGCGAGCCAGCACGCCTGGCCGACTTGAAAGGCCAGGCAAAAGTGCTCATCGTCAACCTCTGGGCTACGTGGTGCCCGCCGTGTAAAGCCGAGATGCCCGACCTCAACGCGTATTACCAAAAACACAAGGACGATGGCCTGTTGCTCATCGGCATCAACATTGGCGAAGACGAAGCCCAAGTGCGCCCTTTTGTCGAGACGTATCAACTGGCCTTCCCAATTTGGCTTGATCCCAAGGGCGTGAGCACGGGCGCGTTCCGTACCCAAGGCCTGCCCAGCACCTTTGTGATCGATGAAGACTGGCGCATTCGCCTGATTTGGTACGGCCGCACCAATTTGGAGCTCTTGGAGCAATTCGTGACACCCATGCTGGAAAAATAGCCTCGTCCTGGGCGCCGGGCGCCGCGTGAGGCCGCCAAGGGCTCTTGAGGGGCCTTCCCCTCGTGACCCTAAGGCATGGATTTCATGGAGGAGGTTGATTCATGGACGCGACAGTCAAACTGCTGCGCAAGATGGCCTTTGACGCGACCTCGGGTAGCGGGCACCATATGCTCATGGACGCGGCATCCAAAGTTGGCGGTGAGAACCGCGGTCCGCGGCCCATGGAATTCATCCTGCTGGGCATTTTAGGGTGCACGGCCATGGACGTCATTTCCATCCTGCGGAAGAAGCGGCAGGTGGTAACGGATTTCGAAGTGAAAGGCCATGCGGAACGGGCTGAACAGCACCCTAAGGTCTTTACGCACATCACCGTGGAATACCATGTGGTGGGCGAGGATGTGCAGGAAAAGGCCGTACGCCGTTCTATTGAGCTCTCGGCCGTGCGTTATTGCCCGGCTCAGGCTATGTTGAAAGAGAAAGTGCCTATGCGCTACCTTTACTACATCTATGAAGATACGCCCGACGGACCCGAATTGCGCATCCAGGGCGAATGGAAAGAAGGCGAACCCGCATAGCGTCTTCGCCTTCCACCGTGGTTGGGGCGCACGATGGTCGTGCGCCCCTTGTTGTTCCCCGGTTCAGCATCTGGAGCGCGTGGAGACGTCTTACCGAGGTGCCCCATGCTCCCCCGCATCGCGCACGATTGGCCACCCATTCCGGCTCGGCTACGGGTCCAGCCCGAGGATTTCGTGGTGGAAGAGATCCCTGCATATGAGCCCGCGGGGTACGGCAAGCACACCTTCTTACGCCTGACTAAGCGCGGGCTCACCACGGCCGCGGTGCGCGAACGGCTGGCCGCCGCGTTTGGTGTGCAACCGGAAGACATCGGCATCGCGGGGCTGAAGGACCGCCACGCGGTGACCACTCAGACCATTTCCGTACCCTGGCCTGACCCTGATGAAGCCTTGCGCCGGGCGCAAGCCGTGCTGCCCGAAGTCACGTTCCATTGGGCCCGGGCCCATCCGCACAAGCTGCGCACAGGCCACCTGCGCGGCAACCGTTTTCGCATCCTGGCGCGCGATGTGCCTCCTGACGGCCTCGCGCGGGCCCAGGCCATCGCGGCGCACCTGCGCGCGGTGGGCGTGCCCAACTACTACGGTCCGCAGCGCTTCGGCCGGGAAGGGGATAACCCAACCCGGGGCCGTGCAGTGTTGCAGGGTCGGGGCCCACGCAAAAAGTGGCTACGGCTGCTGCTGATTTCCGCGTATCAAGCCGCGTTATTCAATTGTTACCTGGGGCGACGCGTGGCAGCCGGCCTGTTCACCCGCCTTTTGCGTGGGGATATCGCGAAGAAGGCCGATACTGGCGGCATGTTTGTGGTGCAGGATTCGGAAGCGGAGTACGCGCGCTATCGTCGCGGGGAGATCCATTTCACCGGGCCCATCTTTGGGTACAAAATGTGGCGGGCCGAGGCCGACGCTGGTGCACTGGAGGCATCCATCCTGGCTGCGGAAGGTCTGACGTGGGAGGATTTCCGCCGGGCGCGCGTGAAGGGCACGCGGCGGCTGGGCCGTGTGTGGTTGGCGGACCTAGAAGTGGCGCCTGGGCCAGAGCCGCGCACGCTGCAGTTCGTGTTCACCTTGCCGAAGGGGGCCTATGCTACCACGGTGTTGCGGGAGTTTTTCGGCGATGCGGCGGTGGGCTTTGGGTTGGTTTCCGAGGTTGCTGCGTGTCGTCAAGTGTTGAATCAGTAACAGTTGTCGCGAGCAGTGGGGCCAGGCGTTGGCCTTGGGCGGCGCGTGGCGAGCTTGGGGAGGCGGACGTGAGCGGCGGGGCGGGATGTCCACTGGATGGTGTGTAGTCGATGTGAAGCCGAGGTCGAGGGAAACAGCTTGGCGTAGTGCGGGCGTGGGCTGCGAGGTAGGGGGAGGTGGCCTCCCTGCCCATTGCGTGTAGTCAGTGACGGATGATAAGTGGACAATCGCGCTTGGGCGCTAAGACTTTGCCCAGGCCTTCGGGCGCCCTTGGGATACGGCAGGTGCTAGCAAATTTTGTCAAAGCCCAAGCGGGCAGCCGAACCCGCGCTTGACCCGCGGCCGCGGGCGGGTTCCGCCGTCCGCTATCCTCGTCGCCCCACGCCTGCGCGCCAGATTGCGCGCGATTTTATGCCAACCAGCCGCGGGCTTCCAGCCCGCGGCGGGGGCGGCATGTGAGTGCGGTCATGCACGTCGGCGCGCGGGTCGTTAAAACAACGCCGCCGGGGTTATCCCAGCGGCTGGCTTCGGCGCGCTGGGCGCCGAGGCATGACGCGCGTTCGTCGGTGCTTTGGAAGGCTCCGCCGCGCGGGTCCTTCTCTCGACGTGCAGGTTAGTGCAGGATTTGGGCCAGGAATTGCTTAGTGCGCTCCTCTTTCGGGTTGGTGAAGATTTCCTCAGGCGTCCCGCTCTCCACCACCTGGCCTTTGTCGAAGAAGAACATGCGATCTGCCACGGCTTTAGCAAAGCCCATCTCGTGCGTCACCACGAGCATGGTCATGCCGCTCTGCGCGAGCTCGATCATCACGTCCAGCACTTCCTTGATCATTTCCGGGTCGAGGGCTGAGGTTGGCTCGTCAAAGAGCATGATTTTGGGCTGCATGGCCAGCGCGCGGGCGATAGCCACACGCTGTTGCTGGCCGCCCGAAAGCTGGCCCGGGTATTTATGGGCCTGGTCCGGAATGCCAACCCGTTCGAGAAGCTCCATCGCGATCTTCTCAGCTTTTTCCTTGGGCCATTTGCGCACGTGAATGGGCGCGAGGGTGATGTTTTCCAGCACCGTAAGGTGCGGGAAGAGGTTGAATTGCTGGAAGACCATCCCAACTTCGCGGCGGATGCGCTCAATGTTCTTCACGTCATGGGTGAGCTCGATGCCGTCGACGATGATACGGCCCTTTTGGTGCTCTTCTAAGCGGTTGATGCAGCGAATGAAGGTCGATTTGCCCGAGCCCGACGGCCCGAAAATTACGATCACCTCGCCGGGCCAGACTTTCATGTTGATACCCCGCAGCACGTGGAAATTGCCATACCACTTGTGCAAATCTTCAACGATAATGATAGGATCTTGGTCATAGCGGGCATGGCTTTGCTTCTTGACTTGGGGCGCGTATTGCTTGTTCAAGGTGGCTTGGGGTTGGCAATCCTGCTCAGCCATGGCCAATGTCCTCCCAATGGGTTTGCGGTTGGGGCGTTGGCGTTAGCGTTGGCCCACGCCCAAGGCTTGTTCTAATCGACGGCTGGCGTATGACATGCCGTAGCTAAAAACCCAAAACAGCAGCGCGACGAACAAGTAGACCTCGCGCTGGGTTCCGATCCAATCCGGATTGGAGAGCACGCTCTGCGCGACGCCGAGGATGTCGAGCAGGCCCACGATGGTGACCAGGGTGGTGTCTTTGAGCAGACCGATGAATTGCCCGACCAAGACAGGGATGACGTTGCGCAGGGCTTGGGGCAGGATGATGAGTAGCATGGTCTGGGTTGCGGTTAGGCCCAGCGCGTACGCGGCTTCGTATTGCCCCTTTGGGATGGCTTGCAAACCGCCACGTACATTTTCGGCCATATACGCCGCGGCGAACATAACCACGCCCAGGATGGCCCGCACCACCCGGTCAATGGACATCTCGGGCGGTAGCAGGATGGGGAACATCACTTGAGCCATGAAGAGGATGGTGATGAACGGCACGCCGCGGATGAACTCAATGTAAAGGATGCTGAACAAGCGAATGACCGGCAGGCTGGAACGTCGGCCCAACGCGAACAGCACGCCCAGGGGAAAGCTGAACATAATCCCGAACACGGTGATAAGCAGGTTCAGCAGCAGGCCACCCCAGTAGTTGGAGTTGACCTTGCTGAGCCACGTTTGGGCCAGGGGCTCATAGGCGAAGAAGATGAAGATCAACGCGGGGATGTACGCGAGCCCTACGGAAATGGTGAAGCGCTTCATGCCCTCCAGATGGGCGTACCGTCGCGCACCGTTCCAAATGAGCCACGCGACCACGCCGCCGATGAACAGGGTTCGGCTCCAAGGACCAGCCCAACCCATAAGCCCAACGACGGCCAGCGCGGCCCAAATCCACCCTGGCCAGCTGGCCTTGGCTGCCCACACGCCCACAAAGAGCGCGGCCACGTACAGCGCCAGCTGCACCGCGATGTGATATTTCCACGCAGGTCCTTCTTCCGGTAGGCCGAAGCCACGGATGAGCAACACGAACGCGGGGAAGTAGAATACCCACAGCAGGACCCCGATAAGTCCACCTTTGCGGTCGCGTAGGCGTCGACCCAGGGCCCAACCTATGAGCGCGGCAAGCAGCACGCCCAGCCAATAGAGTCGCACCGTTCCTTGGCTGACTGCGGCTAAAAGAATAGGGATCGCGACCAGTACCCAGGTCACCCGTTCTCGCCGACGCACCCACACGCCCCACGAGAACCCAACCACGAAGCCCAACAGCCACAAGGTCGCCCATACACGCCAAAGGAACTCACCCGGGTACGGCCCGGTCATCAAAATGCGCATGTTGGCCGGAAGCACTTCCCAACGGGCGTGCAGGGCCCAACGGATGGTGGGTTTGAGGATCGCGTACAGGAGCCATAAGCTCACCACCGTGAGCACGAAGTTGTACCACGGAGTGAGCAGGTTCTTCCAAATCACGCCCAGCAAGCTGAAGCGCTCGGTGGGCGGGGGTAAGTATTCGTCGCGTTGGGTTTGCGGGGCCATGCTCATCGCTCCACAATGCGAATTTTGCGGTTGTACCAGTTCATGAACGCGGACGTGATCAGGCTAAAGGAGAGGTACACGCCCATGATGATGAGGATGACCTCGATGGAGCGCCCCGTTTGGTTGAAGATGGTGCCCGCGACGTTGAACAGGTCGGGATAGCCGATAGCCACGGCCAGGGTCGAGTTTTTGGTCAAGTTGAGGTATTGGCTGGTGAGGGGCGGCACGATGACTCGCAGGGCCTGAGGGAAGACCACGAAGCGCAAGGTTTGGAAGGTGGGCAAGCCGAGCGCGCGCGCGGCTTCGATCTGGCCTTTGCTGACGGATTGCAGCCCGGCGCGTACCACTTCGGCGATGTAGGCGCCGGTGTAAAGCACCAGGCCCGAGAGCAAGGCCAGGAATTCGGGCGTGAACCGGATGCCGCCCTTAACCAAACGTCGCTTGACGTATGGCACGCTTAAGCTCAAAGGTGCTTGCCCGTGGGTGAGGGTGACCACGCCCCAACCCACGGCCGCGACCGCAAGAAAGGCGCCCAGGGCCCACAGTAGGGTGAGGGGCGCGCGGCCTGTTCGGCGGGCGTAGATGCTCAAACCGATATACACGACCACAGCCGCGACCAGGGCCAAAACGAGCCACAAGCGATACGCGGGCCAGGCTTCGGTCGGTTCACCCCAGGCCATGGCCATGCCCCGGTTGCTCAGCACCAGCCACGCCTGCCAGGTGCCATCGGGGTTGACCTTACGACCAATCACAATGGGGTTTTCGGTCAATTTGGGCAGGACGATAAACACGCCCCGGTACCAGAAGACAAGGAGCACCAACAGCGGCACGTTGCGTAGGAACTCCACGTACACGGTGGCCAGAAAGCGAGCCAGCGGATTGGGCAGCACCCGCGCGGTGCCCACGATGACCCCTACGATGGTCGCGAAGATAATGCCCCAGAAGCTCACGCGGAGGGTGTTGAACAGGCCAACGATAAGGGCTTCTTTGTTCGTGGATTCACCCGAATATTCGAGGAAGGATGGCACTTCACCGATGTGAAACCCCGCGGTGGTGTTGAGGAAGCTGAAATCGGGCAAGAGCGAGCGCTGTTCCAGCGCGCGGTACATATTGATATAGAGGTAACGTCCGACCGCGAGAACGACGAGAAGGAACACAATTTGGCCGAACACCCGCAAAAAGCGCTCATCACGCCACAGGGTGCGCCACGAAATTTGCCGCTGGAACATCCCGTCCTCCTTGGGGAGCGGCTCAAACTCAACGCGAACTGGCGTACAGGTACTCTGACGTTAGCCGTGGATGCGTCGAGCACGGTGGACTCGCGTACGGAAACGGCCCCCGGCCGCCGTGGGGCAAACCGGGGGCCGTTTCAAGGGCGAGGGCGTTTACTTGAAGGGCGGCGAGTAGAGCAGACCGCCCTCCGTGTACAGGCTGTTCAGCCCGCGCGGGATGTAGGTGGGCGTATCCGGACCCAGGTTGCGGTTGTAGATCTCTTCGTAGTTGCCGACGTACTTGATCACGTTGTAGGCCCAGTCGTTATCCAGGCCCAGCTTCTTGCCCAGGTCGCCCTCCAGGCCCAGCAGCGAGCGGACCCGTGGGTTATTGGTAGTCTCGCGCACCTGGTCGACGTTTTCGGAGGTCACCCCTGCCTCTTCCGCGTAGAAGGTCGCGAACACCACCCATTGGATGATGTCAAACCATTGGTCATCGCCGTGCCGCACCATGGGGCCCAAGGGCTCCTTGGACACAGTAACGTCCAAAATGATGTGCTCGTCGGGGTTCTTGAGCATGGTGCGCCGTGCGACCAGGCCTGACTTATCGGTGGTGTAGGCGTCGCAGCGGCCCTCTTCGTAGGCCGCCCAACCGGCCTCCACGTCATCAAAGACCACCACCTCGGCCTCAATGCCGTGCGCGTCCAGCACGTCCCGCAGGTTGGTCTCGGTGGTCGTACCGGTTTGCACGCAGATGGCCGTCCCTTCCAGGTCCTCTAGGGTCTTGATGCCGCTATCCTTGCGGACGATGAAGCCCTGACCATCGTAGAAAGTGGTGTGCACGAAGTTGCCGCCCACCTCGGTGTCCCGGGTCAGGGTCCAGGTGGTGTTGCGGATGAGTACATCGATCTCGCCGGTTTGCAGCGCGGTAAAGCGTTCCTTCGCGCTCAAGGGGCGGAATTCCACCTTGGTGGGGTCGCCGAAGATGGCCGCTGCTACTGCACGGCAGTAATCGATATCAAAGCCCTCGTACTCGCCTTGCTCATTCAAGAAACCAAAGCCGGGCAGTTTGGAGTTCACGCCGCAAATGAGGTAGCCGCGCTCCTTCACGGCCTTGAGAGTGGAGCCATATCCTTGTGGTACCGTGGCTCCGCCTTGGTCGCCACCTTGCCCGCCGGCCGGCACTTCCACTGTGACCACGACGGTCTTGACGACTTCTTTGACCTCGCCCGACGTGGCTCCGCCGCTGCACGCGGCCAATAGGCCCGCGACCAAAGCCAGCGCGAGCAATAGCACTAAATACCTACGCATACGGTCCTCCTTCCGAAGAGTGTGGGTTCCATTATAATGGGCGCTTTGTTCTCGAGCAAGGTAGTTGGCCTAAGAGTTGGCGGTTTGTCCTATTCGGTAGAGGAAACACGCTCCTGTCAAGGAAAGCCATCCACGCTGTATTGAAGATTTTTGTGTCAATTTCTCGTAGGCCAGATGCCTTCTTGGCTTCTCTTGGGTTAGAATGTTGTGCCTATTGCGCTTAATCCCACGTGCGTGTATCGAGAATAGGTTTTGCATCTTTGGGCAGCTTTTCGACGAATTCCACGCCATCTAGGCGGAATTTAATCGCGTCGCGCGCGGTAGCCATGAGGCGCTCACGCACTTGGTTGGGGTCCGCACCGGGGGTGAGCACGACGCGTAAGGTGAGCGCGTCCCGATGGGCAGCGCGCGTCACCACGGCCTGCCACGCGCGCACCTCAGGGAAGCGGGCCATCATCTCTCGCAGCTGCCGCGGATGCAAGAACATGCCGCGGACCTTGACCGCGTCGCCAACGCGGCCGCGCCAACCCATGAGGCGCGGGGTGGTACGGCCGCACGCGCACGGTTCGGTGTTCAAGGCCGAGAGGTCGCCTGTCCCGAAGCGCACCAGTGCGTACTCGGTGTGGAATAGGGTGACTACCACCTCGCCCGTTTCACCTGGTGGTAGGGGCTGACCGGTGTTAATGTCGCAAATTTGCACCAAGACGTCCTCAGGCACGTGCCAGCCATCTTCCATTTCGCACTCGTAGCCCAGGTTGCCACATTCCGCGGTGCCATAGCCCTGGCGCACGGTCTTGACACCTTTCTCCTGCAGGGCTTGACGCAGTGAAGGAGGCAGCGGTTCCGCGGTGACGAAGGCCTTTTCAACTTGCAGGGTGAGGCCCAGGGCCGCGGCTTTGTCGAGTAGCGCGTTCAGGTACGAAGGTAGACCAACGTAGCCATTGACCTTAAGCGCGTGCATCGCGTGCACTTGTTGTTCCATATTACCCACGCCTCCGGGGATGACCACCGCCCCCACTGCGCGCAGGCCCTCCTCGAACATGGCTCCTGCAGGGGTGAGGTGGTAGGCAAAGGCGTTGAGCACGATATCCCCCGGGCCAAAGCCCGCGGCATGTAAGGCCTCAGCCCAGCGCCAGGGGTCAGGGCGGTTGGGTTCCGGCTCGTATATGGGGCCTGGGGATTGGAAGATGCGCTTGAGCCGCTCGATAGGAACCGCGAGCAAGCCCCCAAAGGGTGGGTCCTGCGCCTGGAGTTCCGCGAGGTCGTCTTTGCGCAACACGGGAATGCGGTTGAGGTCATCCACCGATCGGATATCCTCGGGCCGGAGTCCTGCTTGCTCCAGCCGCCGGGCAAACCCTGGCGCATGCTCAGCCAAATGTTGAATCAGGGTCGCGAGGTCAATACGGCTCATCGTTCCTCCTTGGTGGTTGGTTTGCTAGGTGAAGTTAGTAGTTAGTGGTTAGAAGTTGGCGATTGGGGGTTGGCGATAAAAGTCGACAGTCGGTAGTCGGTAGTCGGCCGTAGGGGCGCACGGCAGTGCGCCCACAGCAGGGAGCGGATAGCAAGCAGTCGGTAGTCGTTAGTCGACAGTCGTTAGTCGGTAGTCGGTAGTCGGCAGAATGGATTAACCTCCATCCACAAATCACTAACTTCTAACATCCATCTACTCATCTCGCCCAAAATCTACGCTTCCTGCTTTCCTGCTCTCAGCTCCCCGCTTTATGCCAACCACCAAC
>JAADFA010000073.1 GCA_013153135.1 Chloroflexota bacterium
GTCGACTGCCGACTACCAACTGCTTGCTATCCGCTCCCCGCTCTGGGCGCACCGCCATGCGCCCCTACTACCGACTACCGACTGTCGACTAATAACTACTCACCAACTTTTATCGCCAACCACCAACCACCAACTTCCAACCTCCAACCTTCCCGCTCCCCCACTCCGTGCCCTGACTATCTACCCACGCAAATTCTCGAAAATTCCGGCCGCGCCCATGCCGCCACCAATGCACATGGTAACCATACCATAACGCGCCTTGCGCCGCGGCATCTCATGCAACAGGGTCGCGGTCAGCTTCGCGCCCGTCGCGCCCAAGGGGTGACCCAGCGCGATCGCGCCGCCGTTAACGTTGGTGATCTCTTCGTTCAAGCCCAGCTCACGAATCACCGCGATGGCCTGAGCAGCAAAGGCTTCATTTAGTTCAATCAGATCGATATCCTCCAAGCGCAGGCCCGTACGCTTGAGCACCTTGGGCACAGCTTCGACTGGGCCGATGCCCATAATCTCCGGCGGAACCCCAGCAACCGCGTACCCAACAAAGCGGGCCATAGGCTCGACGCCCAGCTGCTTGACCATGCGCTCGCTCATCACCACCGCCGCGGCCGCGCCGTCGTTCATGGGCGACGAGTTGCCCGCGGTGACCGTGCCGCCCACGCGGAACACAGGTTTGAGCCGGGCCAGAGCTTCCATGCTCGTGTCGCGGCGCGGGCTCTCGTCCACTTTGAATTCCGTCTCGATCACGATCTCGTTGCCAAACTCGTCGACAAGCCGCTCCCGCACGGGCACGGGCACAATCTCTTCTTCAAACTTGCCCGCGTCAATAGCCGCGATAGCACGGCGGTGTGAGCGCAATGCGAACGCGTCTTGCTCCTCGCGGGTAATGCCGTACTTCTCGGCCACGTTCTCCGCGGTGTTGCCCATGCTAATGTAGGCCTGAGGGAATTCCTCGGCGATTTTGGGATGCGGGCTGTAATAAAAGCCCGTCATAGGTACTCGACTCATGCTCTCTACACCGCCCGCGACGATAATGTCCGCGTCGCCAAACGCGATGGCATGGGCCGCGGTTGCGATGGTTTGAAGACCCGAGGAGCAAAAACGGTTGAAGGTCGCGCCCGGCACGGAAACGGGCAATCCCGCGCGCTGTGCGATAATGCGGCCCATATTCAGGCCTTGAGGCCCTTCGGGAAACGCGCAGCCGATGAGCACATCATCAACCATATCGGGCTCGAGACCTGGAACCCGCCGGACAGCCTCACGGACGACGATCGCGCCCAGCTCTTCGGGGCGATAATTGCGCAAGGTCCCCTTTTTTGCACGCCCTACCGCGGTACGTACCGCGCTCACGATGTAAACCGCAGGTCGGCTCATGGTGTCCTCCTTCGTCAGCATTCAAAACAAAGCCTGGCGGGAGCAGGGGCAATCAGACTTGCGTGAACGGCCAATCGCCCCCTGCTCGTCGCGAAGGTTTAGTTGCGCAACGGTTTGCGATATTTCAAAATGTGCCACATGCGCTCTTGGGTCTTGGGTTGATGCGCGAGTTCAAGGAACACGCGACGCTCAAGGTCGAGCATCTGGTCTTCCGTCAGGTACGATGGCCCTGTGACCAGATCGCCACCGGTCATGGCAAAGGCAAGGCGTTCGGCCAGGTAGTACTCATACTCGGTAATGTAGCGACCTTCGAGCATGTTGTATGCCATGGACATAAACGCAGCGCGTGCATCCGGGCCCAAAACGTAAATGGCGTTGCGGTACGGAGGTGGCGTATAACCTTCCTCATACAAACGGATGACCTCTTGCTTAGCCACATACACCCGGCGGTCCGTGTTGGTTACGATAACCGCGCCCTTGGGCAGATAGCCCATTTCTTGGGCCTCGACTGCGCTCATCGCGACCTTAGCCATTGCGATTTGCTCGAAGGCTTTAGCCAAAAAGGCCTGCACCTCATTGGGCCGTTCGTTCGCGGCCGATTCCGCGGCCCAGGCCACCATGCGTGTGGTTCCCGTCCCCGCGGGGATAAGGCCCACGCCGACCTCGACCAAGCCAATGTAACTCTCGGCTGCAGCCACGGGATGCGGCGAGGCCATCATAAGCTCCACACCACCGCCCAACACCCGGCCATGCACCGCGACGACGATAGGCTTATGGAAATAGCGGATGCGCTGCATGGTCTGTTGGAATTCTTTCACGACCTCGTCCAGGTTCTCCATGGACATGAGGATTTCTAGCAGATTCGCGCCCAAACAGAAGTTTTCGCCATCATTTGCGATGACCAGGCCCCGAAAGTCACCATCGCCCACGATATCCATGGCCTTATGGAAGCCTTCGAGCACCGTACGGCCGAGGGTATTGCCCTTGGAATGGAATTCAAGCAACGCCACGCCATCTCCGATATCGACCATTGTAACCTCGGAGTTGGACCAAATGTGGCGGTCCTTTTGCCGCAAGAAATAGGCCAGCGGGATCTCATCGTGTGGCGGCGCGTCGTCTTGATAGCCTTGGCCGTAAACATACGATTTTTGCTCAGGACCAAAGCCCAGGTAGAAGGACTTTGCGCCCTTAGCAGGCATCTCCTGCGTCACCCATTCGGGCACCATCTCGCCGACGGCTTGCATATCTGCGAGGACCCGCTCAAAGCCTAACGCGTCCCAAGTTTGGAAGGGGCCGTAGGTCCAGCCAAAGCCCCATCGCATCGCGCGGTCCACGTCTGCAGGGCGCTCGGTAATCTCAGGGATGCGTCGCGCGCTGTAGGCCATGGATGTGAGGAAATGCGAACGCAGAAACGCGCCAATGCGGCCTTCGTCCGCGTACAGGGCACGCAGGCGTTCATCCAAATCCGCGATCTTTTTATACTTGTCCAACCCGGGCAAATCAGGCTCTTTGGGTGGCTCGTATTCCAGGGTTTCGAAGTTGATAACCCAGATCTCGCCGTTTGGCATCTTCTTGTAGAACCCGGCCTTGACCTTATCGCCCAACAAGCCCTTTTCAACCATGCGCTCCAGCACCTCGGGCGGTTTGAACATCTCGCGGCTTTCGTCATGGGGCACATTCTCGTACAAATTGCGCAACACATGCAACAAGGTATCCAGCCCAACCAAGTCCGCGGTACGGAAGGTTGCGCTCTTGGGCCGACCGATGAGCTTGCCCGTAAGCAGGTCCACCTCTTGGATGGTGTATTCCCCACGTAGCGCGGCCTGCACCGCGTGCATCAGGGTGAACACGCCAATGCGGTTCGCGATGAAGTTGGGCGTATCTTTCGCGATGACAATGCCTTTGCCCAATACCATCCGGCCGAACCAGGCCATACGCTCGAGCACATCCTGCCGGGTGTCTTTCGTTGGAATGAGTTCCAGCAGTTTGAGGTAGCGCGGCGGATTGAAGAAATGCGTCCCCAAGAAGCGGCGCCGGAAGGGCAAACGTCGGCCTTGGACGATTTGATGCAAAGGCAGGCCACTGGTGTTGGTAGAGATAATCGCGTCGCGCCGCGCGACTTTCTCTACCTTTGCCATAAGGTCCCGCTTGATATCCAAGCGTTCAATGACGGCTTCAATGATCCAATCTGCTTCGCGGAGCCGATCCCAATGCTCTTCAAAATTCCCTAGGCGGATACGTCGCGCGGCCTTAGGCGAATAAAAAGGCGTGGGCTTCATCTTGCGCAAGCGTTTAAAGCCCGCTTCGACGATGGCATTCTTGTTTTCCCCTTCCGCGGGGATGTCCAGCAGATCCACCTGCAGGCCCACGCTGGCCAACAGCGCGGCAATTTGGGAGCCCATAACGCCAGCCCCCAAAACAGCAACACGGCGGAAAGGTTTGAATTGGCTCATAGGAGTGCCTCCGTGGTTTGAGTCGTCAGTCGGTAGTCGTCAGTCGGTAGTCGTTAGTCGGTAGTCGTTAGTCGGTAGTCGGCAGACAAGCCAGCCCAATCGACAGATAAACCAACTGCCAACTTCCAACTACTAACTTCCTTCCCGCTCCTTGCTATCCGCTCCCTGCTCGGGCGCACTGCCGTGCGCCCCTACGGCCGACTGTCTCTGCTCTGGGCGCACTGCCGTGCGCCCCTACTGTCGACTACCGGCTACCGACTATCAACTACTCGCCAACCTCTAACCTCTATCCTCTAACTTCTTGCTGCCTGCTCCATACTCACGATCACCCACTCCCCCTCAGGCGGTGGGGTTTGGTAAAGGGCCTCGAGGGCCTGCTGGTAGGCTTGTTTGACCTTAGCCCGCCGGACCTTCAGGGTTGGAGTGAGCATCTCGTTTTCCACGGTGAGCGCCGCGGGCAAGATGGCCATGCGCCGAATTTGGCTCCAGCGCGGCAGGGCTGCGTTCACCCGCGGCATAAGGTCCTCAAAGGCTTGTCGGATGAGCGGTTCGCGCAACAACGCAAGCAACGATTGGTCAGGGTTCAGACCTTTTTGCCGTGCGTAGGAGCGCACCGCGTCTTCGTTTGGAAAGACCAAGGCCGCGGCGAACTTTTGGCCTTCGCCCACCACCACAGCCTGGTCAACCAACGGCGAGGCCCGCAGCGCGTCTTCGATGGGCTGCGGGGTGACGTACTTGCCCGTCGAGAGCTTAAAGAGGTGCTTCTTGCGATCGGTGATGCGTAGATAACAATCTTCGCTGAGCTCGCCAATATCGCCCGTATGAAACCAACCTTCCTCATCAATGACCGCGCGCGTGGCCTCCGGATTCTTGAAATAGCCTTTCATCACGTGGGGGCCACGGGTGAGGATTTCGCCATCCGCCGCGATGGCGACCTCGACGCCAGCAATCGGTTGCCCCACCGTTCCCGGGCGGAAGGTTTCGTAGCGATTCACCGTGATGACCGGGCTAGTTTCGGTCAAGCCATAGCCCTCAAGGATGATGATCCCCGCAGCTGCGAAGAAGTGCGCGAGGTCTGGGCGCAGCGCCGCGCCACCCGAAATCGCGTACTTAAGCCGGCCGCCCAGGATGGCGCGCCATTTGCTATACACCAACCGGTCAAGCACGCGGTGAAGCCACGCGTCTTTGCCCCGTAACGGTTGCCCCACCCGATAGCGCTGCGCCAGGGCAATAGCCTGACGCAACAACGCACCCTTCACCCCCCTCATGGACTGCCCCGTTTCAAGGATGCGCTCGTAGATGCGCTCCAGCAACCGTGGTACGGTCGCAAACATGGTCGGCCGGATCTCTTGCGCGCGTTCGGCCAATTCCCGAGGCCGAATGAAGTATACCGCACCGCCAAAATTCATGTATCCATACTGCATCATGCGCCCAAAAACGTGGGTAAGCGGTAAGAACGATAAAATCACCTCGTTAGGCCCATCAAACCAACGCCCCATGGCACCGAAGGCGGATTTCACGTTAAACGTCAAGTTTTGATGCGTGAGCATAACGCCTTTGGGCGTTCCTGTGGTTCCCGAGGTATAGATAAGGGTCGCGACATCATCGGGCATGATGGCTTGTTTGAGGCGGCGGATGAGATCCGGGTCTTGGGCCAACACCTCGCGGCCCCGGGCCATCAAGTCAGCCAAGGTGAGCCATGTGAGCGTGTCGGGCCAATCGTCCGGAGGAGGGGTACCCGGCTCAGCCTGGGCGAGAACGACCGCGCGCAAATATGTCAACTGCGGGAGCCAAGGACGCAGGCGTTGCAAGAGCTCGTGGTCCGAAACCACCAGCACGCGCGCTTCAGAGTGCTGGAGGACGTATTGCAAGAGCTCGGGTGCGTAGGTTAGATAAAGGGGGACATCAACCAAATGCGCGATCTGGGCCCCCATATCGACGCGAACAAAGTCAGGGTCGCTATACATAAACAGGGCGACCCGATCGCCGGTGGCCAAGCCCAAGGTCCGCAAGCCTGCGGCGATGGCCTCTGCATCTTCGCGCAGCTGTTGGGTGGAATACGAAATCCAACGTCCGTCGCGGAAGACGTTCAAGGCTTTTGGGTTCGGATTCTTTTGGCAAGCTTCATCAAGCAAATCGGGCAGGGTCAACCCCAAAACCACCTCGCCACTGTTCGGTGGGGCGGTACAGATACGCATCCTTCCTCCTAGGCGAAATTCTATCCGAGCGCGTAACCTCCCATCGACTTTGGGGTTATAGTTTGTTTCTTCGTGTGTGGCTTATTATAACACGCCCCTCTAGATGCCCGGGGCTAAAGGACCATGACGACATACACCCGATGCGCGAGCCCGGGCTGTTTTAGATCTCAGCACCCCTTCCGCCACGAGAAACGCGACGCTTCGACCCCTACCAGCACCGGAGGCAAAGATGCACATAAGGGCCAGGCTCAAATTGTCGAAGGCCCCAAGTTCGGACCTTAAACCCGCCGAGCGCAACATTTTTTCGGGTACAATAGAATTAGACGCCAGGCCTCGCCATGGGGGGTACATAATCGAGGTGCCTGGCCACTCTGTCCGGCGGCCCAGGAGGCAATATGCCACTCTTCCGAGTCCTAATTGTTGAAGATCATCGGGAAATGGCGCGTGTGATCCGGAGTGCGTTGGAATTGCAATTAGGCCAAATGCTGGACGTGGTTGACGTCCCCTCCGCGGAAGAAGCCATCCTCGAAGTCGCCGCATGGCCCCCTGACGTTATGATCGTAGACCTTGGCTTGCCTGGCCTCTCAGGCGCAGAGCTGATTTGGCGCGTCAAAGAAGCCCTACCGCACATCAAATTCATCGTTGTAACGGCCTGGGATGAAAGCCGCGCCCAACGTGCGATCAAAAATTTACCCATTCAAGCGCTGTTCCATAAGCCGCCACCTATTCCCGATATTGTAGCTGCCGTGGAAGAGGCCTTAGGCCTGAGCAAACACCAGGAAGATGAGGAAACCGCCGACATCGAAGCTATCTTTGGGGATACCGGCAAACTGGAGCGCGCAGACGAACTTTGGGATCAGCTTGTCGCTGAAGCCGAAGCCCAGGAGCCTGAAGGCGAGGCGCCTAGCACAGAGGCGCAACCCGAAACGCCGACCACGCCCGAAACGAGCGAGCCCGCGCTCGCCGAGCATTCGCCTGAGCGCGAGGCCACCCCCTTCAAACGCCTATCATACAACGAAGCGCAAGCACGCATTGGCGAATTGCTGCAAAACTTGAGCGATGAACTCCAAACCGAAGCCGTCCTCCTTCTGGCCGAACATGGCCAGGTGGTCTATTCGGTCGGCTATCAGTACAACTCGCCCATTATCGAGCAGCGCGCACAGTTGCTCATGCTGCACACCCAAGGGATGGGCCTTGCGCGCGGCTTAGGCATGACCACACCCCAATATTTCTGCCTCTTTGAGAGCCCCAAGCAGGAATATTGCATTGCCTCGGTTGCCGATTATTACCTGTTGGTCGTCATTCAACAGAAAAAGCCCGACCGCCCAGCTCTGGTAGATCACATCCACCGCCTGCAAACAACGGTCGAAGAAATCCGAGCCATTCTCAAGCGCCTGGGCGTGCTGGAAGAAATGGATAAGCTCACCGCGCCCTTAGTCGGCGAAGACGAGGGCGAAGCCGAGGCCCTCATGGACGAAGCCGAGGCCGACGAGCTCGCCTTGCCCGAAGCCAGCTCCATACCCGCGCTGGAAGACGCGGATGCCTTCTGGGCTCAGGTGGACGCAGAAGCGCCCGATGTGGATATGGTCAATCCTGAGGCTTTATCCTTCGAAGAAGCTCGTCGGCTTGGGCTCTTGCCCCAAACTGATTTGCTCGAACTGGACAACGAGGACGAATAGGCAGCTAAGCTAGCTCATCCAGGTTCAAACAGGCTAACGTTCAAACCGCGGAAACTCCCTTTAGGAGGCAACAGACGATGTTGGATGTCACCGAGCTGCGCAAAGGCGTGACCTTTGAACTCGATGGCCGGGTCTACCGCGTGTTGGAATATCATCACCACAAACCCGGTCGAGGCAAGGCCATTATTCGGGTGAAGGCTCGCGATTTGCAGTCCGGTGCGATCGTGGAGCGCACCTTCCCGTCAGGTAACCAGGTGAAAGAAGTCAACCTGGACCATCACGAAGCCCAATATCTATACAATGACGGCCGGGATTACTACTTCATGGACATGGAGACGTATGAGCAATATGCCATCCCCGCGGATGTGCTGGGCGATGCGGTGTATTACCTCAAAGAAGGCATGCCAGTCAAGGTAACCTTCCTTAAAGGTCAACCCTTGGATATTGAATTGCCTATCACAGTAGATATGGAAGTGGTCGAGGCTGAAGTCGCAGTAAAAGGCGATACTGCAACGGGTTTAACCAAAAAAGTGGTCACCGAGACGGGTCTTAAGATCGAAGTGCCGCACTTCATCCAAGCCGGTGATATTATTCGCGTGGATACACGCACGGGCGAATATGTGACCCGCGTAAAACAATAAGCCCATGGACGCGGCGGCCTCGCCAACGGACGCTCCGCGCGTGCTCAAATGCACCAACCCAGCGTGTGGTTTGCGTTTTCCCGACCCACGTGGGGAAGTCGACCGCTGCCCTCGTTGCGGGGCAGCGGTACGCGTTGTGGGCCCTGTGCTGCCGTGGCAGCCGGAGCCCGCGCAACCACCCCAACCTCTGGCAGCAACGCGCGCAGTCGTGCTCGATAACCTGCGCAGCGCGTGGAACGTTGGCGCGGTTTTCCGCATCGCGGATGCCGCGGGCTTTGGCCATCTCTTCCTCACCGGTATCACCCCCACACCGCCCCACCCTCGCATCGCCAAGGTCGCATTGGGTGCAGAGCGCAGCGTGCCCTGGTCTTACCATCCAGACGCCGTACTTCTAGCACAACAGCTACGTGAGAAAGGATGGACATTGTGGGCTCTAGAGGTCGTGCCCGAAGCTGCCACGCTACCGGCTGGCCATCTGCCCCCGCCCGAACCCTGGGCATGGCTCATTGGTAACGAAGTTACAGGTCTCGATCCCGAATTGCTGGCCCTGGCCCACGCGGTCTGGCGTCTGCCCATGCGGGGCCGCAAACGCTCCCTCAACGCGGCCATGGCCTTCGCCGCGGCCGCATATCGCCTACAAGAGCCTGAAGATAAATAAATCGCCCTGGTCGCACGGGCCGCGACCAGGGCGTTGCGCAGCGGCCAGGGGGCGTGGAGCTAACCACACGCTCCTCACCCCGGGGGCACTCTAACGCACAGGTTCTAAGAAGTAGTTTGTCCCGTGAATGGGAGCTTCCGCGGCCCAACCTGTGGTCCCATCCGGAAGGCGCACTTGCCACCAGCGATACGCCCCATCCCCATGGGGTAAACATACCGGGCCACCGATGACTTCAACCACCGTACCCGCGGGCATGGTCATGATCCAGTTATCCCCAATACCGGGGGTACGGCGCAAGTTCAAGTTTGTCAATACCTTGGCGGTATCGCCAACTTTGAGCCGCGCGGGCCGCGCCGCACAGTCACCCGAAGGCGTAGGAGATGGGGTGGGCTCAGGCTCGGCGCTCACTTCCGGCTGGACTTCAGCCCACGCCAGCGCCTTCGGGTCCCAACGATACAGCACAGCCCCATCCGGCCCCACAACCTGCCATTCCCCATCCGCCCAGACTACCTTGTGACCCGCAGGCAACTTCGACGCCAGCGCCTCCGGCACGACCGGCTCCCAGCGCCCAGCGTCCGCATTCAGCCGATACACCGCCCGCCCCTGCGGGTCCAAGAGCAGCCCACGTTCCTCATCCACCTGCCACGCAAACCCCGCCTCCGGAAACTCCGGCAGGCTCACCTCCGGCTGGACTTCAGCTGGTGTGGGCTCAGCCTCCGATTCAGCAGCCTGGGGCGCGGAGGACGAGCGGACGGACCACAAGAGGCTCAAGATAAGTATGAGGATAATGACAACGCTAAACTTGAAGGTATCGTATTCGTGAAAGCGAGTCTTGACGTCCATCCTCTCTCCTCCCCTTAGTGGCGGCGTGCGAGCTCACGCGCTTGGCGCAGAATATCCTCCTTGTCGGAAAGGTGCTGGATTTCTTCGCCAATGATGGCCGCGAGTTCTTGAACGGTCAGCTGGGCTAATTGCTCAATGGTGTAAATTCCGGCTTCGTTCAACTTGCGTTCGATAACGGGACCGATGCCTCGGATTTGCTGGAGGTCATCATCTCGACGTGCAGCCCGTTCAGCTTCAAGCAAGCGGGTCTCTAAAATTCGACACTTCCGGCGCCAATACCACCAGTCAATGACCCATTCAATAAGCCAACCCACGAGCAGACCAAGAAGAAAGATAAACCACGTGGATTGCGTCATCGGCCACCTCCTCTAGAAAGTTCAGTGGTTATTATAGCACATCCTCATTACGCCTTCCGCTCGACCTTTATCCCCGGCCTTTATCAACATCTTTTCATGCGCGGGTGCACGCAAAGGTTGTTGGAATGCCAAACGCTCACATACCGCAGGCGCCGCGGGCTGAAGCTCGCGGCTAGTTGTTATAAAATTGCACGCGCGTCGTCCGGCTCAACGCGTGGGGCATGTGGCAGCGAGGATAGCGGGCGGGTTCCGTCGCCCGCGGCACGGGCTTCGACAAGATTTGCCTGTATTCCCGTGCGTTAGCGCCTTGAAGCGTGGGCTATAATAGGTTGAGCAGGCTTAGGATGTGTTAGGGAGGTACTTCATGGCTGTGCTTGAGATTGTAACTGTACCGCATCCCGTGCTGCGGCGCAAGGCTGAACCCATCCGGGACGAGGAATTTGGCCCCGAGTTGGAGCGGTTAGCGCACGATATGATCGAAACCATGCGCGCGGCACCTGGCGTAGGCTTAGCCGCGCCCCAAGTCAACATTTCCAAGCGACTGATAGTCGTAGAGTATGAGGACGAGGAGGAAGGCATCCCGCATCAACTGTACGCGGTGGCGAACCCGCGCATTGTCCGCGTTTCCCCGCGACGGGTGTGGGGCGTGGAAGGGTGCCTCTCCATCCCTGGTATGTTGGGAGAGGTGGAACGGGCCTATGCGATCACGGTCGTTGGCCGTACACCCCTGGGCCAGCCTTTACGACTTGATTTGGAAGGCTGGGTTGCCCGCATTTTTCAGCATGAGATTGACCATCTCAACGGTATCCTCTTCACCGATCGCGCGCGGCGGGTATGGCGGGCGAGCGAAGAAGAGGAAGCTTTAACCGCGGTATAGGCTAGCTCGCGGCCAGGCCGAGTACGGCTCATGTATCTCGCGCAACTTTCGCTCGAGAATTTTCGTTTGTTCGTTCGCTTCGCGCGACCGTTGCCGCGCGGCCCCCTTTTAATCGTGGGTGCTAATGCGCAAGGCAAAACCACGCTCCTGGAGGCCATGGCCTACCTGGCCACCTTTTCCTCCTTTCTCGCCCACACAGACCGGGAGTTGGTGCACTTCCTCGCCCGGCGCGAGCCCTTAGCTGTCACCCGGGTGCGGGGCCTGTGCCAACGTCGCGACGCCGCGGTGCAGATCGAAGCCCGCATCATCCATACGCTCAAAGCCAACAACGGGAAGCACACGCGTAAAGAGATCTTGATAAACGGGGTCAAACGTAAACGCGTGGAGGCGATTGGCCAGTGCGCTACCGTCCTCTTCGTGCCCCAAATGCTGCACTTGGTAGACGGCGCGCCGGAGCTGCGACGCCGATTTTGGAATCAAACCCTGGCCCAAGCCTGGCCCGGTTACGCCCGCGACCTCGTCCAATATCACAAAGTCCTGGCTCAGCGTAACGCGCTCCTCAAGCAAATTCACGAAGGACGTGCCCGGCCCGATAGTCTAGACGTTTGGGATGCGACCTTAGCCGCTCTAGCCGGGAACATTATGTATGCGCGTGGGCAGGCCTTGCTCGCGTGGAATCGGTTATTGACGCGGCATCATTGGGATCTGTTGCGTCAGACCGAGGCGCTGCGGTTTGTGTATCGTCCTGCCCTAGACGTGCCTGAGGTTGCCCAAGGGTCGCTCTTCGGCGGGCAGGAAGAGCCCGAGGTCCCAGATCTCATACGAGCTGGCCCCGAAGCCCTGGCCGACCACGTGCGCCAACGACTGGCTCAACAACGCGCGTACGATATCCGTCGCGGCAACACAGGCCTGGGGCCCCATCGGGATGACTTCCGCTTTTACGCGGGGGGGCTTGACTTGGCCCGTTATGGCTCCCGGGGCCAGGTGCGTACTGCCCTGCTCTTGCTCAAGCTGGCCGAGGCCGCGTGGTTCCAAGAGCGGTTCGGTGAGCCACCCATCCTTCTGCTCGATGACCTGCTGGCCGAGCTAGACCCACAACGACGGGAGCATGTATTGCGCCATTTCTTGGCCGCGGGAGAGCAAATTATCCTTACTGCGACCGAGCCCAGCATGTACCCCGAAAGCCTGCGACAAGACACCACCCTGTGGACCATCGAAGCAGGACGCGTGGTCCACGCCACAGACCCCTCGCGTGATCACCAACCTTCGGTATAATTCCCTCGCATCCCGGAACGCAAGGAGCCACCGGTGTTTGAGATTACGTTCTTGGGCACCTCTGCGTCCGCGCCTTCCATCCAACGCGGGCTATCGGCACATATTATTCAGCATAATCAATACCGCTTTCTTCTGGATTGCGGCGAAGGTACGCAACGCCAAATTCTAAAAGCGGGCGTCGGCTTTCGCCGCCTCACGCGGGTGCTCATCACGCACGCCCACCTCGACCACATCCTAGGCCTGGGCGGCCTGATGTCGACCTTTATGCGCTGGGAGAGCGTGGATTTTCTGGAGATTTACGCGGGAAGTCACGCGCTCGACCGGATCCACGATTTGCTGTTCCGGGTGGTTTTGCGCAACACACGGCCGCCGATGCCGTTACACCTGCGCGAAGTCAGGCCCGGGCTCGTCTTTCGAGGCGATGACTTCACCATCACCGCGTTCCCCGTCTGGCATCGAGGCACGCAAACCTTCGGCTACCGCTTTGAAGAAGACCCGCGGCGGCCATTCTTAGTGGAAAAGGCCGAAGCCCTTGGCATCCCGCCAGGACCGTGGCGTCGGGACCTGGTCGCAGGGCAATCCGTTACCCTGCCCGACGGCCGCACTATCCACCCCGACCAGGTGCTCGGCCCACCCCGCCCCGGAGTGCGCTACGTGCACATTATGGATACAGGTCGTATCGACGACCTATACGAACACGTGCAAGACGCCGATCTCTTGGTTATCGAGGCAACCTATTTGCACGAAGATGTAGAGCTAGCGCGGCAATTCGGACACATCACCGCCCGCGAAGCGGCCATCCTGGCCAAAGAAAGCGGGGTCAAACATCTCATCCTGACCCATATCTCGCGGCGCTACCGAGAGCAAGATATCCTGGCCGAGGCCCGCGCCGTGTTCCCACGGACCCTGGTCGCGCGGGATTTTGACATCTACCGCATCCGCCGCGACGGTTTGCAACGAACAACCACCCGAGAGCCTGACGCATTCCAACCCGCGTTCCCAACCGAAACGCAACCAGGAGGCGAGCCTTGAATCTATTAACGCTTGCTGTGCGATTGAGCGCGCTCTTCCTCGCGTTACCCGTGCACGAGTTCGCCCACGCAGCCATGGCTGTGTACTTGGGCGATGATACGCCCCGCCGCGCGGGGCGTTACACGCTTGATCCTCGGGCCCATCTCGACCTCTTCGGCTCGCTGTTGCTCCTCATCGTGGGGTTCGGATGGGCGAAACCGGTGCCCTTCAACCCTTGGGCTGTTCTCCGACGCACTCGCTGGGGTGTGCTTTTGGTCGCGCTCGCAGGCCCATTGAGCAACTTCGGTCTAGCCGTGGTGACGGTCTTCCTTCATCTTATCCTCGCGCGCACCGGCCTGCTCCCTGCCTGGGGCGATATGGCCCTCTTCATTTTCGCGTACCTCAACCTGATCCTGGCCTTCTTCAACCTCATCCCCCTCCCCCCCTTGGATGGGCACCACATTTTGCGCGAGCTCGCACCGCGCTTTTGGAACCAATATCTTGTACCGCTGGAGCAATATTCCATGCTGATTTTCATCGTGCTCCTTTGGCTCCTGCCACGTATGGGATTCGACATCCTGGGGTGGCTGGTAAGCACGCCCGCGCTCTGGGTGCTTGACAAGTTGTACCTTGTGGGTAGCCTTTTGTTCCTCTAAGGTTTCACCTAATCCAAGGGAGGAATTGTAACGCGACCCAGTTAGAGGCAAACGGTCAGCAGAGCCCAAGCCAGGTCAGCGTGCCTTCCATAATAATTTATCTGGGGGAGGAGCACGATCATGCTGCTAAAAGGCCAAAAACCTGCACCTACGCCTAAGCCGAAGCGACCCTGGTGGAGCCGGGTCCGTTATCGCGTGCGCCAGACCTGGCTTTATGCCTTTGCTCGTCCGCGTCCTGCGGATTTGGCCGAAGCGCAGCGGCTACTCGGGCCGCAACTATGGAAGGTATTTCAGCAGCAAAGCCGGGCCGAGCAAGCTCACGCGTTACGTGTGTGGCGCCGAGTGCAGGACCTAGGAGGCGATCGGGTGGTCCAACAGGCGGCCTTGCTCCATGATGTAGGCAAACGGAACGCTCGATTACGCCTGTGGGAGCGTGCGCTGGTGGTCCTGGGTCGCGCGCTATGGCCACGACAGGCGCGAAAGTGGGCCCAAGGCACGCCTCGCGGATGGCGACGGGCCTTTGTGGTGGCCACGCACCATCCGCAATGGGGAGCTGACCAGGTGCGCGCGGCGGGCGCCCCCG
>JAADFA010000051.1 GCA_013153135.1 Chloroflexota bacterium
CGGCGTGGGGGATGGCGTTGCGGACGCGGTGGCTGTTCGCGTCGCGGTCGCCTTGGGCCGCGGGGTCGGCGAGGGGAGCAGCTGAGGCAGGGCTTGGGGGGTCGACGTCCTTTGGCACGCGGCCATACCAGCCAGCATGAATGTCAGGAGGAAGGCCAGCCAGCGAACGGATACCGCGTGTTTCATGTTAAGGCTCCTGAAGGACAAACCCTTCTTGAGGCGTAAAAATGAAGAACGTAACCCGACCCGGCCAGATGCGCACGATAGTCTCGTAGTTCTTATCGCGCCAGGTCATGGAGATTTTGTAGCGCCCCGCGGGTAGATTGTTGATGGCGAAATTCTCTTGGTAATAGGGATCAGAGGTAATACCAGGCTTGCGCGCGTATGTATGGGTTTCCAGCTCCCGTCGCCATTGCCACAGGGGGTAGACCTCGCGCGGCCAATCCAGGGGCGTCAGTGTGATGGGTTGATAGTCAATGGGCGACTCGCGAGCGTTGAGCACGCGGCCGACCAAGACACCCCAGCCGATGGGTGGTGCGATCCACAGCTCGGGGTTGAGGAAGGGGAGCCCCGCGGGAGGCTGGGGCCCTTGGTCGCTGTAACGGATCTCCAGATGCACGTGGGGGCCATCCGCGTGCCCGGTTTCGCCCACCGCGCCGATGGGCGTGCCTTGCGCGACCCATTGGCCGTTTTTCACCCAGATTGCGCTCATGTGCGCGTAGATGGAATAGAGAATCCAGCCGTTCCATCCAATATCGTGGCGTATGGCTACCGCGAGGCCATACGGGTCGCCTTCGCGCGGATGTCCCGCGAGCAAGCCTTCGCCCGTCCACACCACACGGCCTGAGCCGATGGCCAGCACAGGTGTGCCCTTAGGCGCAGGGATATCAATGCCTCCATGCACGCCGCCCCGGTCGTTACGTGCGGCAAAGCGATAGGAGGGCAGGGGGATATCTTCCACGCCGGGCGGGTAAATGCGCCCAAATAAGAAATGGTCGTGGCTTGAGGGTGCCCAGGGGTTGGGATAGGCGGGCGGCAGCCAGACCGTATCGGGCGTGGCTGTAGGCTGTACCACCCATGCGCCGCGTTCGACCGGCTGGGGCGGCCAAGGCTGGGTACGTGGCTCTGGAGCGGCCGCGTGGCCCCGCAGCGCGAGTCCAGCCGCGGCAAAAAATCCTATTATAAAGCCTATCCACCCTACACGCCTATGTTGCAATCGTCGCATCCTTGCCTCACCGAGAACTTAAGGCGATCCTGGTTGCCACACTCCGGGCGCGTGGAGCTCTTGCATGGCCTGCTCCCAGGTGCGGCCTTGGCGGAGTACAAATTGATTATACCGGCTCGCGGGCAAATAGGCTGTCCAGTAGGGCAGCGCGGGTAACCGTTCCCATCCGTAAGCTTCGGCCAAGTCGGTGAAATCGATCCAATAGCCCTTAGGGGGATAGGGATTGTACGCACCACCTTGCGCGTAAATCATGGGATCGGTCGCTCGCGCACGCGCGTCGAAATCCCACACCGCGCCGCGCAGGGGACGGCCGCCTGGATATGCGTCGGCCACGCGCAGATAGACTCGCCAGTACGTTTGCGCACCGTAGTCCTCGCGGTAGACCACGAGCTTGCCCTCCTGGCGCCAGCGGTCGGGCAGTGCGAACGCGCGGCCGGTGCTCAGCCAGCTGGTCTCGAGGGGGATCTCTTGGGGTCGAGTGATGGGCCAGTACAGCACGGCCTCCGCGAGGGCGTCCCATCCCGCGGCTTGCTGCACGGCCTGGCGTAGCGCGGCAAAGGCTTCATCCACAAGATCGCTCAAGTAAGGATAAGGGGCTTGGGAACCTGGCACCGGCACCGTAATCGCGCGGCCCGCGGGCACGGGTTCCGTCGGTTGGACCGTCGCAGGCGTCCAGAGGGGCGTAGGTGTTTGTTGCGCTGCGGCCGCGTAGGCTTCGGGCAGGGGCCACGGGAGCGCGGTCACGCCTGCGACAAAGCCCGAGACCCGGCCTGGGATAGGCTGCGCGGGCACGAGCAAGCGTCCATCAAGGTGGTACACAGTGAAATAATCCGCCTCGGGCCGGCGCACGACGACGGCCAGGGCCTGACCTGAGGGCAGCCAACGGGCCCATGTGCCTTCGCCCAGGGCGCGCGCGGGCAACGTGGGCGCGCTCGCGTCCCAGATCCAAATCTGGCTCAGGCCCGCGCGCGTTTGGCCCCAAGCCAAATAGCGCCCGTCGGGGGACCAGGCGGCTTGCGTCGCCGGCCCCTCTTCATCCAGGCTCACCTGATGGAAGCGTTCGGCCGCGGGCCGGTCCAAGTCCGCAACCCAAATTTGGGGTGTGCCGCTGCGAGTGGAGGTGAACGCGATCAAACGGCCTTGGGGCGACCATGCAGCCGCATAATCGGGTGCGGGGTCATGGGTCAGCCGTGCAGGCGTCTCGTCTGGTCGTTGGATCTGGCGGACGAAGAGATCGATCCCGCCATCTTGTGTTTCCATTTCATATACCATCCACAGCCGATCCGGCGAAGGTGAGGCTGCGGCCTGGTACGTGGCCTCGTGGGTCACTCGCTGAACCGTGCCCGTGGCCAGGTCGAGCAAGTAGATATCCCAGTTACCATCGGGGTTGGCGGAGAAAAAGAGGGCTCGCCCATCGATGGCCAGCACTGGATCCGTATGGTCGTAGGGGTCGGCCGTGAGCCGTGCCCAATGGAGTCCTTGAGGGTGGTATGCGTAAAGTTGAATATGCGGCCCTTCGCGTAGCGCGAAGATGAACAGGCCTTCCAGCGCCCAATCCGGCTGGGCTGCGGTGGGGTGGGCCGCGCGCGGCGCGAGCGAGGAAGGACTGGGCGACGGGGTGGGGGACGCGGTAGGCGAAGGCGTGGGCAGCATGGTAGGGATAGGAATGGGCGTTGGGGCCAACGCGGTAGCCCTAAGGCGCGGGAGCCAGAGCGCTCGGTAGCGCCAGGCCACCGCGAGGACCAGCAACCACGCGAGAACAAGCAGACCGCGGAGCAGACGACGTCCGCGCCGCGGACGGGGAGGAGACGACGTTCGGGACATTCTTGCCTCAACGGCGGGGCTCGTGCGCCCCGGATTTCGCT
>JAADFA010000112.1 GCA_013153135.1 Chloroflexota bacterium
CTGGGGCACGCACCCAGCCCCGCCTCGTCGTTATGTGGGCTAGTCCTCCTGGCGCGTGTCGTGCTTTCGAGCCAAAAGCCGGGCCAGGTGGGCCTTGTAGAGCGCACGGCGCTTCTCGTATGCCTCAGTGGGAATCTTGCCCTCGCGGTGCAGCTCGTCCAGCGCGAGAATGGCGTCCAGGAGCGCGTCTGGGTCATCGCGTAGGCCTTCGGGCAGGGCTTCTTCGTCGACATCGGAGCTCGGCGCCGTGCTTGCAGCCTCGTCCGAGTCCATCACCTTCGTTGCGGCGCCAGTGTCCTCTGGCTCCTCATCCTCAGGGTGGAAGTACATCCATAACCCACCGCCAATAAGACCAACGCCCACCACGATCAATCCGATGAGCAACCAGAACTCCTTGCCCTGGGGCAGGTTCAGCCCTGTGCTTGGCTCTTCAATCCGGCCTTGGGGCGTTTCTTTGGGGAAGCCGCTTACTTTGAACGCGACCTCACCGCCAGCCTCGATTTCGGGGCCCATATAGATGCGGATAGTCATCCCTTGCACATCGCGCACCTCGCCTGGCTGGAAGCCTTCCCCTTCGACCGTGACCCCTTCGGCCGGCACCAGGACCAAGACCGAGCCAACGGGTAACGAGACCTTATGCCGGATCTCAGCTTGCTGATTCGGATAGGGCAGTTCGTATGCAAAGATGAGCTGATATTGACCCGGCGGGATGGCTGACGTATCGACAAAGCCTCCGGGGATTTCAATGAAGCGCTTCCCAAGCTCGCCCTGGCCTGGCTCGAATTGCAAATTGGTCGCGCCTTCGGGGAGGTAGTAAGTAATCACGCCCTCGCCTTCTTCTTTAGGTACTACGGTGCGGTCGCCTTCGTTGACGATGACGTATAGCTCGGCCACCCGGATGCGTTCGCCTAGAAAGTCCACAAACACATGCAACCGGTCGAAGCGCAGCGCGTCGGTGTCGGTCGTGGTATCGTAAATGGTGATGTTGAGCTCTACATCGCCGGTCTCGGGTGGCATTACCGTGACTACATCAGAGACGTAAGTCACACCCTGGTATTCCACGTAAGCCAGGAACACCCGGTGCGGTGCGACCTCAACCCCTTCGAAACGGAAGGTGCCATCGTCATCGGCTGTGGTCTCGAGGCTGACGACCTCCTCAAAGTTGTCGAAGCCCTTGAGGTACACGACCAAGCCTGGTGGGACCTCGCCGCCCGCGCCGTGGATAATGCGGCCGGTGATGGTGATCGCGCCTTCGGGGGTTGGGCTGGCTTGTGGAGTGGGGGATGGCGCCTGGGTGGCCTCGGGGGTGGTCTGGCTGGTCGCGGCGGGTGTCGTGACCACACCGAGGTCCGCGGGGGTGGTGGTGGCTTCGGTCGTGCCTGGGGCAGAGGGGGCCTCGGTGACGGCTTCGGTGGGCGCTTCGGTTGGGATTTCTGTTACGGCCTCCGTGGCCGTCGCGGTCGGTTCAGGCGTCGCGGTGGGCATCCATGGCGACATACGCGCAAAGGTGAGCAGTCGCGCGTAGCGCACCACGTTTAGCCGGTCGACGCCGTCCAGCTCCGGGAAGGCGGGCTCGTGGTCATTGACCAAATAGGTCGCGAGGTCCGCATCGCTGTGTTGGGCAAAGAAGGCCTGGCTAAAGGGTTCGAGCCCCGCGGGGGCATCAGGCCCATCGCCCTGACCTTGGGGGCCATGGCAGCGCTGACAATGAGCCTCGTAAAGCGCCTGCCCTCGTTGGCGCTTATCGTCGTCCGTGCCCAAGACGTATAAATAGGCGATGATATCCCAACGGGTTTGTTCATCCAAGGAAGCCCGAAAGCCGGGCATAAATTTATCCAGCTTGCCATTACTGATGATGAGGAACCAATCCGACGGCTTGGCTTGGATCAGGGTTTCGCTCTCAACCAAGTTCGCGGGCAGAACGGGGAGTTGTTCAGCCGCGGGGCCATCTCCTCGGCCTTGGGTGCCGTGGCATTCGACGCATTTTTGCTGATAGGCGATGCGTCCCTGCGCGGGATCCGGCGGCGAGGTAGGATAAAGGCGGCTGAGGTCTGGCGTTGGCGGGACCGGGGTAGGTTTCCATCCTGGCGGTGGGGTTACATCGTCCGCGAAGGAGAAGCAGCCAGCAAGGACACTGGCAAACAAGCCGACGAACAGGGCGAGCCAGAGGTAGCGGCGAATGGTGCGCATGAGACAACCTCGAGGTGAGAGTTCGTGATTAACGCTTGCTTTTGCTACGGCGTTTTTTGCGGCGGGACGAGGCCTTGCTGCGCGGCGCGCCCAGGGGGGTGAGGGGTTGGCCGCAACGGCCGCAGAAGCGATCGTGTTCCATTACCGGCGCGCCGCAATGGGGGCAGAAGCCCACAAAACGGCCTTCTTTATTCTGCCGACGCTGATGCAACAGGTGCTCGATGAGCTCGTCCATGGGTTCGGCCTCGGTAGCATCGGCCTTTTGGGATTGGGGCGTGGTATCGCCCACATGCGGGCGTTTCCCGCGACGCTGTTCAAGCAGCGCCTCAATGCGTGCGTCCACATCGGGGTTCACCGCACGCGGGCGGGATTGTGCTTGTTGCTCGAGCTCGTCCAGGGCCTTGAGCACGGCCGCGCCCTCTCGGCGCAAAGCCTCGCGTTGGCGTTGGTAATCCTCTTCGGGCAGTTTGCCTACCGCGTAGTCGAGTTCGAGCTCTCGGAGCGCGTTGATGATGGCCTCACGTCGGGCTAAAAGCACTGAACGCCGACGCTCCAGCTCGTCGTCCACCAACACGCGGCGACGGAAGGGCGCGAGGACAAAGGGGGCTACCGCACCAAATAGTGCGATCACCATCAGGGTGAGCAGCAGGTAGTCGGTCATGGCGTCCGTCCTAGGCCGGTTTACGGTTGCTCAGATCGCCGTAGGGCTTCTTCGATATGCGCGATGATTTCATCGTACGATTGATAGGGGCCGATTTTGAACGCGGCGACCCGGCCTTGTTTGTCGAGTACGTACGTTTCGGGTACGCCCTGCAGTCCAAAGGCTTGCGACCAGCGGGTGCGCAGGTCTGGACCGTTCGGATAGGTGATATCGTAATATTCAATCCACTTGAGCGCGTCGATCTCTGAATCGACGTAATCCAGACCCAAAAAGATGACGTCGTCTCGGGTCTTTTGGTAATAGCGCCATGCGCGCTCCAGCTCCACAGCTTCGGCCTTGCAAGTGGTGCACCACGATGCCCAGAAGTTGATTAGCACGACCTTGCCTTTGAGATCACCCAGGCGGATGGTTTGGCCGTCAAAGGTATGCAGCACCAAATCCTCAGGGGGTTTGTCGCCCACCTTGAGGCGCGTTCCTTCCTTGACCTTAAAGCCAACCATACCGAAAAAGATGAGGAGCAGCAAGATCAGGGCCCACCAACCCCATCCCATTTTTTTGCGCTTCTTGCGCTGGGGCTGGGATGTGCCCGTGCGAGCATGTTGAGGTTCGATGAGCGGCTCGCTCATAAATCCTCCTTAGGGTTGCGCGCCGCGAATAGGCTAATCCAGCTCTTCGTCGAGGCGGCGCAGGTATTCATCGTCCACATCGTCCGCGCGTTCAGCCACCTCTGGAGCCACCGAGCTCGCTGCTTCTTCGGCTTCGGCGCTCTGCCACGAACGGAAGCTGCGGAACATGATATATATGCCGACGGCTAGGGCCAAGGGTGGCACGACGTAGGCGAGCAGGTGCAGTCCGCGCGGGGGCGGTTCGTTGAGCACTCGGTCGCCGAAGCGCAGCGCGAAGTCTTCTTTGATTTGTTCTTTGGTCCAACCCGCGGCCAACATAACTCGGATTTCTTCCCGCCACTGTTCACACGCCTGCGTCGCGCAGGTGTCCAAGGGGATATTTTCACATACAGGGCAAAAGAGCTCTTTTGCGACCTCGTTGACTTGATCGTCGGTGATGGATTCGATAGGCACGATGGTGGTCAGGGTGATTTGGACGGGCTGCGCGTCTGCGCGAGTTTGCGGCCAGGCCAGGGTGCTAAGCACCAGGAGCGTGCCCATCAGCAGGCCAAGGCCGCTCAGCCAGAACCAAGGGTGGGGTCGCGTCGCGCGCGTGGGTGTCTTCATGGGTCTGCCTCCCTTTGCCTATCGCATTATCCCGCGGCCGGAGCTGGGGCGGACGCGGGGCGACGAGCCCGCGCGCGTGCGGTCGCGGGCTTTCGGCGGCGTTCGGGCCAGGCTGCAATAAGAATGCCCAAAATAGCAATCCATGGGCTGGCCCATAGCCATTTCACCAGCGGGTTGTGGTAGACCTTAAAGGTCGCGCCTTCGACGGTGATGGGTTTCCAGCTGACCAGTAGGACGTAGAACTCTTCGCCCCAGGTGCTGTACACGCCCGGGATGGTCATGGGCTGTTGGTCTTTGATGTAATAATCCTGTCGCGGGTGCAGGACTGCGACCTTTTGGCCGTCCTTATATACCGAGACTTCGGCCCGGGCGACTTGACGTCCGTCATGCGTGTTGAAGATGGCTAGACCGTCGTATACGATCGTGTATTCCCGCAAAGTGAGCGATTCGCCCTGGGCCAGCGTGCGCTGGGTTTCGGCTTGGAAGAATTCGATGCCAATGATGCCCACGCCCATGACGATGATGCTTAGGTGTACTACGTAACCACCATAGCGGCGGCGGTTGCGGGTGAAGAGGCGCCAGAGGGAGCGCCAGAGGGGCTCTTTATGCACGCGGTGACGGGCCCAAGCCCCGCGGAAAATATCGTAAAAGATCGCGCCAGCCACAAAGCCAAGCAAGAAGAAGCCCAAGAGCGCGCCAGGCGCGCGATAGTGGGCCCACCAGGCCCAACCTGCTGCCGCCAGCCCCACCAGGCTCGGGATCACCATCAACCGCGCGAGACGACGCCAGTGCACCCGCCCCCAAGGTGCCAGGGTGGCCAAGCCCATGAGCAGCAACATGACCGCGCTCAGCGGTCCCATCGCCCGCTCATAATAGGGCGGGCCGACACTGGCTTTTTCGCCCGTGACCAACTCTGAGACCAAGGGATAGACCACACCCCAGAAGTTGACTACAGTCATGCTTATGAAGATGTAGTTGGTATAAAGGAACAGGGCCTCCCGTGAAAAGAAAGAGGGAATGCCCCCTTTGCCTTCCAAATCGTCCCAGCGGCGGCGGAGGAGCTCCACCGAGAGCACGGTCATCGCGCCGATGAAGATAAAGAACGCGGGACCGATGGCGCTTTGGGCAAAGGAGTGCACCGACGAGAGCACCCCTGAGCGGGTCAAGAAGGTCCCGAAAAGCACCAATGCATAAGTCAAGATAATAAGCACGATATTCCAGCGTTTCAAAATGCCGCGTTGCTCTTGCACGATGACTGAGTGCAAAAACGCGGTCCCGGTGAGCCAGGGCATGAAGGCGGAAATTTCGACCGGATCCCAACCCCAGTAGCCTCCCCAGCCGAGCACATCATAGGCCCATCGGGAACCCAGGATGAGGCCAAGGAAGAGGAACAGCCACGCGACCAGGGTCCATGGTCGGGTCAGGCGGATCCAGCGCGCGTCCACCCGACGGGTGACCAGCGCAGCCATCGCGAAAGCGTAAGGAATGACAAAGCTCACGAAACCCAGGTAAAGGAAGGGCGGGTGCGCGACCATGCCCGGATGGCGCAACAGCGGGTTCAGGCCACTACCGTTACGGGGATAAAAGGCCTTTGCTCCCGCGGGTGGGAAGAGATAAGCCTCGATTTTGCCGGATGGGAGCAGCCAAAACCGCCGGAAGGGCGGCTCGAGCACGGTATTGAGGAAGAGAAAGAAGGCCAAGGTAAGGGAGGTAAAGAATACAACCCAGGGTAAAAATTCTCGATCCCGGTGCCAATCACGCAGGCCGACCGCGAACGCGAACGCGGCCATCAGCCAGGACCAGAACAGCAAGGACCCGGCTTGGCCGCCCCATAGCGCGGTTACCCGCAAATATAAGGGCATTTCCATTTCAGAGACCGAGTGCACGTACTCGACTTCAAAGTGATTGTACGCGAGTAGGTACATCAGGATGAGGTTGGCTGCGGTGAGTAAGGGAAAGATGGCCAGCATCGCGTTGCGCGCGCTCCATTCGAAGGCCGCGTTACGTTTCCATCCGCCCCACAACGCGGCCCCGGTTGCATAGAGCGAAAGGACGAAGGCCACCAGGGTGAGGGCATAGCCCATCAAGGCGAGCATGGCGCCGACTCCTTTGTGCTATCGGCCGGATCCGGCTTCCGGCGCGGCAGCTTCGTATTTGGTCGGGCACTTGAGCAGGAGCTCGTCCGCGTAAAAGACGCCGTCCTCGCCCAACGTGCCAGTCACGATAGCTTGGGCTTCGTTGCGCAAGAGATCGGGTTTGACACCGTAATACACCACTTCGATGCGCGAGCGGTTGGGGTCCCGTACGGCTTCGGCCAGGACCTTGGCCATACCGCCTTGCGCTTCAACTTCGTCTAGATCTCCGGGTACGTGCGCAATGGTAAAGCGGACTTCTAGCTTCTCGGGGTCATAAAAGATGGTATCGCCGATGACCGCGCCGGAGACGCGGATTTTGCGCCCAATCATTTCTTCCTGGCGCGCGAGAAGCTCGTCCACAGTCAAAAAGTATTCCTGTCCCGCTTTGACTGAGGAGTATATCAAATAGACCACGCTAGCCAGGATGAGAAAGATCCCAAAAAGGTATTTGCGGTTCTCCATGCGTTGCCTCCTTCCAGGTCGGACGAGTTCATCCACGACCTTACGAGCTCAAACTATCGGCGTGGTTTCCCGTTCATTGCTGGCGTTTGGGTTAGCTCTCGGCTCGTTCGGGCGAAGGGGTTTGCCTCATTGTATGAGGGCCAAATTAAGGGGTCGTTAAACTTATGCTTGCGGCGTGTGGGGGGAGGGTTGTCAGATGCGATATAAGGAGCTGTCAATTGGGGGGTCTGCCGCGGTGCTCCTGGCTTGGCAAGAGAAAAGGCCGCTACAAGGGCTACCCTTTACTTGCCCCTTCTTGCCCAGCTTAGCATCGGAAATGGCTACGTCGTCATGCTTCCCGTGCATGGGTTGCGAAACGAACGGCCCCGCCATGTGCGGGGCCGTCGGAAGTGCGCCAGGTGTTCAACGCAAAGGAGTGCCGCACATACGGCAGAAGCGATCGCCTGGGCGGGCCCGCGCACCACATTGCGGGCAGTAGCGCACGTCTCCTTCGTCGCTTTCCTCGTCCGCGGGCGGCTTGGCTCGAAAGTGCAACCCTCGGCCGCGACGTCGCTCGGGTTGCGAAAGAAGCACGTTGCTGGAGGGACTGCGCCAGAAAAGCCAACCCGCGATGGCCAGCATAATGAGCCCAGCCACGCCCAAGAACCATGGGAACCAACGGGTAAACCATGAACCACTGAAGTCAAACATCGAGTCTTGGGTTTCTACTTTGGCCGCGGCTTCGGCCGCGGCGGAGGTAGCCTGGGGTTGGGGTGGTTGGATCTTGGACACGCTGAGCACATCGTCCGGTTTGACGTATTCCACAGTCAGTTGGACTTGATCTTGGGGACCGAGGGCGCCGAATTCCTTGACGAAATGCATCAAGCCTTCGAGCCCGGGCTCGCGCGTATCCTCTGGTGGGTCGAGGGTGAGCATGGTCGCGGTTGCGGGTTGCTGCACGCTCACGACGAAGCGGTCTACCGCGACGCCGCCAGGCCAAATGAAGGTGTAGCGTCGGGTGTCACCGTCCCGTTCTAGGGCGTCGTAGTATTCTAGCTGCACATCCAGCGCGTTTGCTGTGATGTAGACCCATTGCCACTCGCCCTCCACCTCGGTGGTGTACGCGGCGTTGATGGGCGGGCTATCAGGGGATACGCGCACCGCGACTGCGAAGGGGTCGCCTACCCGAGCGGGGATGCGCACCGCGACTTCAGCAGGGAGCAGGGTATCGGAAGGTAAACGGATGAAGTACAACACCAACATATCGGGGCGGTCGTACTCGGGCCACAATTCCACAAGAACTTGGGCGAGCCGCTCCACGCGCGGGGTTCCTTGCTGCCCCACCGCGGACCAGCCAACGAGGAGCACCCCCAGGGCCCCTACAATGAGGGGCCAAAGCCGTCGCCACATGATGTCGCCTCCTCTTTGGGCCAAGGTGATGCACCGGCTAGAGATTGTATCACGTGCCTTTATGCGCGGCTTGTTGGGCCTGGGTTCGGGTGTGACGTTCCCGCGCGCGCAGTTCATTTAGGATGTCCTCGAGCGTGATTCCTCGCGCGGCGAGCAAGACAAGCACGTGATAGGTTAGGTCTGCGACTTCTTCGATGAGGCGTTGTCGCCCTTGGCCTTTAGCCGCCAGCAATACTTCAATGGCCTCTTCGCCCACTTTTTGCAGAATGCGATCCAGACCCGCGTGGTAAAGACGGGCTGTATAGGACTGAGCGGGGTCGCCCTGCGTGATGCGCTGTTGAATCACGCGGTAGAGATCCGTGAGGGAATCCATGGCTATGCCTCCTCCGAAGGCGCGAAGGCCAGCGTCTGCCAATGGCCATCTCGCCAGGCGCGGAAGAAACACGAGGTTGCGCCGGTGTGGCACGCGGGCCCGCGCGGCTCGACCAGGATGAGCAACGTATCGCCGTCGCAATCGACCCGCACATCTACGACTCGTTGGGTGTTGCCCGAAGTTGCACCCTTGTGCCACAGCGTTTGTCGGCTGCGGGACCAGAAGTGGGTTTCGCGTGTGCGAAGCGTTGCGAGCAAGGCCTCTTCGTTCATATAGGCCAACATGAGCACCTGGCCTGTGCGCACGTCTTGCACGATCGCGGGAATAAGGCCTTGCTCATTGAAACGCAAGCGTGACCGCAACGCCTTGGGGAGCCCGCTCATGTGTCGCCCTCCTCCTCGGCTTGCTGGGCCGACGAGGATGGAGATTGCTTGAGCGCCACGCGTAGCAGACGTTCCGTCAAGTCAGGTGGCAGCTGGACGGGCGCTTCGCGTAGCGTCGCGTGGACGATGCGAATGGTTTTGTTTAGACTATCAAGATAGAGTCGGCAGTCAGGGCAGTGTTGCAAATGCGCTTCTAGCTCGCGGCACAGCTCCTCATCCAGCTCATTATCCACATACAAAGCGATGGGCTCTAGCCATTTTTGGCAGGCTGAGGACATGGACTGGCTCATAGGGCCGCCTCCGTCCGGTGGGACGAACTTTCATGAAAATAGCGGGCGAGGGCTTCTCGCAACCGCATTCGAGCCCGCGAAAGGCGGGTTTTAACCGCGTCAGCGCTAATGCCCAAGATTTCCGCGGTCTCGCGGGTGGAGAAGCCCTCGACATCCCGCAATAGGAACACGGCCCGCAACGCGGGCGAAAGGCCCTGCACCGCGCGCTCGAGAACTTGACGTACTTCCGCGGAGAGCGCGGCTTGTTCGGGCAAGATCTGCCATTGATTGAGTAGAACCTCATCCGGCGGCGCATCGTTCCCTTGCAAGGCTTCGAGCGAGATGGCCGGGTTTTTGCGCCGCAGCTGCATCAGAGCCTCGTTGGTCGCAATGCGGTAAAGCCAGGTGGAAAGGCGAGCTTGGCCGCGAAAATCGCCCAAATGTTGATAGGCCTTGAGAAAGGTCTCTTGGAGCGCATCTTCCGCGTCCTGCGGATCTTGTAAGAGACGCAGAAGATGGCGGTATAAGCGCGGTGCGTATTGGCGTACCGTGTCCACAAAAGCCTGATCGTCGGCCGCTGTCCTTCCGCCTTCGTGACCTGGCATATGCCCTCCCAGGGGAACCGTTAGCCCTGGCCATGCAGGTAGACCGTACGAATCGGGTACGGAATCTCGATGCCCTCGCGTTCAAAGGCCTTCTTGACCGCTTCAAGCGCGAGGCTTTTGGCCTCAAAGATATCAGTCTTTTGGGTATCGATCCAGAAGTACAGGGTGAAATCAATGGATGACTCGTTGAACGTGTGGAACCACACCAGGGGCTTGGGCTCTTCGAGCGCGCCGGGCAAGCCGCGTATGGCTTCGAGCGCGACCTCCCGCACCTTATCCAGGTCACTGTCGTAGGCCACGCCCACATCCAAATCGATACGTCGCCGTGGGGTGCGGCTGTAGTTCACCAGCGACGAGGTGAACACGTCCGCATTGGGGATGAGCACCAAACGGCCATCCAGGGTGCGCAGCTCGGTTGAACGGAGGGTAACATCTTCGACTTCGCCTAAATAGCCTTGCACTTCAATCATGTCGCCAATGTCGAAGGGTTGCTGCAGCAAGAGTAAGATGCCCGCGATCAAGTTACGGCTGACATCCTGGAGCGCGAAGCCCACGGTAAAGCCGAGGATGCCCAAGCCCGCAAGGAACGCGGTCACCCGAAAGCCGATTTGTTGTAGCGCTACCAGAGCGCCGACAATGATGAGCCCCCAGCGGGTCAGGCGCACCAGCAGCAAAGAGACCTCGGGGTCGACCTTGCGCCGGCGCAACACATCGTTAACCAGCTTCGCCAACAAACCGGCCAGATAGATGCTAGCAACAAAGATGACCAGGGACGCGATCAGCTTTGGCAAGAATTCGACCGCGTCCGTTATGAGTTGTTGCACCCAAGCTTCCATCGTCCTCCCTCCTATGGTTGGTGGATTTCCGCCGTCGAACCGGATGCATTACGGTTGTTCGGCTGCGCCTTCATCCGTGGGTACGGCCCACGCGAGCACACGGCCGTGGGTCGCGTCGGTCACCCAGACCACGCCGCGCGTTGCGTCCCACGCAATGCCGTTGACGATGCCAAGGGGTTGGGTGATATCGCCGGCCCACGCGACCAAAGGCTGGCCCTGCGCGTCGAAGACCAAGACCCGCCGCGCCTCGGGGTCGGTGACGTAGACTCGCCCCAGGTCATCCACGGCCAGGTAGGGCTTGTTTTCCATACCCTGCCCGTACCAGCCATGGACATCCCAGGTGCGGAACGCGGCCAGCTCGCCGTCGCCCAGGGGCTGCAGCACCTGGATGCGTTGGTTCCACGTATCCGCGACGTAGATCAGGCCGTCAGGCCCAACAGTGATGCCCACGGGTTCGTCAAATTGGCCCGGCAGCGCGCCCGGCCCCCCGATGTGGGTGACGTACGTGCCGTCCGTGCGAAAGACCACAATGCGTTTGTTGCCGGTGTCGGTGACGTACACGTAGCCGTCCGCGTCCACGGCCACATCGCGGGGTCCCCAGAAGGGGGTGGGTTCCCCCTCGCCGTAGCTGGTCCAGACCTGCAGCAGCTGGCCTTCGGGTGAGAACACCTTGATGCTGTGGTTCCACGTATCTGCAACGTAGACCCGGCCATCCGGTCCGACCGCGATGCCCCAGGGTTCGTTAAGTTGGTCCGGCCGCGGGGCATTAGGGTCGGTGGGTCCGCCCCAAAGGTGCAGTACCTCGCCCGTTTCGGGATCGATGTGCTGGATGCGGTGGTTGAACGTATCCGCGATGTACAGGGTACCATCGGCCGCGACGGCAACATCGCGCGGGCCCTGGAATTGGCCGGGCTCGACACCGGGCTGACCAAAAGCCTTGATGGGCGGCGTGGTCAGGGTACGCTCATCGAAGGGGTCTTTCTCGACGGCCAGGTCCGTGGGCCGGAGGCCGAACTCCCACATCTTCGCGGCCACGTCTTTACGGATGTAAAGGCGCATCCGGTCCGAGGGGTTCCAATTGGATGGACGCAGGTCATCGCGGCCTTTGATTTTGGCGTAAAGGCTGAAATCTCGGTGAAGCCAAATTTGGCGCAAGGCCGCGCGCATTTGCGGGTCGAGCAGCGCGTTTTTAATCCTCTCCCAGGTGAGATTACGGTAATCCTCCATAGGCCAGACCATGCGGATGTACTCAATTTCATAGTATAAGTCGCCTACCACTGGACCGATTTTGCCATAATTGCGCGCGCCGACTAGAATGACAGGCACATCCCGCAAGGTGCGGGTGGGCTCTGCGCCATAATAGCGCTGGTTGGGGTAGTTGCGGAAGTACCAGCTCATGGGCCACGACACCGCGTCGTCGTAGGCCACGGGCATATCCCGGCCGTCGTACAGCCGGAACGCGATGGCTTCGATCTGGTCCATGGCCACGCGTACCCCGTGGGCCGAGTGCGCATAGACTAGAAACTCGTTCGCTTGGTCGTAGTTGATATAGGTGGCCTGATACGCGGTGTGCCAGGTAAAGCCCGCGAGCACGAGGAAGAAGCCCAAAGTCGCCAACGCGAGTAGCGTGGACAGACGCAGAGCCTGGCTGAGGCGCGCGATAGCCACCGCGCTGAACGCGGCCACCAGGCCGAACAGCAGCAAACCGCCCCACCAGGTGAGCACGTCTAGCGTGCGGCCCTGGCTCATATCGGGGTGCGGGCCCAAGAGCGAGCTGAGCAAACGGCTGAAGCTGAGCACGAAGAATATCATCGCGCTGAACAGCAGCCCTAGCCGGGTCCAGGAGATTTCGGACCAGGGGATGCCTTGGATCACGCGCGCAAGCCACCATGCGGTGGTTAAGATCATGGGCCACGTGATGTGCACCGTGAGCCAGGGCATTTTCTCGCCCGCGAGGGTGTAGGCAATGACACTCGTCAGGCTCCAATACCACAGCAGCGCGAAGGCCAACGGCCGCGCGTCCTCGCGCTGCGTGCCTTCGGACGTCGCCGCGTCCTCGGCGCGCGGAAAGGCCGACGACCGCAGGCGCGCGACAAACTGACTCACACCAGCCAGGAGGAAACCAAGCGCGGGCAGGTACTCATAAATGGGGATGTGAATGACCAGGTAGTAATACCATGGCTGATTGCCCCGTTTGACCCCTTGTTGCGCAAGCCAGTAGCCCAATGAGCCCACGATGCCGCTGCCGAAACCCGCGATGTTGGTGAACGCGGATGTGTAGAAGAAAGTGAACACGGCCCAGAACAGCAGGGCTTGCGGCCACCAGCGGCGCCAATCCCAAAGCCACAGCACTAGCCCTAGGCCTAGCAGCGCGTGCAAGGTGACGAAGCCCGCGTTGATTAAGAAGTCAGCCCGGCTAACGTCGGCCGCGTCCACATACACGTCGTGCCCCCGCAGGAGCGACGCGGGCAGCGGCGCAAGCATGGGCAGAATGAGGCTGAGCTGGAGCACAATGAGATGCACTTCCCGCAGCGCGCGCAAGCGGCGCCAGTCGTACGCGAAGAGCAGGACGAGTACGGCAATGAGCAGGGTGATCAAGCCCGCGAGGATGAAAAAGGCCGCGAAGGGATGGAAACCCATGATGGTTAAGGGCTTCTCGCTCGCGATGCCCTTTTCCAAAAGCACCTGCACCCCGATTTGCACCAGCATCGCGAAAGTGAACAGCACACCCGTCACGAACAGGGCAAACATGAATACTGAGCGCATGTCCCGGTGCCACGAAGTGCGCAACGCGTGGGTGAGCACCAGTAGGCCCAGGAAGACCAGGGCCTGCGCGGTATAAATAAAGGACGTTTCCTTGGCTGTATAGTGCAGGATGGTCGCCAGGGTGAGCCAATAGAGATAGCGGTCCGCGCCGGTCTCCAGATAGCGGAGGATGGCCCAGAGCATGATCACGCCGAAGAGCGCGACAAAGGCTTCGTTGCGCGCGTAACGACCGTAATACAGCATGTATGGTGAGATTAGCATCAGGCCTGCCGCGATCAACGTGCCCACCCGGCCGAGGTAGCGGCGCCAGGGCCACAGCGCGACGATGGTGAGCACGCTCGCCAGCGCATGGGGGATGCGCGCGGTAAAGTCACTATCGCCAAACAGGAAGTACGATAGCGCGATCAGGTGGAACTGCAGCGGGCCGTGCATCATGGGCGTGTGTTGGTACCCCTGGCCCTTGTAAAAGCGCCAGGAATAATACACATGCAAGCTTTCATCGTGGCTCATGACCCGCACGCCCAGGTCCACGAACCGAGTAATCACCGCGAAGATCACCAGGCCGCCGAAGAGCACGTGCTCCCAGCGGATGGGCCAGCCGGGCAGCACGGCCCGTTCGAGCCACCCGCGCGCCGAAGGGTTGGACGTCGCGTTCACCGTTGCCACCTCCGCCCTGGGGCCAAGTTGTGCCGCGAAGGGCGTCAGGTTTCTATTTTATACCGATTTGGCCCGATTGGGCGGGACAAAATTCCTCTCGGGTGCAGGCAAATCTTGTCGAAGCCCATGCCGCGGGCGCGCGGGCAGCGGAACCTGCCCGCTATCCTCGCCGTCAGCCAGGCGCCCCCGCGCGTTGGGCCGGACAACCCGCGTGCAATTTTATACTAGCCGCGGGCTACCAGCCCGCGGCGGGGCGGCACGCGAGCGCGGCCATGCCCGCGGGCGGCGGAGCCCGCCTGCTAAAAATTCACCGTCGCACGCTCCGCGCGACGGGCCGTCCTCAAGACCTGGAGGACGCCCGGTTGTTGGAGCAATTGCGCGGGGAGGATTAGATCCAAGGGGGGCCTTGGGGCACAATCCA
>JAADFA010000134.1 GCA_013153135.1 Chloroflexota bacterium
ATATCATCCATGCCGTGCCTTCCTCCGGCAGGAGGCCTACAAAGGACGTGGTTATCATAACCGAAAGCCAGGAAGTTGTCCAGTTTTTCACAAGCTTGCAAGTGTGCTCTGCTGGGGGACCTATCCTGAAAAATAAAACAGCCCCGGCTGACGAAGCCGGGGCCCACGATGATGAGGTGCAAGAACGAACAATACTAAACGGCCATGAGCACTTTACGGGGACGTAGCATCCCTTCCTTGGGATCGTATTGCATGATAGCCAGGAGATCGCCTTGTTCGGTTACCACGCGGATAAGTTGTTCTGGGTCAAAGGCGCGTGGCGCGGGTACAGGATGGCCGTGGCGCACCTTATCGACGAGGTCGGGCGGGAGCTCGAGTAGTGGCCAGTTCGGCAGCGCGTCGACCGCAGGGATTAGGTATTTGTGCCATTCCCCCGTTGTGAAGGCCTCTTGCAGGCGCCGCAAGGGGACTGCGTCGCGTAAAGTAAAGGAGCCGCTTTGGGTGCGTCGTAGGGCAGTGAGGTGCGCGCCGCATCCCAGGCGTTGTCCCAAATCGTGCGCGAGGGAACGAATGTAGGTCCCGGCTGACGCGTGAATATCGAGCACCAATTCGGGCGGAACCCATTCGAGAAGATTGAGCTCGTAAATGCGCACTTTTCGCGGCTTGAGATCGACGGGTTTGCCCTCGCGCGCGAGCTGATACGCGCGTTTGCCACGCACACGAATTGCCGAATATGGTGGCGGAACTTGCTCAATTTCACCCACAAAGGGCTGTAGTGCGGCTTCGATCTCGGCTTCGCTGAGTTCCGGACAGGGGCGTGTGGCTACGACCCGCCCATCCGCGTCGTAGGTGTCGGTTTCGACCCCAAGACGCAACGTGGCCATGTAGCGTTTGTCTGACGCACTCAACCATTCACTCAAGCGCACTGCAGGCCCGATGAGCACCACCAGCACCCCTGACGCGCGCGGGTCCAGCGTGCCCGTATGCCCTGAGCGCCGGATACCGGTGCCGCGTCGGATGATTTGGACCACGTCGTGCGACGTGAGCCCAACGGGCTTATCGACGACCAAGACACCAGATACCCGTTGTAGCAGGTCGGGATCTGTGCGTGCGTGAAGGTTCAACCGCGGCGAGGCCCATCGGTTGTTGCGTGTGCGGCGACGAGAACGCCGCGACGTCCGGCTGGACGCTTGCCACGCCGCGCCATGCCGTTCGACCATACCTCACCTCCCCATAAATGATTTGCCCCTCCGACAGGGGAGGGCCGGGCGAGCCTTTTAGAGGGTCCGGGTGCGGTAGAACTGTACCGTACGCGCCAAAACTTGCTCGCGTACCTGGTCCAACGTGCCTTCCACTCGCGCGCCAGCCGCGGCCGTGTGCCCCCCTCCACCAAAGGACCGGGCCAGCTCGCCAACATCCCAGCCCTCTTTGGCTCGCCAGCTTACCTTGATGCGACCGGGTTCATCGAGCTCAATCAACACCACCGATATGGATGCTTCACGTACGTTGAGCAGATGATTGACCAAACCTGCGTCGTCCGGTTCAGGAAAACCCGTAGCTTCCCGATCGGCGCGAGTCAGATAAGACCAAACCACGCCTTCAATAAGCTGAGCGCGCGCCTGCCCAATGCCTAAATATCGGGTCATCGCGAAGGATTTTGCGACCATGGCTTCGTAAAATGCAAGGGAGATATCCGCGCCGGCCTCCATCAACCGCGCGGCTAGGCGTAAAGTCTCGGGGCGCACCGTGGGCGCGCGCAAACCCAGGGTATCGGTGATCAAGCCAGTGAGCAAAGCAAGAGCGCTTTCGCGCGGCAGGGGCAAGCCCCAGTCAGCGAGATGTTCCGCGATGATCGCGGTGGTTGATGGCGCGTCGGGCTCAACCACATTGTAGCGACCAAAGTGGGTGTTGGTCTTGTGGTGGTCGATGTTGACGTCGACGGCCCAATTCGCAGGCAACGCGTCGCCGACGCGGGAACGATCGCCGCAATCTACCGCGACCACGAGATCGGGGCGCTGCTGCGCGCGCGATTGGATGGTTTCGGCCGCGGGTAAAAAACGTAGGTTTTCAGGCACGGGATCAGCCAAGACCAGCGCCACCTGCTTACCTTGGGCTCGCAGGGCCCATCCTAAGCCTAATAACGAACCAACCGCATCACCGTCGGGACTCACATGGGAGACGAGCACGAACGTGCGTGCCTGCTGAAACGCACGGCGAATCACGTCATGGGGCTTATGAGGGTCCATGGGCGGATGCCTCCTCCGGGCCCTGGGCTTCCTCGCTGGTATCAGCGTCTTGCTCCAGGGCCGCGCGCCGTTCGGCTTCAAGTTGGGCAAAGAGTTGCTCTAACCGCGCGGCGCGCTCGGGCGTGGGGTCCCAATGAAAGCGAAGCCGCGGGAACGTCCGCAGGTGCGCCATCCGTTGCGCTAGCATAGTGCGCAAGAATCCCTTCGCGTGCTCAAGCGCGCGCAAAATCTCATCTTTGCGCTCGGACCCTTCCACTGCAGAAACGTAGATATCTGCGTAGGCCAATTCGCGATCGACCTCGACGTCGGTCACATTTACCCCTTGCAGTCGAGGGTCGGCCACGTCAAAGAGGAAAATTTCGGCCAGCTCTTCTTTAATACGCTCTTCGATGCGCCGGAGTCGTAACTCGCCCACCATGACCTTCCTCCTCGTCCCCCTCATGAGCTGGCAAGAAGGGCGGGGTTTATTCGGGTTTGCGTTCCTCCAGGGTGTAGCAGATCAGCCGATCGCCCTTTTGGAAGTTCTTGAATCCTTTGATGCCGATACCACATTCGAAGCCTTCACGTACTTCGCGCACATCCTCTTTATACCGCTTTAAGGACGCAATCTCGCCGTCGTAGAGTACATCGTCGCCCCGCAGCACCCGTACGCGCGCGTTACGCCGAATGACGCCGCGGCGCACCCGGCAGCCCGCAACTTTGCCTAACTTAGCCGCGGGGAAGACCGCAAGCACTTCGGCTTCGCCCAACACGACCTCTTGCACTTCAGGCTCCAAGAGGCCCTTGAGCGCCTTTTCGATATCTTCGAGTAACTCATAAATTACGCGGTAGATGCGAATGGAAACGCCCTCACGTTCCGCGACGCGCCGCGCGGCCGCGTCGGCCTTCACATTGAAGCCAATGACGATAGCATTGGACGCGGCCGCGAGCATGACGTCGTTCTCGGTAATGTTGCCCACGTCCGCGTGCAAGATTTCAACGGGGATATCATTACGTTCAGCAATCCGTTGGATGGAGCTGACGATGGGCTCCAAGGAACCCTGGACGTCGACTTTGACCACCAGGCGTAAGCTCTTAACTTCGCCCTGAGTCAGTTGTTCAAACAGCGACTCCAGGTCGATCTTCTTGCGCTTCTCGCGGCGGCGTTGTTCGATCTCTTCCAGGCGCTTTTCCACGATGGCCCGAGCTTCCTTTTCGTTCTTGACTTTGTAGAACAGGCTCCCGGCTTCGGGGATGTCGTGGAACCCAAGCATACCCACGGGGGTTGAAGGCCCTGCTTCTTTGATGCGTTTGCCTGTGTGGTCGAAGAGCGCGCGCACTTTGCCATACGTAGTTCCTGCGACCAGGACATCCCCCACGCGCAAAGTGCCGTTTTGCACCAAGAGAGTTGCGACAACACCTTGGCCTTTCTTGCGTTGGGCTTCGATGACTGTGCCGAACACGCGGCCTTGGGGATTGGCGCGGATATCGCTGCTTTCGGCTACCAGCAAGATAGCGTCCAGCAGCTCGTCCAGGTTCTGCCGGTGGCGGGCCGAGATTTCCACCATGATGGTGTCGCCGCCCCACTCTTGGGGGATGAGGCCCAGGTCCGCGAGTTGCTGGCGTACCCGATCGGGCCGTGCGTTGGGCTTATCGATTTTGTTGATGGCCACGACTATGGGAACCCGGGCTGCGCGCGCATGGTTGATGGCTTCGCGCGTTTGGGGCATCACGCCGTCATCCGCGGCGACCACCAGGACGACGATATCCGCGCCTTTAGCCCCACGCGCGCGCAGGGAAGTGAAAGCCGCGTGTCCTGGTGTGTCGATAAACGTGATTTTCTGCCCGTCATGCTCAATTTGGTACGCACGAATGTGCTGGGTGATGCCGCCGGCCTCCCGTTCAGCGATGTTGGTGTTGCGAATGGCATCGAGAAGTGTGGTTTTGCCGTGATCCACATGGCCCAGAACCGCGACGACAGGGGGGCGCGGTTGCAATTTATCTTCCGGCTCGGCCTGCAACCATTTGCGCCATAGGGGTAAATCGCCTTCTTCTTCCTGCTGTGGTGCTTCGGCTTCGGGCAAGGCCAAGCGCACTTCGCGGCCTAGCTCCTCGGCCACAATGGCCGCGGTATCAAAGTCAATAGTTTGATTTAAGCTAGCCATCACACCCGCGTTCATCAGGGTTTTGACCAGTTCAATGGGCGTGACGCGCAAGGCTTCGGCTAGCTCACGCACGGTAAGGGTTGGCGGCAGTTCAATGACATCGCGGGTTTTTGAGGCCATGGGCATCACCCTCCCTGTTCCGTTGGGGTTTGGGTTGCATCGTTTACGGGCTCATGGGGCAGCGTCTCCATAAAGGCCCGCAAGTGCTGGATATCCTCTTGCGTCAACGTAGTTCGCAGCGCGTGGGCGAAGGCTCGGCGTTTAAACGCGGCTTCCCAGCACGCGCGGTTGGCGTGCACATACGCGCCACGGCCGGGCAAGCGTCGCGTTGGGTCCACCCGAACCCCGTCGGGCGTTCGCACCACCCGGATCATCTCCCATTTTGAGGATACTGTACGGCATCCGATACACGTACGTTGCGGGATGTGCTTGCCCCGACGGCGCTTGGGGGCCATGTCCTGCCTCCTAATTCGCGCGCTCGAGCTCAAAAAGGTCGCGGGGTTTGCATCCCCTTCCAAGCGGCTTACCAATCCCAATCGTCCTCACTGTCCCGCTTACGCTTGCGTCGGGCAAAGAGGACGTCGTCTTGCCCATCCACGTAATCCAGCTCCACATAGCGTTTGGGCTTCTTCTTGGCTTTTTTCTTCTTTTTGCTCTTGCGCGGCTTGGGACGAGGCATTTCTTCCTCTTCATCCTCGATCTCGTCCACCAGTTCCGCCGCGCTTTCAAAGATTTGGTCGGCTGCGAAGAGCTCATCCAGCGAGACGTCTTCGTCCTCGGCTGGCTGGGTTTCGGCCACGATAAGGCTATCCTCGGGCATGGGCGGCGCCCAGGCTTCGGGTTCCGCGGTTTCATCGGACTGTACCTCAGCCGCGAGGGCATCGACCTCGGCCGCGGCTGGCTCGCTCGGTACTTCCGCCTGTGGCGCCTCCTCTTCGTCGGGCTCCGCGGTCGTCATGGGCACAGCCTCGGCTTCGGGTTCCGCTTCAGGCATGGCTTCAACCGGCTCCGTGGGCGCCTCCAGCGCACCGGCTGTGGCTTCGGGCTCAGCCTCGACGTCGGCCGCGGCTTCGGCTTCCACGGGCTCAGGTTGATGTGCCTTTAGATAGGCGTCTACCGCGCGCTCTAGTTCGCTCATGGCTCGCGGGCCAACGCCGTCTAGGATAAGGATCGCGTCCTTATCGCGGCGCAGCTGGACGATGAGATCGCCCACGGTGGTATAGCCTGCATCGGTCAAGAGCATGGTCAGCCGCGGGGAAAGGTTGAGCACGTCCAGAGATTGCTCAAAGGCCTCGTCCGGAATCCCTGCGCGCAAGCGGGCTTCGGCCTCAGCTTCGGCCTGGCGTCGCGCGCGAATCTGGGCCAAGATGCCCCGTTCAACCCGGTCGATGAATTGAAAGAGGAAGTCGTATTCCTCGGGCGTGAGCGAGCGCCCTTGCCGCTTGCGTTCGAGCAGGGCTTCGACCTGGCGGATGGTTTCGCCTTCTTCTTCCAAGATGTCCGCGTAGTCTTCGGAGCGGTACAGCTTTTGCAGTGCGCCTTCCGCGGCTTCGATGATGCTCTTGATGTCAATGCGCCAACGAGTCAGCTTGGCCGCGAGGCGCACGTTTTGCCCTTCCTTGCCAATGGCCTGGCTCAGCTGGTCCTCAGAGACGACCACCATCGCGGTCCGTGGCCCTTCGCCCTCTTGCAAATAGACGCCTTTGACCCGCGCGGGACTTAGAGCCTTGGCAATAAAGACCGCAGGATTCGGGTCCCACTCAATGATGTCGATTTTCTCGTTGTTGAGCTCGCGCATGATGGCCTGAATGCGGGACCCACGAATACCAATGCACGCACCGACCGCGTCAATGTTGGGTGCGATGGCCGAGACGGCGATTTTGGAGCGTCGGCCGGCTTCGCGCGCGATGGCGCGAATTTCCACCTCCCCCCGTTGGATTTCAGGAACTTCTTCCTCCAAGAGCCGGCGCAGAAAGTTTTGGTGGGCGCGCGAAAGGATGATGTACGGCCCGCGCGGGGTCTTTTTGACCTCAAGGAGAAGCGCGCGGATGCGGTCGTGGTTGCGGAAGCGTTCACCAGGAATTTGTTCCTTATAGGGCAGGTGACCTTCCGCGCGCTTTTCCAGGCCAACCACGATCTCTTTATTGTTGACAGCCTGAACGACGCCGTGCACAATTTCGCCCTGGAGCTTGCGGAAGTGTTGATATTGCAGTTCCCGCTCGGTTTCTTGCAAGCGCTGCTTGATGACCTGCCGCGCGGTTTGCGTGGCGATGCGCCCAAAGTCCTTGGGCGTCACAGGAACCATGATAATGTCGCCCACTTGCGCGTCGGGCTTATATTTACGGGCTTCCTCCAGGCTGATCTCAGTAGCCCGACGTCGGGGGTCGACCTCCTCGACGACCTCTTTCTCAGCCCAGAGCACAATCTGACCTTTGGGCAAATCGATCTGCACCTCGACCTTTTGGGACGAAGGTGCGTTGGTCATCTTGCGGTACGCGGCGATGAGGGCGTCTTGGAGGGCCTTGAGGATTTCCTCAGGTGGCAGTTCCCGTTCTTGGATGAGTTCGTTAAATGCGAGGAGAATTTCACTTCGAGCCATAGACCAACGCTCCACCCTACACCAAAAAGGATTAAGAAGAGCCGCAGGCGAACCTGCGGCTCCGCGAGGTCGCGGGGGCCGGATTCGAACCGGCGACCTTCGGGTTATGAGCCCGACGAGCTACCGCTGCTCCACCCCGCAACGCGTTTGCTCAAGCCGTCCCTAATTATACGGAAGCCCCGGACCCGTGTCAAGCACTTGCCAAACGGCAGGCCTTCGGCTATAATAAGCCATGCCTCGCCCCCGTAGCTCAGGGGATAGAGCGCTGGCCTCCGGAGCCAGAGACCCGCGTTCGAATCGCGGCGGGGGCATTTGTTGGGGGCTCGTCTAATCGGCAGGACAACGGGTTCTGGCCCCGTCAGTGGAGGTTCGAGTCCTCCGCCCCCAGTCCACCCCCTCCCCATGGGAGGGGGTTTTCTTTACCTAGGAGGTGGCACCATGCCCAAACCCGACCTCATCGTGGTTGGCGGCGGCTTGGCCGGAAGCGAGGCCGCATGGCAAGCCGCGCAGCGCGGGCTGCGGGTGCGCCTTTATGAGATGCGCCCCAAGAAGATGACCCCAGCCCACACCACTGGCCAGCTCGCAGAGCTGGTATGCTCTAACTCCTTGGGCACTACCCTGATCGATCGGGCCGGAGGGTTACTCAAAGAAGAATTACGCCGCATGGGTTCCCTCCTCATCCCCCTGGCCGAAGAAAGCGCCGTGCCCGCGGGTAGCGCGCTCGCGGTCGACCGGCATGTGTTTGCCCAGAAGGTGACCGAAGCCCTAGAGCAGCACCCCAATGTCGAGATCGTGCGGCAGGAGGTGACGGAGATCCCCGAGGGGTTGACCATTATTGCCAGCGGCCCGTTGACTTCCGACGCCCTATCACAGGCCATCGCCCAGCTCACAGGCCAAGAGCACCTCTATTTCTTCGATGCCATCGCGCCCATCGTGGTCGCCGATAGCATCAACATGGATATCTGCTTCCGCGGCGCGCGCTACGGCCACAGCGCCACGGAAGAAGGCGACTACATCAATTGCCCCATGAACCGGGAGCAATACGAGGCTTTTGTGGACGCGTTGGTCAACGCGGAGCGCATAGCGCTGCACGACTTCGAGCGGGACGCGCTGCAACAGGGTGTGCGCGCAGGCAAAAGCAAGTTCTTTGAAGGTTGTCTGCCCATCGAGGTCATGGCCGCGCGGGGGAAGGACGCGCTGCGCTTCGGCCCGTTGCGCCCCACCGGCCTGATCGACCCGCGTACTGGCCAGGAGCCGTACGCGGTGGTTCAGCTGCGGCAGGATAATCTGGCTGGCACCCTCTATAACATGGTCGGCTTTCAAACCAACCTCAAGTTCCCGGAGCAGCGCCGGGTCTTCCGCATGATCCCCGGCCTCGAACGCGCGGAGTTCGCGCGCTACGGCCAAATGCACCGTAACACCTTCATCTACTCCCCGGGTCTGCTCGAGCCCACGCTGCAGTTCCGTACCCGACCGGATTTGCTCTTCGCGGGTCAGATCACGGGCGTTGAGGGTTACGTGGGCAACATCGCGACGGGCCTGCTGGCGGGGTGGAACGCGGCCCGCCTCGCGCGCGGGCTCCCGCCATTGGTCCTGCCGCGCGAAACCATGTTAGGCGCGTTGGTGCACTACATTACCCACGCGTCGGAGCACGATTTTCAGCCCATGAAGGCCAACCTCGGCTTGCTGCCCCCTTTGCCGCAACGCATCCGGGATAAACGTGCTCGGGGTCGGGCGTATGCAGCGCGTGCCTTAGAGGCACTGGACGCCTTCCTCGCTCGGGTGCGGGCCGAGGAGCAGGGTGCCTAACCGAACCGCGGCGTCATGGCCACGGCATGGGCAGGATGCCCGCTTCGCGCGCGGCCCACACATCTACCACGTCGTACCCCTCGTCGTCATGCAGCAGGTGCGCTCGCACATCCTCCCATTCATCCCAACCCAGCTCCAGCGCGTCCTCGAGGTTGCCCTGACCAATCAACGTGGTCTCAAGCGCGTAGGCAGTTTCACCTTCTGGGTCCGCGTCGATAAGCACAAACGCGTGGTCCGGCGTGAGCACCACGTACGGATGCCATTGCAACGCTTCCGCGACCGAAGCCCAAAGCAGGGTGGTTTCGATGCAATTTGCGCTGCGCTGGTGTAGCACCTCGCTGGGGAAACGGATGCGTTGGAAGCGCAAGCCGTCAAACAAGGCATCGCCGATGTTGAAGCTGGTACTGACATAGGTAATGCTGTACACGTCGTTTAGCGCGTCCCACAACGCCGCGAGCCGGAGGTCGACCCGATCGTGATACCCGCTGGTCATCACGCGGTCGGGGTGGTAGTCGGCCGCGGCGCGAATCCAGGCCTCTATGGCCGGATCGTTGGGCGTGATCCACGCGGCTAAGAGCATATTGTTCGTATGCTCGTCCAGGTTATCCAGCACTTCATAGAGGTTCCACGGGAAATCACGCCGAGCATAGATCGTCACTTGGTCGGTGAAATCCTCAATTACTGTCTCGCGCGGGGCGACCATGCGCACGCGATGTGCAGATTGGCTGGATGGAGATGGGTGAGCGTGTCGATGGCCTGGGGGTGCAACACTGGGTGCAAGGGTACCGTTTCGGTCGCGCCCGGGCTCAGGCTTACGGTCGCGGTGGCCCAGTCCGTGAAGCCCTCGATCTGCGCCTCCAGCACAAGCCGCACCGGTTGCTCGCTGGGGTTGGTGATGCGCGCGAGGATGAACTCGTCGAGCACGGAACCGTAGAGGTGATATAACCCAGGGATGAGCAGGCTCCAGTACTCGATATCGTAATCCAGAGTCTCGGCCAGGTCAGGGGTGGATGTGGCGCGCGGGGTTACCGTGGGGATGGGCGTCGTGGTGGACGGCGCCACAGCGGGCCAGCGGACAGGCCAAGCGCAGGCCAATGCCAATCCCACGCCAAGTAACCAAAGCCATCGCCGGGGCATGGTTCACCTCCGTAGACCCACCACCGTTGAGCCGCCAGCAAGCATTGTAGCGTGAAATAAAACGCCCCCGGCACAGCGGGGGCGTTCACCAAACGGAGGAGGGCGGTTGTTGGACCGGGCTACTTCTTGCCGGATTTCTTGATCTTGTTGATCAAGTCCTCGGTCAAGAAGCCACCAGGCACAATGGGGATGTGCCGTGCCCGGTCTTCTTTGCCAAAGGTAACGATGCCCTCAGGCGTCTCGGCTTCTACCGCGATGCCCAGGCTCTGGAGCTCTTTAACCAGCACCTTGAAGGACGCGGGCAAACGCGGGGCTTCGATGGGCTTGCCGTTGACGATAGCCTCGTAGGCCTTGAGGCGCCCTTGCACATCATCGGATTTGATGGTCAGCATCTCTTGGAGGGCGTAGGCCGCGCCATACGCTTCCAGAGCCCACACTTCCATCTCACCGAAACGCTGACCGCCGAATTGGGCCTTGCCGCCCAAAGGCTGTTGGGTAATGAGGCTGTACGGCCCCGTAGACCGCGCGTGCACTTTGTCTTCGACCAGGTGGTGCAGTTTCATGACCATCATCACGCCGACAGTCACGGGGCGCTCATACGGTTCGCCGGTGAAGCCATCCCGCAAGATCTGCTTGCCCAGGATGGGCATGGGCCGACCGGTCTCGAGCATAGCCTGGCTCGCGCGCTGGCGCAGCTCCTCCGCGGGGATTTGGTCTGCATCGTCGTAGCCCAGGCGCTTGAGCCACAGACGTAACGCGGCTTCAATCGCTCGTTGGTTGTTCGCTTCTCGCTCTTTCGGCGAGAGCTTCATATCCTCGAAAGCCAGGATCTTGTCCGGGTCGTAGCCGTATTCACGCAGCCATTCTCGCAGGACCGCGCGGCGCAAGAGCACCTCATCGCCGCCGATATCGTAAAGGTCGTAGCCACGTTCCCCCAGGTAGTGCTCTAGGTATAGCCCGCGCACTTCCGCGTCGTCACGCAGTTCATCGGTGTCATAGTCTTGTTCTTTGATCCACTCCCACGCGCGGTCTGTGATATCCTTCCATGCTTCATCGATCATCCATGCCCGGCCCAGTTCGGCCTCGACTTCGGCCTCATCGGGGCTATCGAATACGGGCACGATAGCCCGGAAGCCAAGTCGCGAAGCGGCCCACCCCAGGTGCGTCTCCAGCACCTGGCCGATGTTCATCCGACCTGGCACGCCCAAGGGGTTGAGGATGATATCCACGGGCGTGCCGTCCTCTAGGAAGGGCATATCTTCCACGGGAACGACCTTGGAGACCACGCCCTTATTCCCGTGGCGACCGGCCATCTTATCGCCCGCGGTGATTTTGCGGCGCTGTGCGACCATCACCCGTACCATCTTTTCCACGCCCGCGGGCAGTTCACGCGTATCCTCACGGCTGAATACCTTGACGTCCACCACCGTACCCCGTTCGCCGTGGGGCATCCGCAATGAGGTGTCCCGCACATCGCGGGATTTTTCGCCGAAGATCGCGCGCAGCAAGCGTTCTTCAGGCGTGAGCTCTTTCTCGCCCTTAGGCGAGACCTTGCCCACCAGGATGTCGCCTGGTTCCACCTGCGCGCCGATCCGAATGATGCCGTTTTCGTCCAGATTGCGCAACTGCTCTTCGCTCATATTGGGGATATCCCGCGTGATCTCCTCGGGGCCTAAGCGGGTATCGCGGGCTTCGACTTCGTACTTTTCGATGTGGATGGAGGTGTACTTATCCTCTTGAAGCAAGCGCTCGGAGATGAGGATCGCGTCTTCGAAATTGCCGCCTTCCCACGAGACGAACGCGACAACCACGTTTTGGCCCAGGGCCAAATCGCCGTCTTCGGTCGACGAGCTATCCGCGAGCACGTCGCCTTTCTTAACCCGCTGGCCTTTGACGACCACAGGCCGTTGGTCAATGCACGTGCTCTGGTTGGATCGGCGGAAGCGTTGTAAGGGATACTCGCGTTCCGTACCGTCGTCCTCGCGTACAATGATGCGCTCGCCGGTCACGGAGATGACCTCGCCGTCGTTCTGGGCCAAGATGACTTGCCCTGAATCTTGCGCGGCTTTGCGCTCGATGCCCGTGCTCACCATAGGCGCCTCGGGGCGCACCAGGGGCACGGCTTGGTTCTGCATGTTGGAACCCATGAGCGCGCGGGTCGGGTCGTCGTGTTCCAAGAAGGGGATGAGGGCCGCGCTCACGCCGACCACTTGGTTCGGCGCGACGTCCATGTACGAGATATTGTCCGGATGCGTGAAGTGGAACTTGCCCCGGTAGCGGCTCACAATGTCGTCGCTGGTGAACTCGTCGTATTCGTTCAGGGGTGCGTTCGCCTGCGCGATGTAGAAGCGGTCATCCTGGTCTGCGGTCAGATATTCCACGTCGCGCGAGACCCAGGGCACAATGGCCACGGGTTTATCGCCCAGGGCCTCGGCCAAAAGCCGCGCGGTATCGGGCGAGATCCGCTCGCCCGCGCGAGCGAGGACGTTCCCCTGTTCGTCGACCACGTCCTGCTTGAGGCGGCGATTGATGAGCCGTGAGTCATTCGCGGGCAACTCGTGGTACACCTTGCGGTACGGCGTTTCGATGAAGCCGTACGGGTTTACGCGCGCGTAGGTGGCCAAACGCCCGATCAAACCGATGTTGGGGCCTTCAGGCGTCTCGATGGGGCAGATGCGACCGTAGTGCGAGTGATGCACATCCCGTACGTCGAAGCCTGCGCGCTCCCGCCGCAAGCCGCCGGGGCCCAGCGCAGAAAGGGTGCGCTTGTGCCGCAGCTCCGACAGCGGATTGGTCTGGTCCATAAATTGAGAGAGCTGGCTGGAGCCGAAGAATTCGCGCAATACTGCGGTGATAGGACGGATGTTAATTAGGGAGGCGGGCGTGACCCGCTCGCGGTCTCCTTTAAGGGACATGCGTTCCTTGATCACCCGTTCCATGCGGCGGAAGCCGACCCGCAAACGGGTCTGCACCAACTCGCCCACGGTGCGTACCCGGCGGTTAGCCAGGTGGTCGATGTCGTCCGGCTCTTCGATGTTGTTGTTAATTGCGATGAGCCGGCGCACCATATGCACGATGTCCCATTTGGTGAGCGCGCGATGTTCCATGGGCACAATGCCATGGAGGTCAAATTTCTGGTTCATCTTGTAGCGGCCCACCCGCGCGAGGTCGTAGTAGCGATTGTCGAAAAGTTGGGTTTGGAGGAACTCGCGTGCATTGTCCAGGGTGGGCGGCTCACCGGGGCGGAGGCGTTTATAGAGTTCGATAAGCGCGGCCTCCGCGATGCTGAGGCCATCGATATGCAGCTCGGGCTCTTGTTGGATGGTAGTGAGGATGAACGGGCGGTCGGGGTCTCGGTCGACGTCCTCGAAAAGGGCGATGAGTTCCGCATCGGTGCCGGTCTTGATGGGCGACTCGGGTAGACCATCGTCGACGGCCGCGAGGGCGCGCAGGAACAGCGTAACCGGGACCATGCGGCGCCGGTTGAATTTGAGGATGATGTAGTCGCTGCGTCGCGTTTCGAGCTCGAGCCACGCGCCTCGATCAGGGATGAGCTTAGCTGTGGCCATGCGGCGGCCCGAGATCCGGTCGAGAGGGGCTTCGAAATACGCGCCCGGCGAGCGGATGAGCTGCGATACCACCACCCGCTGCGTGCCGTTAATAATGAATGTGCCCCGTTCGGTCATTTCGGGGAAGTCCCCCAAGAAAACGTCCTGTTTGATAGGTTCGGGCACTTCAGGGCCGGTGAGCAACACCGAAGCCCACAGGGGCCGCGCGTAGGTCAAGCCGCGCTCCAGGCATTCTTCTACAGTGTGTTTTGGTTCTTTAAACCAGAACTTTAAGCCCCATTCTTGGGCTTCGGGTGAATTGCCCGGGAAGTACAGGCGCATCCCTTCGTTATAAGCAACGATGGGCGAAATCTCATCAAAGACTTCCGCGAGGCCTTCTTCTTTGAGCCAACGGTACGAATTAAGTTGCACCTCGATAAGGGGGGGCAAATCCATAATCACTTCAATATGACCGTAGTTCTTGACACGAGACGCCATACACAACCCTCCCGAAGAATTTCCAGGCCAGCGGATGCGAACAGGGACAAGCGCAACAATTAATTGTACGCGTCAAGGGGGAATTCAGCAAGGTCTGAGCAAAAAATAAACAACCCAACCCACCTACCCCCATGGGTCGGCTCGTTACCTTTCTTGCTGTGCCTAGGCCGGTGCACTGTTCACGACCTTTATGAACCTCGGTTTTCATTGTACCCTGTTGCTCTAAGAATGGCAAGCATCGGTTTATCCAGGAGTGTATTTCAATTTAGTAGGTGAGCCGTCCCAGGAAGTGGGCTGGCAAAAAGATAGCCCCTCCGGCAAAATTGGGGAAAACACTCCAAATCCCATGCCAGGAGGGGCTACTCATGGCTGAGCAAAGCATAACACAGC
>JAADFA010000067.1 GCA_013153135.1 Chloroflexota bacterium
TCGGCCCTTTCGCGTTTCACGTGCGCATGGCTTAGGCCGGGGGCAGGGTTTCGTTGTCTTCCCCGCGGATGAAGGCTTCCACCCGTTCGTACGCTTCGTCGTCGGGGATTTGGATGGGCGGCGATTTCATAAAATACGCGGAGGGTGCGACGATGGCGCCCCGCAGTCCCCGGTCCTTCGCGATCTTGGCCATGCGGATCGCGTCAATGAGCACGCCGGCCGCGTTGGGGCTATCCCACACTTCCAGCTTGAGTTCGATGTTGAGCGGCACGTCGCCGAACGCGCGGCCTTCCAGACGAATATAGGCCCACTTGCGGTCTTTGAGCCAGGGTACGTAGTCCGAAGGCCCGATGTATACGTTCTCTGGATCCAACTCATAATCCAACAACGACGTGACCGCCGTAGTCTTGGAGATCTTTTTGCTTTGCAACCGGCTGCGCTCGAGCATATTGTAGAAGTCCATGTTGCCGCCCACGTTCAGCTGACTGGTGCGCTCGAGCCGAACCCCGCGCTTTTGGAAGAGCCAGACCAACGTGCGGTGCACAATCGTGGCCCCAACTTGGCTCTTGATATCATCGCCGATGATGGGGAGCCCGCGCTCGGCAAAACGTTGTTGCCAATACGGCTCGCGCGCAATAAAGACGGGGATGCCGTTGACAAACGCGCTCCCCGCGTCCAAGACCTGCTCCACGTACCACTTGGTGGCCATTTCGCTGCCAACGGGCAACAGGTTAACCACCACGTCAGTCTTGGTTTCGCGCAAAATCTCAATGATGTTGGCTGTCGGTCCTGGAGCTTTCTTGATTTTTTCTGAGAGATACTTGCCGAGGCTATCATGGGTCATGCCGCGGTAGACCTTGACCCCCAGGTAAGGCACATCCGCGAACTTGATGGTGTTGTTTTGGCCTGCCCAAATGGCTTCGGATAGATCCTTGCCCACCTTTTCGATGTCAATATCGAATGCGGCGGTGAACTCGATATCACGCACGTGATAGCCGCCCAGATTGACGTGCATCAGCCCGGGCACGAAGTCGTCATCCTTCGCGTCCCGATAATAGAAAACGCCCTGGACCAGGGACGCGGCGACGTTGCCGACGCCGATAATGGCCACTCGTACTTTCTTGTCGCTCATGAGAGAACCTCCGCTGACCAAGGGGGATATCGGCGGGTAGGTCACCACCGCCTAATCTTACCACCGTTCGCCCGCGATGGTGGTCATAAGCCTGGGCTGAATACGGGGGACTTGCCCGCGGCTGTTGACCGTGCACTGTGCCCGCGGGGCCCGGATTCGATTCAGGAGGGTGTGGCAGCCTCATCGCGTGGCCATTGAAGCGCGAGGACGCGTGGCTGTCCAGCCAGGTCAGGGTGGAGGGTGATACGCGCGTGGGGGAAATAAGTTCGCGCCACGGCTTGGGCTTGCTGTGCCTGTTCCGCGCCGATCTCGGCCAGCAAAAGCCCGCCGCGAGCCAAGCGAGTTCGGGCCTGATGTAGCAAGCGCCGCAATGGCATCAAGCCGTCCACTCCCCCGTCCAGGGCTAACACAGGCTCGTGTTGGCCAACTCGATAGCGCGTGAGCTCGGCGGTAGGGATGTAAGGTAGGTTCGCGACGATCAAATCCCACATACCTCCAAGGCCGGCGAGCAGGTCTGTTTGGACCCAGGTGACCGCCACGTGGTGGCGCTGGGCGTTGGCTTGGGCTACGGCTAATGCCGCGCGGCTGCGATCGGTGCCGATCACGCGCGTGTGAGGCGCTTGCGCAGCCAAGATAATCGCGATGCATCCACTCCCTGTACCGACGTCGACCACGCGCGCGTGGGGACGCTGACGTAGCCATGCTAACGCGTGCTCAATGAGCGTTTCCGTTTCGGGCCGAGGGATGAGAACGGCGGGCGTGACCGAAAACGTACGGTCGTAGCAGGGCCATTCCCCTAACACGTAGGGGAGAGGTTCGCCTAGCAAGAGCCGTGCCCTGGCCGCGCGCCAGCGCGCGACCAGGGCGCGCGGGAATGGCGCTTCAGGATGCGCTAAGACCCACGCGCGCGGTCGACCGAGCCAATGCGCAAGCAAGGTGTCCGCGTCGAGCCGAGGGGTATCGCTGCTACGTGCAGCGGCTTGGACCAAGCCGCGCCGCGCTTCCGCGAGGGTGCGCGGGAATGGCATTGCTCCTCGCGAGGGCACGCGCATCATGCCTCATCCTGGTCCAGTGCCGCGAGGCGCTCGGCCTCGTCCCGCAGGGTAAGCTCATCAATAAAGGGATCAAGATCGCCATCTAAAATCTCGGGTAAGTTGTACAAGGACATATGGATGCGGTGGTCCGTCACGCGGGATTGGGGGAAGTTATACGTGCGAATCTTTTCCGAACGTTCGCCGGTGCCCACTTGGGCACGACGTTCGGCTTCCATTTGCTCCCGTCGTTTGCGCTCTTCCATCTCATACAGCCGAGCGCGTAAAATGCTCATCGCTCGCAGCTTGTTTTGATATTGCGAGCGCTCATCCTGGCACTGGACTACGATGCCCGTGGGTAAGTGAGTGATGCGCACCGCGGTCGCGTTCTTTTGTACGTGCTGCCCTCCGGCACCACCGGCTTTGAAGACTTCAATCTTAATGTCCTTTTCCGGGATTTGAATATCCACCTCGTCTGCCTCGGCCAAGACCGCGACCGTAGCAGTGGACGTGTGGATGCGACCTTGGGATTCGGTAACGGGCACGCGCTGCACCCGATGTACCCCGGATTCGTACTTAAGGCGCGAATACGCACCTTTGCCTTGGATGCGGAAGATAATTTCTTTATAACCATCCAGCCCTGTGGTGTTCGCAGAGAGTACCTCGACTTTCCAGCCTTTACGTTCCGCGTATCGGCTATACATGCGGAATAAGTCCGCCGCGAACAGCGCGGCCTCTTCACCGCCAGCGCCGGCGCGGATTTCCATAATCACATTGCGCTCATCGCGCGGGTCGCGGGGCAAAAGGAGACGTTTGATCTCCTGTTCCAGGTTTTGGATCTGCCCTTCCAGGTCATCGAGCTCCATCTTGGCCAATTCGCGCAGCTCCGCGTCATCGCTTTCTTCGAGGATGGAGCGCGCCTCATCGCGCTGTTCTAGCGCGCGGCGATATGCACGCGCTTTTTCCACGATGGGCTCGAGTTCCGCGCGTTCTTTGGCCAGTGCAGCGGCTTTCTTGTAGTCCTCACCCACGTTTAGCAGCGCGTCTTCAATGTCCTGGAAGCGTTTCTCGATTTTGCTCAGCTTGTCCAACATTGGCTTTACCCTCCTCACCCGGCGTTGAGCGCCTGGTTAGGGGTTGAGCGAGGTTTGGGCACGTGGTGCAAGGGATGGCGATGTTCCGTTTGCCGTATTCGGTTATAGCAAACGTCGGGCCATGCTTCAAGGGGGCAGCCTTTTGTTAGGCCGCGCTAGGCGTCACAGTTGTAGAACTCATCGGGCGGGGGTACTTCGGTTTTAGCCTGCCAGCAGCCGTACCAGCCGTGCGAGCGCGGCCAAACCCTGGCGCAGGGGTGGGATCTCGATGTACTCGTGAAGCGTGTGCGCGCCACCCCCACGTGTTAAACCAACCGTAATGGCCGCGTAGCCGCGGCTCAACGGTTCGTTTGCGTCCGTGGACCCTGACCACAGCCGCGGGGTGATGCCCTGGCTCTCGTACGCAGCCCATGCGGTGCGCACCAGGGGATGCGAAGGTGGGAGCGCGCCGCCCGGCCGCTCGCCCAGAGGGGCGATGTGCACGGTCACGTCGCCGCGTTGCAGCGCGCGAGCCTGGTCCAGCGCCCATGTCGCGAGCGCGGTCAGGGTGCTGGGGTCCTCGGAGCGGAGGTCGATCTCCAGGCTGGCTTCGGCGGCTACCACGTTCACCGCGGTGCCGCCCCACATGCGACCTACGTTGAGCACGGTGCGCGGGGTTTCGGGAAGTGGGCGTTGGGCCCAACGCGTGACCAGCTGCGCGGCTAGATGCAGGGCCGATGGACCGCTGCCCCGCGCCCAGGGGTGCCCTCCTGGCGTGCGTAGGGTGATGCGATAGCGCCGAGAGGCCACCGCGCGGTGATAGATCAACCCCAAAGCCAGGCCTTCGACCACAATGTACGCGATAACATCCCCGCGGAAGTGGTCCACCACCGCGCGCATCCCCTCCAGGTTGCCCAGGCCTTCTTCGCGCACGTTCGCGACCAGGATAAGGTCCCGAACCAAAGGCGGCCCTTGGGCTAGCAACGTGTGTAGACCAAAGAGGCCCGCGACGCCCACGCTGTTATCGCCGATGCCGGGGCCGTAGAGGCGATCGCCTTTTTGGCGCAGGCGCAGGTTTGTTGTGCGGTCAAAGACCGTGTCCAGATGGGCGCTGACCACTAGCGGCGCCGCGTTTCCATCGCGTCCAGGCTGGCGCGCGTACACATTGCCGATCTCGTCTTGCCATGCCTCGAGCCCTCGCGCGCGCCATTGGTGCAGCACCCATGCGGCCCGCTCGGCTTCGTGAAAAGTCGGCCCAGGGATTTGCTGGATCTGCTGCGCCAGTGCGAGGGTCTCAGCAAAGGCTCGCTCCAAGGGGGCCAAAGCCATGGGTCCTCCGGGTTAGGCGCTATCCCAGCGCTCGCCCCGCTGCGGGAACAAGTAACGCTGGATTTGCTGGAGCAAAGCATCATCGACGCGCACCCCTTGGTTCGGGAAGTCGACTTGATAGCGTTGGCCCTGGAGATGCACGATGAACTGCACCCGATCCGGGCCAGGGTGGGTCTGCAAAACCCGGAATAGAGCCTGCAGCCGCCGGACTTCCTTCTCCGGGTCCTCGCCGGGGCGCAAATGCAGCACTAAGCGCCGCGTGGCTGGGGTCGGGTCGTCCGTCCGGTGGCCGTTGCCGTTCTTCCCGCGGCGCGCACCATGGCCGCGGCGGGCGGTGGGCTCGGGCAATGGCGCGGTGCCACGCGGACGGCCATTTGCAGGCTTGGGCCCTTGAGCCACGATGGGCGGCGCATGGTAACGCACGCCGACGGCCCCCTCCGCGACGCCATTGCTGGGTGTGAGTACCTCGCGAGGGACCTCGACCTTGTTGGTTACGCTGTCGACCAGCACCTTGGGCGGGGGCTCTTCCGCATCCACTTTGCCCGTAACCACCACGATGCGACCTTCTTGCAGCAGGTCCTGATGCTCGCGCCACGCGCGGGGAAAGATAACCAAAGGAATGGTTCCGCGGCCATCGTCGAGGGTCGCGAAGCCCATAGGATCGCCCTTGCGGGTGCGATGCGGACGGACTTCAATCAGCACGCCCGCGACACGTACAGTTTGCCCATCCCGGGCTTCTTCGAGGTCTGGCGCGAAGTGGGTCACAATCTTGGGGAGGATGTCGAAGTATTGGGCCAAAGGATGCTCGCTCAAGAAGACGCCGGTGAGCTCGCGCTCCCAGGCGAGCTTCTCTCGCAGCGAGACCTCACGCTCGGGCAGTACGAAGGTAAAGCTCTCTTGCACCTCGGGCGCGGACTGCAAACCGCCAAACAGGGAAAGTTGCCCCGCGGCACGGTCTTTGAAGTGCTTGGTGCTGAGTGCGATCATGCGGTCCATGGATTCCAACAACGCGCCGCGATCACCGAAACGGTCCAGCGCGCCCACCTTGATAAGCACTTCGAGAGTGCGCTTGCCCACTTTACGCAAGTCCACCCGACGGATGAAGTCGCTGATGTCTTGGAAGGGCCCCCCTTCTCGCCGAGCGCGCAGGATTTCCTCCACACCGTTACGAGCCACATTTTTCACTCCGCCCAGGCCAAAACGGATGCCCTCGCGTTTTTCGTCAATGCGCTCAATGACGAATTCCCATTCGCTGTGGTTGATATCGGGCGGGAGGACTGTCAGGCCCATTCGCCGGGCTTCGTTCACATAGTGCGCGACCTTTTCCGGCTTGGAGAGGAAGACGGTGAGCAACGCGGTCATGTATTCCAGCGGGTAATGGGCCTTGAGGAAGGCCGTCTGCATCGCGACCTTCGCGTACGCAGCCGCGTGAGATTTGTTGAAACCATAATGCGCGAACTGGCGCCAGTCTTCAAAGATTTGCTCCGCGATGTCCCGGTCAATGCCACGCTGGACCGCGCCTTCAACAAACTTGACATGGTGCTTCGCGAGGGCTTCTTCCTTCTTTTTGGCAATAGCCTTGCGCAGGAAGTCGGCTTCGGCGCCGCTGTAGCCCGCCAACACCATGGCCGCGCGCATCACCTGCTCCTGGTACACGGTGATGCCATAGGTTTCTTTGAGAATGGGTTCGAGATCGGGATGCCGGTAGGTCACCTCTTCTTCGCCGTGCATCCGGCGGATATATACGTCGATGAAGCGCATGGGGCCGGGCCGATAGAGCGCGACCATGGCCACGATGTCTTCGAGCCGTTGGGGTTTCATTTTGACCAAGTAGCGGGTGAAGCCCTGGCCTTCAACCTGGAATACACCCGCGGTTTCGCCCCGGCCTAGCAGCTCCAGGGCCTTTGGGTCGTTCGTGGGCAGGTTATCCATGTCGTACTTGATACCATGGCGTTCTTCAATAAGACGGCAGGCCAGAGCCATAACCGATAACGTTGCGAGGCCCAAGAAGTCCACCTTGAGCAGGCCCAAGTTTTCCAGTACGCCCATTTCGAATTGGGTCACGGCTTTGATGGGCGTATCTTGCGCGTCGCCCGTGGGGCGGTTCAGGGGGATGTGTTCGACCAGCGGACTGGGTGTGATGACCACCCCGGCCGCGTGGGTGCCCAGGTTGCGCACCGCGCCTTCAATTTTCATCGCGGTATCGATAAGCTTGCGGATTTCCGGGTCTCGTTCGTACCATTCCACAACTTCGGGAATGGGTACACCGTATTCCTCATTTTCCTCGGGCTTGTCCCGGCCCTTGACCACGTCCTTGAGGGTGACGGGGCGGCTGGGCACGTTCGGGATGAGTTTGGCCAGACGATCGACCTTCGTTCGGTCGATATCCATTACCCGCCCCACGTCGCGAATGGCCGCGCGGGCTTTCAGGGTGCCGTAGGTGATAATCTGGGCAACGTGGTCTTCGCCGTATTTGCGTTGCACGTACTCGAGCATTTCGTAGCGTCGATCGTCCTGAAAGTCAATATCAATGTCAGGCATGCTCTGCCGGTCGGGGTTGAGGAAGCGCTCAAAAATGAGATCGAACTTTAGCGGGTCGACGCGCGTGATGCCCAATGCGTACGCGACCAGCGAGCCTGCGGCGGAACCGCGCGCGTTGTACCAAATGCCTCGCTCGCGCGCGTAGTTGACCAGGTCCCACACGATTAGGAAGTATGCATCAAAACCCATTCGATGGATCACATCAAGCTCGTATTCCATGCGCTCCCGGATTTCGGGCGCGTTCGCGCGGTCGCCGTAGCGTTCCCGCAGGCCTTGTTCCACCAGGTGGCGCAGGTATGACTGCGCGTCGTAGCCCTCGGGCACGGGGAAGTGGGGCAAAAGGTACTTGGGCGGTTTGACGAGTTCGTTGACGTGGATCTCCACGTCGGCCATCTCCGCGATGAGTAGCGTGTTTTCGATCGCGCCCGGAATGTGCCCAAAAAGTCGACGCATTTCCTCAGGGGAGCGCAAATAGTATGTCGGGTCGGTCATGCGCAAGCGTTTTTTATCACTGAGTTTTTTGCCGGTATGAATAGCGATCAGTACCTCCTGTACCTCCGCATCTTCAGGTGCGATGTAATGCACGTCGTTGGTCGCGAGGTAACGCGCGTTGTAGCGTTTTCCCAGTTCCAGCAAGGTACGGTTGACTTCTTCCAGCTCGGGGATGTTATGGCTTTGCAGCTCGAAAAAGAATCGCTCTGGACCGAAGACCTCGTAGTACCAATCCAGATACTTACGTGCTTGCTCCAAGTCGCCTTGTTTGATCGCGACGGGCACATCACCCGAAAGGCAGCCTGTGGTGGTGACCAACCCCTCGGCGTATTGGGCGAGAATTTCCCGATCGATCCGTGGTTTGTAGTAATACCCCTCCAATTGGGCGATGGTAGCGAGTCGCATGAGGTTTTTCCAGCCCGTTTCGTTGATGGCCAAAAGTAAAATATGTCGCGAGGCTTTGTCGATTTTGGGGTCACGGTCGTGGATGGTGCGCGGGGCGAGGTAAGCTTCCATGCCAAGGATGGGCTTGATCCCCTGCTTTTTCGCTTCGATGTAGAATTCGATCGCGCCGTAGAGCGCGCCGTGGTCTGTCAGCGCGATGGCGGGCATGCCCATTTTTTTAGCCGTCTTGACCAAGTCTTTGATGCGACTGAGTCCATCTAGCAGGGAGTATTGCGAATGCACATGCAGGTGGACGAAACTCATCCTCTACCCTCCAGGCCCAAGGCGTGGCTGGTGGGAGTATATCATGCCGCGCTGGCGCGGGGCCGGACTTGGCCGCGCGTCGTGAAATGCGCGTTTTGTCTGCGTGAATTGGGTCAAGTTGAGCCGTGTTAGCCAGGATTGAGATCAGGTTGACGGGGCGTCATCGCGCGTGCGACGTACGACATCGGCCTGGTATGCGCGAGCGAAGAGGGCAGGCGTGCCACCTGTATGCCAAAAGAGCACGCGGCGCCCGGGCAGGCGGCCGCGGCGCGCGAGGCCGATAAGGCCGGCCAGTCCGCGACCGGTATAGACGGGGTCGACCAGCAGACCTTCGAGCCGCGCGGCCATGGCGATGGCTTCGGCCTCGGCCTGGGTAAACACACCATATCCGGGCTGGGCGTACTGGTCTTCCACGTGAATGTCTGTAGCTGCGACGTGGATGTCCTCGCGACCCATATGGGCGAGCGCGTCGTTGGCCAGGGCTGCGACGCGGGCTGCGAGAACGTCGGCAGGTTGATCTACGCTAATGCCGATGATGGTGCCCTGGTAACCGAGCAGCCGCGCGCCGGCTACGAGCCCGGCTTGGGTTCCGCCTGAAGATGACGCGAGTATGATGACCTCGGGCCAGGGGGATAGCTGGTCCAGGAGTTCGGCGAGGGCCTCCGCGTAGGCCCGCGCGCCCAGGGCGTTCGACCCACCGTAGGGGATAAGGTAGGGCCGGCGCCCTTGGGCGCGCAGGTCCTCCACGGTCTGGCGCAAGCGCTGGTCGCGCTCGGCCCAGGTAGTCCAGATCACCTCCGCGCCGAAAAGGGCATCCAGCGTTAGGTTTCCACCCGCGTCGGCGGGATCCTGGGGCTCCCCAGCCAAGACCAAGATCGCGTGCAATCCCCATTGCGCGGCCGCGGCGGCGGTTTGGCGGCAGTGGTTGGATTGGGCCGCGCCGGCCGTGACCACAGTGTCGGCCCCTTGCTGCAGGGCCTCTGCGAGGAGATAGGCCAGCTTTCGCGTCTTATTACCGCCAAAGGCCAGGCCCGTGAGGTCGTCTCGCTTGACCCAGAGCTCGAGCCCCAGGGCTTTGCCCAGGCGGGGCAGGCTTTGGACGGGCGTGGGTAGCGCTGCAAGGGGCAGGTGAGGCCACGGTCGAATGGGGAGCACGGGCATATCAATCTCCTTGTTGTTGTCGCCAATCGCGGAGCAGAGTTTCTACTTCCTGCAGACGTAAGCTCAAGGTAACATCCCCCCGGGTACGCTCGATGAGGCTGCGGGCGATGTCGGTCAGACGCCGCAAACCGCCGGTGATCGCGTCGGGGTAGTCCATCATGATGAGCAAGCCGTAGATTTCGTCCATGTAGGCGAGCATGGTTTCGGCCCGCTCGGAGTAACCATGCCGCAGGATGTTGAGGGTATGCCGCCGCAGTTCGCCCACGGCCTCGGCCAACCCGCGAAGGTAAGTATTGGTCGGCACCTGGAGGTCGTCGGGCATGGGCAGTGGATGCCCCGCGATTAGGCTGTAGACGATATTGGCTTCGGCGTATTCTTTGAGGGCGTCTTGGGTATAGCCAGCGTAGAACAGGTCTGGATAATCGGCCAGGTCGGTGCGCAAGCGTTGTGCGAGCTCCTGGCCGGTCTGGAGGAAACGACGAGCGGCCTCGAAGTCTTCCCGGTGCACAGCCTGGATGGCACGGGCACACGCGCGTACCAAGTGGCGCGCATGCGTCAAGGCCTGCTCCCGGGCAGCATTACGGGCCTCAAAGTCTTGCAACGCGCGTTCGGCTAGCGTGTCGAGTGGCAGCAACATAGGTCCATCCTCTTAGCTGTCCCCCATGGATGGCGGCTGCCCTTCGGGCGGCGATGATGGTTTGGCCGAGCGGAACAGCGCGTCGGCTAGAGATGGCTTGCCGGGGAGCGGGATCTCGCCGAACCGCGCTTCGTATTGGGCCAGGGCGGCCCGGAGTAGATAAAATAACATCTTCGCGCCCACGGGTGAGAGTACCACCCGCGCGACGTATTGCGCTTCGTGATCACCGGGGAGAAAACGGACAAAGTTGAGCACAAATTCAGTGGGCGTTTGGCCTACATTGAAGTGGTTGCTATAGCTCGGGGGGATGGGGGGCCCGAGTGGTGGCCGTTGGGCCGAGGGCTCCCGTCGCCCCTGGGTATCCCCGGTGTCCATGATCCATCTCCTCCCGCGGTGAAGCGTGGTTTAGAAGGGGATTTCGTCCTCTTCGGCCGGTAAGTCATCAACCGGCCCCATGGCCGCCGTATCCGTAGCCGCACTTGGCGTGGCAGCTGGGGGCTCCTCACCGCGGGCAGCGGGCTCCATTCCCATGGCTTCGGCTTCCTGGCGCGTGGTCAGGAATTGCACCACTTCGGCCCGCAGCTCGTATGATGTGCCTACGGTGCCGTCAGCGCGGGTAAAGATGCGCGGATTCCCTGTTTGTAAATCGGGAATGAGCCGACCTTCAATGTACACCTTCATTCCACGGCGTAAATATTGATGGCAAATTTCACCTAGACGGCCCCACGCGCTTACCCGAAACCATACTGTCTCTTTGACTTCTTGACCGGCAGCATTGGTATATCGGCGGTTCGTCGCAACCGAAAAGACGGCCACGGGCGTCCCCTGTTGGGTATAGCGTAATTCTGGATCCCGACCTAAGTTCCCGATAAGGATGACCTTATGATACATGCGCCCTCCCGGAACATCAAAGGTTTGGGCAATTATACTACTCTCTGGGGTGGTACCCAATAGCCATGCGAAAATGTACGCTCATCCCCCAAGGCTTCGCAAATTTGGGCACCCTTGACGTTGTTGGCAGCCCGTGTTAAGATGAGATAAATTTGTCCAGAGGCACATCTTGAGGAGACGAGGAGGCCCAAAGGCCATGCGCGGGAAATGGTTTTTCTTCTTCCTTGCTGTTGCTGTGATGATTGCGTTGGCGTGCACGCGATCGGCCAGCACGCCTATGCCGACCAGCGCGCTTCCGACCCAGGTGAACGTGCAGCCGCAAAGCCAGGCCGATATGGACGCGACCGCTACGGCCATGTACCAAGCTTTGTTGCCAACATCGTCGAACGCACAGGAGGCCGCGGCCACGCCGAGCGGTCAACAGCCCCAACCCGCGGTGCAACCAACCCCGACACCGTTACCGCCGCCCACGCCGACTCCTGCCCCAACCACCGTGGCCCCACCGCCATCGCCCACTGCAGCGCCCACGGCAAGTCATACGGTCCCCGACCGCTATACGTTACATTGGGGCGAACATCCCTTCTGTTTGGCTCGGCGTTTCAATATCCACCCTGATGATTTGTTGCGCGCAAATGGCTTAACGCGGGGCCAGATCGTCTACCCGGGCCAAACTTTGGTCATCCCTAAGGACGCGCGCCCCTTTACCGCGTTTGCACCGAATCGGGCCCGCCATCCGCACCCAACTATCTATACGGTGCGCCCGGGCGATACAATCTACAGCATTGCTTGTTACTTCGGCGACGTATGGCCTGAAGATATCGCTCGCGAAAATGGCCTTCCTCTAACTGACGACCGGCTCACACCTGGGATGCAACTGCGCATTCCATAACTGTCTCGTTATTACACAATGGACGCCGCGGGGCGTGATACGCGCCTCGCGGCGTTCTCGCGTCGTGCCCTACGCATCCAGCCGCGGGAGGTCGGAGCTATGGATATACCCAACGTCGAGGTCTTGCAGCGTGAAGTCTTGCTCACGACGCGCATCTTTCGCCTTCGCGCAGATTTGGTGCGCGCACCAGACCAACGTACTCATACGTGGTATGTTTTAGAGCATCCCGGATCTGTGGTCATTGTGCCCATAGATGCCCACGGCCGCGTGTGGTTTGTTCGGCAGTATCGTCACGCCGTTGGCCGTGTGTTGCTCGAGTTCCCCGCGGGCACTTTAGAACCTGACGAGTCTCCTCTCACGTGTGCACAGCGGGAGCTGGCTGAGGAGATCGGCATGCGCGCCACAGATTGGCTCGAGCTGGGAACGTTTTACGTCGCGCCTGGATATTCGAGCGAGCGCATGGTCGCATATTTGGCACGCGGGCTTGAACCGGTGTCCGGCGCGTCTCCCGACGCGGATGAACTTCTCAAGCCAGAAGCCTACCCCTTAACCCAGGTCGAAACCTGGATGCGCACGGGCCGCATCCAAGATGGCAAAAGTTTGGCCGCGTGGCTGCTGGCACAAGCCCACCTGACCGCCGCATAATGGCGCAATGTGAGCGGCCAAAGTTCATCACGCGCTCCAACACGCCCCGAACTATCAACCCACGCGCGGCGAGTTGGCGCGAGAAATCGCCTCGTACCACCTGACCGGGGTTCAGGTCGACGCGCAAGGCCAAATCACGTGGGAACCTTGGGGCGCGTGTGCATCCGCCCGATCTCCCCACGGATGCGGACAATATGCCCCCCATCATACGGGCCTGGTACCTGCGCGAAATCATCTTTACGCCCGGTGCGAAGGACATACCGCTGTAAGACGCGCCTCATTGGAACCGCAGGGGCTCGCGGTGAAGCGCGACGCTTTCCACCAGGCCGATGGCGAGTAGCGTGGCCATGAGGGAACTGCCACCATAGGTGATAAAGGGCAGCGGCAGGCCGGTCACGGGGATGAGGTTCAGGTTCATCGCGATGTTGACCACCATGTGGAAGGACAGCATTGCGGCCACGCCGGTGGCAATCAGCGCACCAGCTGTATCATAGGCTTGCTGCGCGATGCGCACGCACCGCCAGATAACCAAAATGAGCAGCAGGATGGTCAGGGTCGCGCCCACAAAACCGAATTCGTGCGCGATGACGGAGAAGATGAAATCTGTGTGGCGCACTTTAAGAAATCGGTACTGAACTTGGGGCCCCAAGCCGTAGCCCTGCCCCAGCCAGCCACCGCTCCCAATGCTAATCAAGGCTTGCTGCACATTGTAAATCGCACCATGTCGCGCTTCTTCTTGCGGAAAAAGAAAGTTAAGAATGCGTGCTTTTTGGTAGGGCTCTAAGAAAGGGAAGCCCACAACAGCAGCGAGGATGCCAATGCCCACGAAGGTCGCGACGTACTTCCAGGGCAAACCCGCGACCCAGAGCATGACAAACCAAATTACCAACAAAGTAATGGACGTGCTTAAGTCGGGCTGCAACAGCACCCATACAGTAAGGAAGAGCGTTTGGGCCGCGCTCGCGAGCACCCAGCGCCATTGGTTTAACTGTTCTTGTCGTTTCGCGAGAAAGGATGCTTGACTTAAAATAAGCACAAGCTTCGCGAACTCTGAAGGTTGCACTTTAATCGGACCTAGGGTAAACCAGCGCGCGGAGCCGAACAGCGCGGTTCCGACGATGTTGAGCGCAATCAAGGTAACGACTGTAATGATGTAAAAGTACTTGCTCAGCGTGAGCCAATAGTGATAGTCCACTAATGCGACTACAGCCATGAGCACAAAGCCCACACTCGCGTAAAGAAGTTGCCGCGATGGAAGCTCGGCCAAGGTTTGGTTTCCCGCGATGGCCGAGCGAATCATGGCCACACCGAAAATGACCAGCCCCGCGACCAAGGCAAGTAGCCAATAATCCAGATTTTCCCATGGGATGCGCCGTCGGATCATCGCGTGCCTCCTCGCGGGATTGTATCACGCTCGGTAGGTCAGCAAGGCACTGCACCGTTAGGATACGCCCGCACACCCCGCTTTGGCTTTCACACGCGCTCGGCATGCCTATGACTGGAATCCTGGCAGCGGATCTGTGCCCCCCATCCAAACATAGGCCGAAGGGCCACGCTCCTGCTGGGTTTCGACAGTATGACCTGTTGCACCGTTAGGCTTTGCCTTTCTACCTGAAGGTGTATATGGTTATCTTATAACAAGTGACGGCCTGCAGGATCCCAGGATGGTAAAATGAAGGCATGACCTTCAGCTTCGGCTGAAGGGCTTGTGTCCGTGCTATGCTAGGAGGTGTTCTATGCGCGACTTCCTCTTCCGTGGTTCGTTGGCCCAACTGGACCCGGACTTGTACGATCTCACCCAAATCGAGGCCGAAC
>JAADFA010000033.1 GCA_013153135.1 Chloroflexota bacterium
GAAAGGGCCGAGGTCTGCCACGACCTCGGCCCTTTTTATCTAAGGCGTCTTGCCGCTTACGCCATGGTCAGTGCAAGCACAGCCTTCTGTACGTGCAACCGATTTTCGGCCTCATCGTACACGACAGAGTGCGGCCCGTCCAACACTTCGCTAGTGACTTCAATATCCCGGTCCGCTGGCAGGGGATGCATATAGATAGCGTCCTCTTTGGCCAGAGCCATACGTCGCGCATCCACAATCCAGTCCTTGAACTGATCTTGTAGGCGCTTGCCCTCCTCAGGGTCGGTCGTGGTCAACAAGGGCCCCCAGGATTTGGCGTAGATGATGTCTGCATCCTTAAAGGCTTCATCCATATCGTGCACGATCTCAAAGCCGACCCGATGCTTACGAGCCAAGGCCTTGGCCTCTTCGACGATGTCGGGCATAAGATCAAAGCCCGGTGGGTAAGCCAAGGTCACGTCCAGGCCGAAACGCGGCATTTGCAAGATCAGCGATTGGGGTACGGAGATGGGCTTGAGATACGACGACGCGTAGGCCCAGGAGACCACAATGCGCTTGCCGCGCAAATTGCGCCCCTTCTTTTCCATGATGGTCATAAGGTCAGCCAAGATTTGGAAGGGGTGGAAAATCTCGCATTGCATGTTGTAGACGGGCACCCGGCTATACTGGGCAACCGTGTTGATGTACTTGTTGCCCACGCCCCAGTCCACATTGCGGATGGCGATGCCGTCGAAATATCGGCCTAAAATCTCGCCGATTTCTTTAGCCGTATCGCCGTGATGGATTTGGGTCGTGCGGCTCTCGATGAAGGCCGCGTGGCCACCCAGCTGGGCCATGCCCGCTTCGAAAGACGAGCGGGTCCGCGTGCTGGAGAAGAAGAACAACATCGCCAGGGTCTTATCCCGCAAATACGCGTGAGGAATGCCCAACGCGCGCTTGCGCTTCAAATCCCAAGCGACATCCAAAACGGTCTCGACTTCTTCGACCGAGAAATCCAGGTCGCTGATGAAGTCGCGGCCGCGCAAATGGGTTTGCATCGTACACCTCCGAGAGCGAACAGGTTACTGAGGATTATACCCCTTCCAGCCTAATGCGAGGGGCGCCATGCCTGCCCAAGGGGCCCAGGCCATGCGCTCATGGGTTGGTCCGTACGAACTCGGTGCATCCCCGCGGCCGCGAAGCGCGCAAAGGCCTTTTCGGCCGCGTCGGTAAAATCCGCCCCTGGCGCGACCACGGGCGAGGTGGTATCCTCGAGCAAGTAAATGCGCGATGTTAGTTCGTCCAAACCCTGGGTTTGCAGCTGGCTAAGCAGATCCGCCACGGTCCACGCGACGCAATGACTCTTAGCCTGACCAGTGATAATGACCGCGTCAAAGGTGCGCACCAGGTCCAACACGCGCGGGTTAACCTGGCCTAACGCGCGGCCCTTGTGATCGGTCATGACCTCTGGCCGCAGCGCGGAATAGTGTTCCGTCAACGGATGATCGCCCTTCAGAATAAACTCGGGCTGCGCGTAACGGGCAATGCTATGGAAAAAGATAGCCTCTTCAACAGCGGGGACCAACGCGTGCCCAATACCTCCCAACATCGCATGGAAAGGCCAAATGGTATGCGCGTACTTCCCTTGCGCTTCCAACGCGCGCACGTAATACAAGACATATGCTTGAGCCTCATCGAGGCTCAAGCCCAGGGTTTCGGCCAAGGCAGGGTTGAAGCGCCAGCGGCCTTGAGCCACATCTTCCGCGCGGATCATGGTAAAAGGTTCGGGGTGGCGCCCCTGGTCATCTACCCAAAAAGGTGGATGGAAGATCTGCATAGGATAATGGGTATCAAGGGTCGCGAGGATGTGGGTAATGCGGTGCAAATAGCGGTAGATGAACGCGACCAAGCGCTGGTTATCCTCCACCGCGCCGTGACCCGAACGCCCCGCGACAAAAAGCTCAAAATCTGGCAAGCAAAACGTGTTTTGCACATCAATGAGCACCAAGGCAATGCGCACCTCATCCTCAGCCGCGGGGCGAATGTTGTACTTTTGAGCCCAAGCGCGCGCGTCCACAAAGCGCTGTTGGTAAGGAACCCGCCAAACCTGGCCCACGCGCTCAGGGTCGTAGTGCGGAGGAAGGGGTAACGTTTCTCGCATAGGACCCTCCTGATGCGAGGATGTACGCGCTGGATAGCAATGTCATTGTAGCAAAGCTCGCACCTCTGGCCAGACCCAGGGGAGTGCGAGGGCGCCCCCCGCGAGCAACGCGACCAAGCCGCCCCATACCGTGGGGCCGAGGATGTGCATCAGGAGCGTGCTCACCGCGGCCCCGAGGCCAACCGCGGCCGCGGTGCGCCAGCCCGTCGAGCCCAGGCGTAGAATGCCCGGGAAGCGGCGTTGTGTGAGGAGGAGGAGCAGGATGGCTTCCGCGGTGAAGGCGGTTGCGTTCGCCAATCCAATCCCCGCTGCGCCCAGCCAGCCACGAAACAACCACGCGAAGGTAAGATACCCCGCGGTGGTCAGAGCCGACGCGAGCAGAGGCGTACGCGCATCCTGCCGGGCATAAAATCCGCGCGCAGCCAGTTCGAGGAGCGCGTGCCCAGTCAGACCGGCCAAGTACGCGCGCGTGGCCGCGACCACCATGGCCGTATCTTGGAAATTCAAGCCCAAAATCTGCAGCAGCCCGGGCATGGTGATGCTCAAGAGCACAGCAATAGGCAAGGTGAGCGCGACCAAAATGCGCACGCCTTGATTCAAAGCCCGGCGATACCCATCCCAATCGGCTTGGGCGCTCAGGGTGGATAGCGTAGGCAAGAGCGCGATGCCCATGGCCGTGCCAATGAGGGTCTCGGGCACTTGCATGATGAACCAGCCATAAGCCAACGCGGTCACCGCGCCAGGGATGCTCGAGGCCAAGTTATCGCGCGCGAGGAACACCAGTTGAATAAAAAACATGGTGAGCACGCGCGGGCCCATCAGGCGCAACACCTTGCGCACGTCGGGGTCGTGCAGTCGGACCTCGGGCCACCAACGGAAGCCATAACGCACCAGGCCTGGTACCTGCACGCCCAAGTGCAGCAACGCGCCGAAAATCACCCCATAGACCAAGCCGTGCACACCCAGGCCCAAGCTGGGAAGCGTAACCGGGCCCAAACGCAAGCCTTGCTCGGGTGCCAGGATCGCGATGCCGATGATCTGACCCACGTTGTACATCACGGGCGCGAGCGCGGGGAGCCAAAAGTGTTGCTGCGCATAGAGCGAAGCGGCGACCAAACCGCTCAGCGAAAAGATAAGGGTCGCGATGAGGTTCAGGCGCATCAGCTGGGCCGTTAACGCCTGAAACTCGGGCGTAAAGCCAGGCGCGATGCCCAGTTCCCACCGTACCAACGGTTCAGCAAAAATTGCGATAAGTACAGCCAGGCCCGCGGTGGTCAAAAAGGCCAAATTGGCGATGCGCGCGAACAACCGCCACATCGCTCGACGGCCACGAAGGGTGAGCACCTCCGTCAGTACGGGGATAAAGGCCATGGCCAGCGCGCCGCCCGAGATGAGCGCGAAGAGCAAATCGGGCAGGTTGTTCGCAGCGTTAAACGCGTCCAGCTCAGGCGAAAGGCCGAAGGTCCGCGCAATAAGGACCTGGCGAATGAACGCCAGGCCCTTGTCGATGGCGAAGAAAAAGGCCAAGATCAAAGTCGCCCGGCCCACCGTACGGAACCGGGATGATCGTGACGAGCTCATGGGCTCGTATCCCCCTCACCTTTAGGCTTGTGGGATGTCCACACAGGCCATTCCATGACGAAACGCGCACCACCCTGGGGACGGTTTTCTGCCCAAATTCGGCCACCGTGAGCCTGCACCAACGCGCGAGCAATGGCAAGCCCAAGTCCGGAACCATCCCCCCCTTGCCCTCGATAAAAGCGGTCAAACACCCGCTCAAGTTTGTCGGGGGGCAGACCGGGGCCGGTATCTTCTACAGCAAGATAAACATAACCCTTACCAGGCCACGCGCGCAAAGTGATGCGTCCACCGTGAGGTGTGTGGTACAAGGCGTTGCGCAACAAATTGTCCAACACCTGCTGTAAACGATGCGGGTCGGCATCGATAGGCGGCAAACCGGGGGCGACGTCCAACGTCAGGCGAATGCCGCGCCGTTCTGCGGTAGGATAGTAACTGTTGAGCACAGCTTCCAAAAACGGCTTGACCGCTACGGCCTGGCGTTTGAGGGGGAGCTCCTTCGCGTCGGCCAAGGAAAGCTGCCGCAGGTCAGAAACCAAGCGTCCCAAATGCACCACCTGCTTGTGCAGGCCGATGAAAACTTCTCGATCCGGATGGAGATCGCCTTCTAGGATCGCTTCAGAGTAACCTAGAAGCACACTCAAAGGCGTACTCAGTTCATGGGCTAGATCCGCCGTCATCTGTTGCCGCATCTCGTGGGTCTCGGCCAAGGCGCGGCTCATGCGGTTGAACGCGGCGACCAAATCGCCCAGCTCATCGTTGGCTCCGGGAGGCAATTGCAACCCCCATTGGCCGCGTTCCACTCGGTGGAGTGCATCCACCAGGCGATAAATCGGCCGCGTGAGCCAGCGCGCCCACAAGGCCGCGCCCAAAACCGCGATCGCGCCCGCGGCAACAGCGCTCCACCAAGCGTAGCGATATAAACGGGCTAAAAGCTTGCCCTCAGGCGAGTCGGGGAGGATGTCTTGCGGATGGGCTTGTACCTCGAGGAAGCCAATTACTTGATTATCCAAGGTCAATGTAATTTCATCTGTGTAAGCCGTACGTCGAAACTCGCCTCGCTCAAAGATCAAAAACCGTTTCGCGTCATACAATCGAATCGCGAGGGTCGTGATCGGCACGGCCTTGCCGACCATCCGCTGACTCATACGTTCTTCAAAGGTACGTTCAATGCCATCCCACGAGTTGTGGTTCCAATAATAATTCGTAAACGCCTGTGTGAGGACAGGGCGGGCCCGTTCAAGCAAATAGGCCTCAAAGGCCTGGTTCGTAAAATGGCGAAACAGGATCATCAAAAACGCAATGCTTAGCCAGCTGATGCCCATGAGCACCAGGGCCATTTTGATCCATATAGGAACCCGCCACCGACGAAGAAACTGCCGTATCATACCCCTCCTTCGTTCATCGCCCGCCAGGTTTCCTTTATAACCGACAGGCTAGAATATCTCGAAGGGCACCCCACCCCCTACGCATTTCTCATTGTACCACTACCTCAATAATCTTGATCTTGAGCCCCGACCGTCCTCACGGCTTAGGCGTAGCTGTGGGCGTCGGCGTGGCCACCAGGTAAACAGGCACCTTAATCACATCGCCCACGTAAAGGGTCGCGTTTTCATCCATCTCATTGGCCTCTCGGATCGCCTCTTCGGTGGTCAAGAAACGTTGCGCGATGCTGGTCAAGGTATCGTTAGGCATGACAAAGTACAGGATAATGTCTCCTGGCTTCAGGTCCGCGGGCAGCGGCGTGGGCGTTGGCGGCTTCATGTTAGGCAAGGGGATGGTTAATGGTTGACCAGCATATAAAATCGAATTGTTGGACAAGCCGTTCATGAGCATCAGCGTGACCAAGTCCACGTTGAACTTCTGCGCGATGCTGAACAAGGTATCCCCTTCTTGCACTGTATACGGAAAAGGTTCACTTGGCGTTGGCGTTGGTGTTTCGGTTGGCGTAGGTGAGGGCGTCGGGGTTAAGGTAGGCGTCGGCGTGGGCGGAACGGGCGTTGGTGTCGCGGTGGCCGTTGCGGTCGGGGTTTCAGTCGGTGACCATGGCAAACGGCCCGTTTGCTGCCACGAGCTTAACACCAAAATCACACCGACGACCACTAACACGATAGCCAACCCACCAAAGAATAGGGGCAACCATTGTTGCGCGGCATTCCGCCGCGGCGGGGGCGTCGCGACGGGCGGACGCGGGTTACGGGGTTGCGTAGGGACCGTGCCCATAGGTCGCTCCTCCTACATCCTGCTCACCTGGACGGGCGTGGGGGGAAATCGGGCCACGAGGCTTCAGCCCAAACCGGAAACACGTCTACCAGCGGGGGCTCATCATCCTGGTCTCTCGGCAGCGCCCCCCAGGCAACGCGAGGGACGGGCGCTACCAAACCCCATCCCAAGGGTCTACGACCAACGCGCGGTGTCAGTCGCGAGAAAACCCACCCCGCGACACCGTGGGCCACCTCACGTGCTACACGCCGCGCTGGAGACGAGGGCGTCGCGCCGGGCACCCAGGCATATCCCGACCAAACGCGTGCCGTCAAAACCCACGGTGACCTTATGGCTGCAAGACGACTATGACGCATTACACCCATCCGGTGACAATAGCGTTCAACAAAGTCCATACCTGTGTAGCTCCGAACCGTCCGAGAGCCTCGTATCGCCCTTTGTGGGCTTCGTAAACCCAACCTCACATAGTGGTGCTCGTTTGCTGCATCTTTAGGTTCAAATGTCCCAGTGATGCCTCAGGATCGCCTAAAGAAGCGTATCGAGCAAACAAGAGGCCAAATCCCGAGCAATGGCCCAAGTGCCGGGCATGGAACCTCCCGGTTTGTGAGAGGGTGTAACGTTAGTATAACAAACTCATGGCGAAGCCCACGTGCGGAACTCTAAGGTCAGTTCGCCCGTCTCTGGATCGAGAGATACCAGACGAAGGGCACCCACGTGCCCTTCGTTCGTCGCATAGCACAGCCACGTACCTAAGGGTAGCGCAGCCAAGGGGAGCGGCGCTTGGCCTTTGGGCAGATCTTGGCACGTGACCTGAGCGACCGTATCCTGCAAGCCCAGAACCGCGAGGCGGGCGCCGTTGACCGGGATAAGGGTCGCTTGCCCATCCACCTGGGCGTATTTCAAATCCGCTGTACCGTCGGGCGTCAAAGCATCCAGGTCGAGGGCCGTGCCTGGCCGAATCGCGCGCGTTTCGTGAACCAGGACCGATTCTGGCGTGGCCGTTGGAGGCGCGGCGGTGGGTGGTCGAGGGGTCGCCGGGGTCGGTTCGAGGTCCGATCCGCCAACCCAAATACGCACCCAAATAGGCAGGCTGCCATCTGGGCCAAAACCAAACATCTGCCCATCGGGGCTACGCAACATCCAGTTGCTGTGATATAGGCCAGGGGTAGGGGGCGCGGTCATAGGTACTGCGATATCCACGTGCCCACCAGGCGGTACATTGTGTGGTAGCGGTACACGCGCGCTTTGTCCCAGCGCCGCGCCCGAAACCCATACCAGTTGAAACGTCTCATCCCATGGGCAACGCCCGATGTTGCGGATACGCCAGATCTTAAGAAAGTCCTGCCCCGCGGCCAGGTGCGTGTCATCAGGCACGGTTACGTCGACCGGCAAACCTGGCCCTGCACGCAAACATGGTCGCGCGTCGGGTGTTGGGGTCGGGGAGGGACGAGGCGTAGCGGTCGCCGTCGGCCCTACCGTAGGGGACGGCGTCGTCGCCTCGCCCAACTTCCATGCTTGGCATCCGCTCAAGAGCAACACCAGCCCGGCCACACCCCAGGCCAGCCACGGCTTAGCGCGCATCATCATCTTCCTGGCGGAGCTGCAAGAACTCCTCTAAAGAAATCAACGGGGGCTTGGATTCTTCCACGCGCGCGGGCAAAATCTCTCGAATGCGGTTCGCGAGTCGGCGGCGAGGAAGGATAACCCGCCGTCCACATCCGACACAGTCCAACCGGATATCCCCCTTGACCTCAACAACGATCCATTCATAGCTGCCACACGGGTGCGCTTTCTTGAGGCGAACCCGCATCCCGGGCTGCAATTTGCTGACCAACATCCACCCCCGATGGTTGGTCATCGAACCTCCCCCTGACGTGAAGGGCTCACGCAGTGGGTACTTCCTCCTCCCCGACGGAAGCACCGAGGCGCTGCAAATCCGCGAGGAAGGAAGGATAGGATTCACGGTACATCTCGCCACCGAGCACCTGCACCGGCCCCTGGGCCGCAAGCCCGGCCACGGTCAAAGCCATGGCCAGACGGTGGTCGCCGTGAGCACGCGCGGTGCCGCCGCGCAAGCCACCCCCGTAGGCCACAAAACCATCCGGCCGTTCATTCATAGCCGCGCCCAACGCGCGCAATTCATGCACCAGCCGAGCAATGCGGTCACTCTCTTTGTAGCGCAGTTCCTGGGCATCATGGACATACGTGGGGCCATGCGCGAACGTCGCGGCCACCGCGAAGATGGGAAACTCGTCAATCATGCGCACCACCAGGTCCCCCCGCACAGTGATGCCATGCAAGTCCGGCGTGTACGACGCGGTGATGCGCCCCCACGGCTCGCCATAGCGTTCACCCAAAGGCTCCACTGTTAGCCGCGCGCCCATCGCGCGCAGCGCGTCCAGCAAGCCCGTGCGCGTGGGATTGAGCCCCACGTCTTCGATAACCACGTGGGCGTCGGGCGTAATCAGCGCGGCCACGATGAGGAACGCGGCGGATGAGATATCGCCGGGCAAACGAAGGGCCAGGGGCGATAGCGGGCCGCGCGGCGGGGTCAGGGTTACCTGATGCCCCGCGGGCCGGTCAACCTGCAACCCCCATCCCGCGAGCAAGCGCTCGGTATGGTCCCGCGAAGGACCAGGTTCAATCACCGTCACGGGTTCGGACGCGGCCAGCCCTGCGAGCAAGATCGCGGTCTTCACCTGGGCAGAGGCCACAGGGAGGCGGAACACCCCCCCGCGTAATGGCTGCGTCGGGGGGCGCGCGTCCAGAATAAGGGGGGCATGGCCGTCGGTATCGCGGATGGGCACACCCATCTTGCGCAACGGCTCGGTCACCCGGCGCATGGGCCGACGCCGCAAGCCGAGTGAACCATCCAACACCGCGGGCAAACCAGCCGCGGCCAGGGCACCGGCCAAGAGGCGCATGGTTGTGCCCGAGTGTCCACAATCCAACGTCGCGCTCGGCGCGCGCCACGCTTGGTAGCCTGGGCTGTCAACCACCAACGTGTCGCCATCCCAGCGCCACGTCACGCCCAGCGCGGTGAGCGCGCGCAACATGGGCTCGGTCACCCCTGCGCGCAACACGCGCGTGAGCCGACTCTCGCCCTGCGCCATACCCGCGAGCAACAAGGCCCGGTGCGAGAGGGACTTATCCCCCGGCGGTATCAGCCGCCCTCGCAGCCCGCGCGCGGGGTGGACATGGATCACGCGCGGCATACACTCACCTCCCCTGGCCAATGGTGCGCGTATTCTACCATGCGCGGCGCGGCGTACCGCCGCGATGCGTCGCCTGCCCCCGCGGCGCAGGCCAGGCCAACACCACAGCCTCTACAGCCTCTTCGGGAGTGATCTCAAATTGGCGCCATCGAGCCTCAGTAAGGAAGAACTGGCGATGCAACATCCGAAGCTGATCAAGGGTATAGCGACGGGCTTGGGTTTGGTATTTGGCCAGCGCAAACGAAGGCACCCGCCATTGCGCGGCCACCGCGGCAAGGTCGGCCCCATCGTCCATAGCCTCCCGCAAGACCAAAAGCAGGCGCGCATGACGCAGAAGCAAGTTCCACAGAGCTTTAGGGTCCTCTTGGCGTAAAAGATGGGGCAAGGTGCGCAAGGCCTCGCTTCGCTGCCCACTGGCGAGCTGGTCGAGCCAAGGGAAAACCTGGGGCGGCACATGGCCCACAACCAACGCGCGCACATCATCCAGCTGGATCGCCCGGCCTTGAGCGTCTGCATAAAGCAGGAGTTTTTGCATCTCTTGCCACGCGAGCGCGGTATCGGTGCCCACCGCTTCGACAAGCGCCTGTGCGGCCGTAGGTTCAATAGCTCCGCCTTCTTGCTGCGCGAGCCACTGGATCCAGCGGAGCATGGTGGCAGCATCCTTAGGTGCGGGCAGGGCCCGCACGTATACCCGATCAGCGTGTTGCCGGGCCCACGTAAGCAGCCAATGGGCTGTGCGGCGGCCGCGCGCGGAGGGCAAGAGCTCGCGAATCTCCAGGACAAGCGCGGTGCTCTGGGGCACGTCCTCCAAAATGCGCAAGAAGGTGGCCTTGCGCGCGGGAGTTTTGGCCCAAGCAAGGGGGTCAACCGCGTGGACGAGCCGCCGCGGGGCCAAAAACGGACTTGCCAAGACCGCTCGGTGCAGATCTTCAAGGGTATGTTGTTCGGGGGTCAAGCGCTGGTAATTGAGCGCTGCGACGCCCGGGCTCAACGCCTCTAAGCGGCGCCGCAATTGTGCGATATAGCGCGCGCGGCCCACCGCGTCGTCGCCGTGGAAGATATAAACCCGGGGCGGGGGCCGTTTGGTCATGGCTCAGGCCTCACGAAGCCCGGTTTCCACCCGGTGCGCAGGAAGACGCCCACGCTGGGCACGCCAAATCTTATGGACTTCTAGATCGCGCACATCTGGGTCTGTGGTCACGCTTGCTTGCAACCAATAGCCCAAAGGGCGCCCCATGAGCAAGCCGAGCACGCTCAAAAACATAACCAAGGGGAAACGCTCCCAACGCTCACGCCAGCGACGGGTTCCGGCAAAGCCCAACATGCCAGCCAGCGCGCTCATGCTCGCGAGCGCGAGATAATTTGTGCCACAGCCCGGATGCACGGCCAAGTGATGTTCCCCCTGGCGCAAGCGATGTAAAGCCTCGTGCACTGCGGCTTCGACGGCAACGGTATCCACATCGCCTACGAGCCAAAACCCTTTCGGGTCTGAATGCCCCGCGAGGAAGCGCTCTGGGTATTGCCGACTCAAAACATGAATCGTCGCGTGTTCCAACGCGTGATTTTTCCGAGTTCGCTCGATCCAAGGCGTTTGGAGCAGCCAACGCCACAAAGACATGCGTGCCTCCCGACATCAAGAACAGTGAACGAGCCAGAGGAATTGTACCGCAACCATAGATGGTCTTTTCTTATGATTGAGCGAAGCAAATAAACGTTACAGATACCGCACACGTAGGACGTCGGGCGTGTTGGCACAGCGGCGAGGGGCAAGCGCGACCACCCCAACCGCTTGGCGCGCACGGTATTACAATTGGGGTGTAAACCTCTGCAGATTGAAGCGCCTTGACGGAAAGGCGCGCGTTTGTATAATAAAGGCACCCTGGTGTTTTGCGATCGCCGGGAGGAGTAGGCGCGGGCCAGCCGACAGAGAGGGCCGGTCGATGGGCTGAGAGCCGGCCTCGGATGTGGTGCGCTGAAGGTCGCCCGGCGCGCAGACCGAGGAAAGCCCGGCTCAGGCCGGGTGAGTAGAGCGGTCCGGGTGGGCCCGTTATCGCCCCAGCCCTTCGCGGGTGCGCACAGCCCGTGCCCGCGGCGGGTGGTGAGTGCGTCGGCGCCGCAAGGCCCGGCGAAGCGGGGTGGTACCGCGGAAGTACCGGTCCCTTCCGTCCTCGCGCGGAAGGGACCGTTTTGGTTTAACCCCGCGCCGCGGCTGTTCCCAACAACGGCGCGCGGGCCTTCCCCAATCTTTGTTTTGGGAGGCGACCGATGACGTACGAATTGCCAAAAACCTTTGACTTCCGCACGTTGGAACCCCAAATCTACGAAACATGGGAACGCAAAGGCTACTTCAAGCCCTGGAACGACCCCAACAAGCCCGGCTTTGACCCGTCCATCGAGCCCTTTGTGATTTCCATGCCGCCGCCCAATGTGACGGGCGAGCTACACCTGGGCCACGCGATGATGGTGGCCCTCGAGGACCTCATGATCCGCCAAAAGCGGATGGAAGGCATGCCCGCGCTGTGGGTGCCCGGGACCGACCACGCGGGCATCGCCACGCAGCTCATGGTGGAACGCGCCCTGGCTAAGGAAGGCAAAACCCGCTACGACCTGGGCCGCGAGGCCTTCGAGCAGCGGGTGTGGGCCTGGAAGCGCAAGTACGGCAGCATCATCACCACCCAAATCCGGCGCCTGGGCGCGTCGTGCGACTGGGACCGGGAGAAGTTCACCCTGGACCCGGACCTCTACCGCGCGGTGATGGAAGCCTTCGTGCGCCTGTGGGAGAAGGGCCTGATTTACCGCGGCTATCGGGTCATCAACTGGTCGCCCGGCCTGCAAACCGCGGTGTCAGACCTGGAAGTGGAGTACAAAGAGGTCGAAGGCAAGCTCTACTACTTCAAGTACATGCTGGCTGACAGCGAGGACGAGTACATCCCCGTGGCCACGACCCGGCCCGAGACCATCTTGGGCGACACCGCGGTGGCCGTGCACCCCGAGGACGAGCGCTACCAGAAGTACATCGGCCGCGAGGTGGTGGTGCCCATCCTGGGCCGTCGCATCCCCGTCATCGCGGACGAGCGGGTGGACCGGGAGTTCGGCACGGGCGCGCTCAAGATCACGCCTGGCCACGACCCTGTGGACTTCGAAATCGGCCAGGACCACGGCCTGCCCGTGCTCATTGTGATGGACGAGCGGGGCTATATGAACGAGCTCGCGGGGCCCTACGCGGGCCTGGAGCGCTTCGAAGCGCGGGAGAAGCTCTGGGCCGACATGCAAGAGGCTGGGCTGGTGCTCAAAGAGGAGCCGTACACCCACCGGGTGCCCTTCGCGCAGCGGGGCGGTGAGCCCATCGAACCCATGGCCTCGGTGCAGTGGTTCGTGCGAATTAAGCCCCTCGCGGAGCCCGCGCTCGAAGCCGTGCGCTCGGGCCGCATCCGCATCATCCCCGAGCGCTTCACCAAGGTGTATTACCACTGGATGGAGAACATCCGCGATTGGACCATCTCGCGGCAACTATGGTGGGGCCACCGCATCCCCGCGTGGTATTGCATGGACTGCCCCGCGGAGGACGGCAAGCGCCAGGCCGAGCACGTGCGCTTCATCTTCAACCCGCCGCTGGAGATCGACGGCAAGACCCTGGAGATGGCCACCTACGCGGAGCTCGAGGCTCAGGGCCTGGCCCGGCCCGAGATCCTGGAAAAAGCCGCGCACATGAAGGTGGACCTGGCTGTCAAGCCCATCGTGAGCCGCGAAGCGCCCGAGCGCTGCCCGGTGTGCGGCAGCACCCGCCTGGTGCAAGAGGCCGACGTGCTCGATACCTGGTTCTCGTCGGGCCTGTGGCCCTTTTCCACCCTGGGCTGGCCCGACGACACGCCCGACTACCGCTACTTCTACCCCACCACGGTGATGGAGACGGGCTACGACATCCTGTTCTTCTGGGTGGCCCGCATGATCATGATGGGCCTGGAGTTCACGGGCCAGGAGCCCTTCCGCATCGTCTATTTGCACGGCCTGGTGCGGGACGAGTTCGGGCGCAAGATGAGCAAGACTGCGGGCAATGTGATCAACCCGCTGGAGGTCATCGAGAAGTATGGTGCGGATGCGTTGCGGTACACCCTGCTGGTGGGGAACGCGCCGGGCAATGACATCAACCTGAGTTGGAAGAAGATCGAGGCGAACCGCAATTTTACGAACAAGGTGTGGAACCTGGGCCGCTTTGTGCTGCGCGCGCTGGCCCAGGCACCCACCGCGCCGCAGGCCGAGCCGGACTGGACCCTGGCCGATTCGTGGATTTGGGCCCGCTTGCAGGACGTGATCCGGCAGGTGAACGCACTCAACGAGCGCTACCTCTTCGGCGAAGCGGGCAAGGTCATCTACGACTTCGCGTGGGATGAGTTCGCGGATTGGTACGTGGAGATGGCCAAGCCTCAGCTCAAAGCCGGCGGCGACCGGGCCTACTACACCGCGCTCGCACTGAGCAAGGTGCTGGACGCCATCCTGCGCCTGCTGCACCCCTATACGCCCTTCGTGACCGAGGCCCTGTGGGGCCACCTCAAGCAGGCGGCCCAGGCGCGCTTTGGCGAACGGGCTCAAGAGTTCAGCTTTGACGACGAGTGGGCCGACATGCTCATCGTCGCGAAGTGGCCCCAGGCCGGCGAGCCCGAAGGCTGGGAGGACGAAAAGGTCCGAACCTTCCGCCAGCTGCAGGATTTGGTGCGCGCGATCCGGCGCTACCGCTCGGAGCAGAAGCTCGAGCCCAAGACCAAGCTCGACGCGCTCATCGTGGCCGGCGACGATGCCGACGCGCTGGCGAGCGTGCGGGACGGTCTGGCTTTGCTGGCCCGGCTGAAGCCCGACACCCTGCGCATCGTGCCCGAGGCCGAGCCCCCGGCTGACGCGGCCGTGGTGGTCGCGGGCTCCTGGGTGGCCTATCTGCGCTTGCCCTCCGACGACCCCGCGGTGCGGGCCCGGCTGGAGAAGAAATTGGCTGAGGTGGAGGCCCAGATCGCGCGGCTCGAAAAGCTGCTCGCGAGCCCCTTCGCGCAAAAAGCGCCCGCGAACGTGGTCCAGCACGAGCGCGAGAAATTGGCCCGCTTTCGCGAAGAAGCCGAGACCTTGCGGCGCCAGCTCGCC
>JAADFA010000151.1 GCA_013153135.1 Chloroflexota bacterium
GTTGTAGAAACGGTCAAGGGGCGAGGGGGAGGCGCAGGCACCGCCGCCGCAGGCTGAAGCCTGCGGCTAGTTTGCATAAAATTGCACGCGGGTAGTTCAGCCCAACGCGCGGGCGGCGAGGATAGCGGGCGGGTTTCGCCGCCCGCGGCATGGGCTTCTACGAGCTTTGCCTGCACCCAGGCCAGCGTGTGCGTCCGAGGACAGAGGCAGGGCTGGTATAATGAAGCCTCGCACGAGGTAGACCCCGATGAACGCGCACCTGATGTCGCGCTTGGTCCGTTGGAGCGTTGCCCTGGGGAGCGGTCTTGCCTGGTTGCTGCTCATATTGTTGAGCACGCAACGTAGCCTCGCGCAAACTCCCGATCCTTTGGCCTCGCCAACCTTCGATGGTCCGTACATCATCGTCACCGGAAATGAGGAGCCACAAATCAACGTCCGTGCGGGGCCGAGCGTGGATTATGAATCGGTCGGCATTCTCGTAGTAGGGCAACGGGCCCGGGCCCTCGCTCGTACCCAAAATTGGGTTCAAATCGAATACCCCGGCGGTCCCAACGGCACGGGATGGGTCTTTGCCCCTCTGGTCCGCATTGAAAACGGTTTGCCCCCTTTGGTTACCCCGCCACCGACCCCAACGCCCGAGTTTATTCCGACCACCGACCCCACCTTAGCTGCCCAATACGACCTGGGCGTCACGTACACCCCTTTACCTACGTTCACTCCCCCGCCTTCGTTGGTCATACCAACCTATCCCCCGCCACCTCGGCCATGGAGCGATCGCTTCCCTATGGCCGTGGCCATTCTAAGCCTATTCGTCTTAGGTGTGCTTGGGATGGTTATCTCGTTCTTACAGGAACGCTAACATGGACGCGCGCGTCATGACCAGTTTATTCCTCTTGTTACTTGGCGGCCTTGCGGGGTTGCTGCTTGACGGGGTGGCTACGGTCATTTTGCGCGCTACGTGGCAAGGGCTCACTCATTGCGAACGTTGCGGCGCGCGACTAGGTTGGACCGCGCGCTGGCGCCGGTGTCCCCATTGCGGGCATTGGCCACGACGGCCTTGGGTAATGGCTGGTCTGTTGGCGCTGGTGAGCGCGGGGCTGCCATGGCTTGGCCGGTGGCCTGTGCTCGCGTTGTGGCCTGTAACCGCGTGCTTTTTTCTGCATGCGGTTATTGATTGGGAAGATCGTCTGGTTTATACCCCTTTGGTTAGCGTCGCTATCCTCATATGCGGTGCCATTGGGGTTTGGATGCACGGCCTCGCGTCCACGTTGCTGGGTTTGCTAATCGGCGCGGGCGGGATGGGAGTGCTTTATGGCCTAGGCGTGCTTTTTGTGCGTTGGCGCGGCTTGGGCGACGTATGGCTGGGCGGCTTGGTCGGTGTCGTGCTGGGTTGGCCGGGTGTGATCGCTGGGCTCACCCTCGGCACCATGCTCGCGGGCCTGTATGCGTTGGGCGTGGTGCTCTATTATGCGCTTCGGCATCGGCAGTGGGTGGGCGAGCAGCCCATCCCTTACGGCCCGTTTTTGCTGTTGGGCGCGTGGCTCTTGCTTTTGGGGCAGGGAAGCTAAACCCTCGCGGCCCGTTCTTCGAGGAGGGCTTGCAATGCTCAAACAGCGGATCCTGGTTGCGGCCTTGGGACTGCCGTTACTTATCGGCCTGGTGTTCAGTCCTGTGCTCGCGTTCGCGGGCGTAGTGCTCGTGGCCCTGCTCGTGGCCGCGTGGGAGTTTCACCATCTCATTCCCTTGGATGCGCGCTTGCCTAGCTGGTCCACTATCCTGGGGGTCGCGTTGCCCTTATTGGGTTGGGTGGTGGCGTTGCGCCCGAACACTGCGGTCGTGGCCGGTCTGATGGTTAGTTTGCTTGGGCTGAGCACTTTGGCCCTGGTGCGCTACGAGCGAGGACACGACCGCGCGGGCACCGGCTTGGCCTATGGGGTTTTGGCCGCGGTGTATTTGGGGGTACTGGGCGGCTTCCTGATTGGCTTGCGCGCACAAGCTGGACCTTGGGGTTGGCTTTGGGCTTTGAGCGTGGTTTGGGTCAATGATTCAAGCGCGTACTTCGTCGGGCGGCGATGGGGACATCACGCGATGAGTCCCCGCCTGAGCCCGAAAAAGACGTGGGAGGGCTTTTGGGGCGGGGTGGCCGTGGCTGTGCTTTATGGCCTAACCTTTCCTTGGGTGGGCGAGGCCTTGGGAGGCGGTCCTTTCCCGACGTCCTGGGTAGCGCGGTTGGGCCTGGTGCTTAGCTTGGCCCTGCTCACACCCTTGGGTGATCTCACCGAAAGTTTGCTCAAGCGTCAAGCCGGGGTCAAGGATTCGGGACATTGGTTGCCCGGCCACGGCGGCATCCTTGACCGCGTGGACGCTTGGCTTTGGGCTGGTGTTTTGGCCTACGCGTGGTTAGGATAACGCTACGTAACGCAAATTTGACGGTCCGCCAGGCTTGTTGGTATAATGCCCCCGATTCCACCCGTGCAATACTTGGCACGTCTTGGGAGCCAGGCTGATGGCATTGAAAGGAAATTTACGCAACTTTTCCTTGGTGCAGTTGCTCCATCTTATCCATTTAGCGCGCAAAGATGGGCGACTGGTCATCGAAGGTCCTCGTGAAACGGCCGAACTTTACTTCCAAGATGGCAAACTGGTTTACGCGGGCTTTCTGTCCAAGCCGGTAGATCTACTGGACGTGCTCCACCAGCAAAAAAAGCTCGACCGTGTAAAATATCAAGCGCTGAAAAAGCGCATGAGCAAAATGGATGACAAGGCGTTGGGCTTGTTGCTGGTCAATTCTGGCTATTTTAAACCAACGGATATTTTAGCGGCTCTTAAACGGCATTATGCAGATATTGTGCGTCACTTGTTCAGCTGGGTCAATGGTCAGTTTGAGTTTCAAAAAAACATTCCGCCTCCGCGTGAACGTATTCCCGTACGTTTGAGCCTGGAGAACCTCATCATTGAAGGGACCCGTCAGCTGCGCGAGTGGGAGAGCCTTCAAGCCGAGATACCTGATTTGGATATGGCGTTGAAGTTCGTGGATCAACCGCGAACGGACGTCAAACAGCTCAAATTAAACGTAGAGGAGTGGCGCTTCCTCTCCTACGTTAACCCGCGGAACTCCCTGCGCAAAATTGCACGGGTGCTCAACCTCAGCGAGTTGGAAGTGCGCCGTATCGCGTACGCGCTGATTCAAGCCGGTTTAGTTGAGCTGGTTCGGCCTGAGGACTATCGACCCAAACGGGTCATCCGGCACGCGTTCGCGAATCGTAGTAAAGAAGAAAGCATCGGATTGGTCCAAAAGCTCATCGCCCGCATTCGGCGAAGTTAGCCAACCCCGACTCGTAACCTTTGGTCAAGGAAGGGTGAGATGCAAGCAGTAAAGATCGTTGTCACTGGCCCCTTCGGCGCTGGGAAGACCCAATTCATTAAGACGGTGAGCGAGATTGATGTCGTTGCCACCGAGCGCCGCATCAGCGCGGCTGATGAGCGCGCGCTAAAAGAATCCACCACCGTCGCCATGGATTTCGGCCGTATTACCATCGACGATGACCTCGTCCTGTATCTTTTCGGCACGCCGGGCCAGAAACGCTTTGACTTTATGTGGGAGATCCTCTCAGAGGGGATGCTGGGCTTCATCGTGTTGGTCGACAGCACCCGACCCGAGACCTTCCGCGAAGCCCGCCGTATTTTGGAGACCTTCCGCGCCTATGCCCCCACGCCGTACGTCGTCGCGGCCAACAAGCAAGACTTGCCCGACGCGTGGGACGTGGAGGACTTGCGTATCGCGCTGCGGCTTCCGGATAACGTCAAACTGGTCCCCTGCGTTGCCACGGACAAGGAATCGGTCAAAAAAGTGCTGCTGGAACTGCTGTATAGCATCTTAGAATGGATCGAGAGCGGCGAGGCCCATCGGCTGCCCAAAGAGATTGAACGGACAGGAGCCTCGTCTTCGGATGATGGAAAACAAAGCGCAGAATAAACGCGAGCCGAACCATGTGGCGGTCGCCTAGCCCGAACCCTGTAGGAGCAATAGCGGACGATGCCCTCGATTGTAACTCAGCAGGGTATCCTGCATTACGAAGTCATCGGCCGGGGCAAACCCCTAATCCTGCTCCACGGCTGGCTGGAGTCATGGCGCATTTGGCACAACACCATGACGTACCTAAGCCAGTATTATCGCACCTACGCGCTGGATTTCTGGGGCTTTGGCGAGTCCGACACCACCGCACGCGCGTACCGGGTCGACGACTTTGTGGAGATGGTCCAATACTTCATGGACCGCTTGGGCATCAGCCAGGCGCCCATTATCGGGCACAGCATGGGGGGCACTGTCGCCCTCGCCCTGGCTATCCGATATCCCGAACTGGTCGAACGGGTCGCGGTCATCGGCAGCCCTATCCAGGGTTCATCCTTGGCCTGGTTCCTCAAACTGGCCAGCCATCCCTTTATTGCCCGAATCGTCTATCGTTGGTCTTTTGTTCTTACGGCGTTGATTCGGTTTTTGTTCCCCTTAATCACGCCGGACCCGCTATGGCCTGACCGCTTACAACGGGACCTCTCCCAGACCGACCTGGTCGCGTTCTTCCAGAGCATCGGCTCGCTGCGTGAAGTGGACCTGCGACCCGAGTTGCCCAAAATCAAAGCCCCGGTCCTCGGCATCTACGGCATGCGCGACCCTATCGTCAACCCAAACCAGTGGTTGGTCCTCAAGCAGGGCGTCGTCCATGCGGAGATCGACCGCCTCGCGACGGCCGGGCACTTCCCCATGTTGGAAGTGCCTTGGAGCTTCAACATCCTGCTCTATCGCTTCCTGGCTACGGAAGACGAAGACATGCGCCTTTTGGGGTAAGGCATGTTCAAGCTTATCTTGCACGAACCCCGTCCCATTTGGCCCTTCAACGAACCGGCCCGGGATCTGCGCATCCAGAACAAACCCCTCTGGGTGCTGCAGAACGAAGTATTGCACCCGTGGGCCGAAGGGGAGCTGGTCGTCCAACCCCAACAGCCTTGGCCAGAAATCCAAGAGCCCACCCTCGTATATCGTGACAATCTTTACTTTGACCGACCCTTTGTCGAAGCCTTTCTTGAAAAGGCAAAACAGCTTCGTCGTCCCGCGCGGGTCGCCTTTCGGGAAGATGACCCCGCCTTCAAAAACCATATGCTTCCCTTGTCGGTCTCGTACCAGCGCTACGGTGACCTCTACCTGGCCGACATGTGGTATTACCCCCATGGCTTGACCCAAGAGCCTCCCGAGCCCGTGGTCATCGACCTGCAGAGCCGCGAAATTGGCTATTATCACATCCCCACCTACATGGCCTACAAAGGTGGCGACCTAACCTTTCACGTTCCGCTGCGCGCGCTGGTCGCCATCGACACTTGGGTGCACGTCTACGTGGCTGATATTATCTTCGGCCTCTTTACCCGGGGCGCGCGGTTCGAGGATCGCGTCAACCGCGATCCTTTCTACAAGTTCAAGATCCTGCTCAAAGCCATGTTCGAAGGCAAGCAGGTTTTGCAGAGCTCTGAATTGGTCAAAATTGGGCGCAACTGTTCCATTGACCCCACAGCCATCATCCTCGGCCCAACCACCATCGGCGACAACGTCACCATCGGCGCGGGCGCGGTGATCGACAATTGCATCATCGGCGACAACGTCAACATCGGCCAGGGCTGCCATTTGCAGCTCTCAGTAGTCGGGGATGGCGCGTTTTTGCCCTTCCGCGCGTCCCTGTTCATGACTACCCTGATGGACAACAGCATGGTAGCCCAAAACACCTGTTTGCAAATGTGTGTCGTCGGCCGCAACACCTTCATCGGCGCGGGGACCACGTTCACCGACTTCAACCTGCTCTCCCGGCCCATCAAAGCACGGCGACCCGACGGCCAGCTGGAAGAAACGCCCTTCCCCGTACTGGGCGGCGCGGTGGGCCATAACTGCCGCATCGGTTCGGGCCTGGTCATCTACCCTGCCCGCACCATCGAGTCGGACGTGGTCCTGGCTGCCACCGACGAGCGCCGGGTGATCACGCGGGACGTATTTTACGAAGATAGTGATCACCATCGCATCAAGCTTGATTTCAAGGTCCAGCGTCTGTACCCCCGGCCTCCGGAATTCCCTGGCTATCCTTACTTCAGCAATAAGTAGCGTTACTCATGCCCGACCGCCCAACCTTCGCGTTCATGATCCATCCCATTGACCCGAAGGGGGACGTGCGGCGGCGTTACCCCCTGCTTGCCAAGCTTTTGCCCGAGTCCTTAATCCATTTCCTTTCGGGTTACTGGCCGCCGGTTAAGCTCTCCCATATTGAGGGGATCCGCTCCCAGGCCACGGGCGAAACCATTGAGGGATGGCTGGTTGCATGCCCCCTCACGCCCCAACGGATGCGGACGTCGTCGTTAGATTTTGTCTACCGCAAGATTATCCAGACAGGCCGCTTGGCCGAACGTCTGGGCGCACAAATTTTGGGTTTGGGCGCGTGGACCGCGGCCATTGGCGATGCTGGCGTAACGGTGGCCAAAGCGCTGAGCATTCCGGTCACGACGGGCGACTCGTACACCGTCGCGGTGGGATTGCAGCAGCTGCGGCAGGCCATCGAGCGCCTCGGCCTGCCGTGGGAAGGCCTGACCGTGGCCGTGGTCGGCGCGACGGGCGCGGTCGGCCGCGCGGCGGCCGACCTGCTCGCGGACCAAGTGGAACGGGTCATCCTTATCGGCCGCCGAACTCGGGGCGTGGAACGCGTACGTGCCGCCCTGACCGCGACGCCCCGCCGCGCAGCGATCGAAGCCACAACCGCCCTCGAACGCCTGCGTGAAGCCCATGCCGTCTTCTCCGCCACCACCGCAGGACGGGCGATCATCCATCCCCAGCACCTGCGGCCGGGCGCAGTGGTGCTGGATATGGCTCTGCCGCGTGACGTCTCCGTACGGGTCAGCCAACGTCGTAAAGACGTCTTGGTCATCGATGGCGGCACTGTGCTCGTTCCCGGTTCGGTCGACTTCCACTTTAATTTTGGCCTCCCTCGTGGTTGGGCCTACGCATGCATGGCTGAAACGATGGTTCTTACCTTAGAACGCCGCTTTGAGTGTTATACTATTGGCAGAGACATTCCAAAGGCGAAAGTCCTGGAAATCGCCGACCTGGCAGCATATCACGGTTTTCGCCCCGCACCATTGACCAGTCTCGGCCATCGCATTTCCGAAAGCCGGTGGGCCCAGGTTCGCCAGGCGGCCCATACAAGACCCGGAAAGCAGGAGGAAGCCCGATGAATCGTCCGCGGCTTTTGGTTGTGGAAGACGACCAGGACATCGCGACCATGCTCAAAATGTTCTTTGAGCACGAGAAGTTCCAGGTAACCACCGTGTCCACAGGGCGTGAAGCCGTGCGCAAAGCACGGACGCTCATGCCCAACCTCATTCTCCTTGATATTATTTTGCCTGACATTGATGGGTATGAAGTCTTCCGCCAGATCCGCTCGAACCCACGGACCGCGCACATCCCTGTTATCTTTCTTACCCAACGGGACGAACGCTACTCCCGGCTGCAGGGCCTGGAGATGGGCGCCGACGACTACATCACCAAACCGTTCGACCCTGATGAACTTCGCTTGCGTATTAAAAATATCCTCAAGCGCATCGAGCGCGAACGGCTTACTGACCCACGAACCCACTTCCCTTCAGGGCGATCCATTGAGGAATATCTACGGCGTATTATCCGCCGAAAAGATTGGTCCCTTGTTGATATCTGGATCAAGCACTTTGATGCCTTCCGCGAGGTGTATGGCTTTATCGCCGCGGACGATGCCTTGCGGTTCACAGCGATCCTCATCACTCAGGTCATGGATCAGATGGGCAAAGAGGACGACTTCATTGGCCATCCAGCAGAGTCGAACTTTATTATTGTGACCGACGAACATCGGGCAGGGCGCATTGCCGATCACCTCAAGGCCCGCTTCGACGAAGAAGTCAAGACCCTCTACAACTACATCGATCGCGAACGGGGTTATATTGTGCGCAAGAAGGAAGACGGCACCGAGGAGAAGGTGCCCCTTATGACCTTGGATATCGGCATTCTGAACGCGCGCGAACACGACTTTGCGGATATTCGGGAGATCACCGAGCTCGCCGCGCAAAGCCACACGCAACGCCGACGTTGAGGAGCCGACCATGACCCTCAGGGATACCGCGCCGCTGCCATCCTCCCCAACAACGCCCGCGGCCCATCTCGCCTTGGCCGAGACGGGATTGCGCGCGCTCTTTCGACTTATGCAAGCCGAGGACGAGGCCGGGCTGCTCGAGCAGCTTCTGCCGAGCCTCCAGGCAGCGCTGCCTTTTGACCGTGGCGCGCTATGGTTGCAAGAAGGGGATCGCCTGGTCGCGGTCGCGGCCCTGGGGTTTGACGAAGCCAATTCTCCCATCGGGCTCCAGGTCAACATCCGAGATAGCCGCCTGTTTCAAGAAGTCCAACGCACTCGACAGGCCCTCTATATTCCTGATGTGCAAAATAGTCCCTACTTCCCCAGCTTGGGAGACGTAGAACATCGCACATGGCTGGGCGTGCCCTTTAGCGAGGACGAAACCAGCCCGATGCTGGGCATCTTGGTCCTTGAGCGCCGTGAGCCCAACGCCTACAATGAGGACGAAGTTCGTTTCGCGACCCGAGCGGCTCAATACGCGGCCCGGCTGTTCATGCAGCAGCGTCGCCTGGCTCAGGCACGGCGTCAAGCCCAAGAGGCCGAGGCCCGGGCCCGACAACTCGCGCTGCTTCACCAGGTCATCTCCGACCTCAGCAGCAGCTTGGAACCCCACACCATCCTCCAACGCGCGGGGCAACACCTCTACACCGCGCTGCAGGCCCAGCACCTCGCCGTGCTCACTTGGGATGACGAGCACGATGAAGCCATCCTCGAAGCGGAATACCCCAAGCCCGCGCTGGGCGAGCCCGGCAAGCCCTTGCCCGAAGCGCGCGCGCTGCTGCGTACCCTTGCAGCCAGCAAACGCCTGTTGCACACCGCTCGGCCGCAAAGCGAAGCCGCGTTGGCCGATTTGGTCCAGCGCCTGCCCCAACAGGACGTGGACTACCTCGTCGTGCCGGTGCACGACACCGAAGACCATTTCTATGGATTGTTCTTGCTTTGGCGCGAGCAAGCCTTTTCGCCTGATGATATGCTGTTGGCCCGTACCCTGGCCCAGCAGACTGCCACCAGCCTGCAAAACGCGCGGCTTTATAACATTACTCGCCGCCTCACCCAAGACCTCGAGCGCCGCGTGGCCGAACGTACCGAAGCCCTGCGCCGTGAGCAACATCGCGCCCAGCTCCTCGCACACATCTTTGCCGAACTAGCCAGCAGCCTCGACCTGGACCAAATTCTTGACCGCACGCTTCAGGTGTTGCTGGAGGGGCTGAACGCGGCCCAAACCGCGGTCGTGCTTTGGGATATGGAAACGCACCAGGCTTTATGGCGCGCGGGCCGCGGACGCTATCAACCACCCTACGGCGGGCAAAAACTTGACCTCCCCTTCAACGACCCTTGGATGCGCACCCTGGTCCTCAAGCGCCAGCGGCTGCTTATCGACCCCAATACCAATTGGCCCAGGGTATGGCGGGAAACTTTCGGGCACTATCCAGCTGGTGTGGCCGTGCCCCTACTGCATGGCGCAGAAAGCCGGGGCGGCCTGTTCATCTTCTTGCCCGAACCGCGCGAGTGGTCCGAAGATGACCTGGACCTTATCCAGGTCACGGCCATGCAAATCGCGACGGCCATCCAAAACGCGGAGCTCTTTCAACTCATCCAAGAGCACGCGATCGAAACTGGACAAATGCTGCGCCAGCAGCAGATCGAGGCCAGCCGAATGCGCGCCATTCTGGAGGCCGTCGCGGACGGCATCCTGGTCACGGATGTGCATGGCACGGTGACCCTGGTCAACCCGTCGGCCGAACGGCTTTTGGGCATCCCGGCAGATGACCTGGTAGGCCAACCCTTGGAGCGCTTCCGTGGCCTCTTTGGAGCCCAAGGACAGACGTGGCTCAGCAGTATTCGCAAGTGGTCCCAAAACCCTGAGTCGTACAAGCCGGGCGAAGTTGCAGCCGCCCAGATTGAGCTGGAGGACGGCCGGGTGCTCTCCGTGCACCTTTCAGCCATGATCGATCGGCACCAGGGTTTCATCGGCACGGTCTCGGCTATTCGCGATATTACGCACCAAATTGAGGTTGATCGCATGAAATCGGAGTTTGTGGCCACAGTGAGCCACGAACTCCGTACGCCATTGACCGCTATCAAAGGGTATGTCGATCTGCTCTTACGTCCTCAAATTATGGGTGAACTTGGGCCCAAACAACGCAAGGCTATTGAGGTAATCCAGCGACATGTCAATCGACTCATTCATTTGGTCAACGACTTATTGACCCTTTCCCGCTTGGAATCAGGCCGCATTCGCCTCGATCCGCGTCCTACCCACCTACCGCCCATCCTGCGGGATATTGTGGACGACTTCCAGCGCCAGATGGACGACAAAGGGCGCAAAATCCAGGTCCGTCTAGAACCTTTGCCCGAAGATCTGCCCATGGTTTACGCGGACCCGCAACGCGTGCAGCAAATTGTGGCCAATCTGGTCGAAAACGGCTGTCGCTACACGCCCGACGGAGGGACGGTGAGCGTGGGCGCGAAGGACCTTGGGGATGGCTTTGTTCTCGTTTGGGTCAAAGACACGGGTATTGGCATTAAGCCTGAAGACCAACCGCGGATTTTTGAACGGTTCTATCGAGGCGAACATCCCCTTGTGATCAAAACCGCGGGTACGGGATTGGGGCTTTCCATTGTCAAACAGTTGGTTGAGATGCACGGCGGTCGCATCTGGGTGGAAAGTGAGGGCGTGCCCGGCAAAGGGAGCACGTTCTACTTTACCCTACCCGTAGCCCAAGAACATCAAACCTCGGAAACTAAGGAGGAGGCTTGATGGCCCGCATTTTGATCGCGGAAGACGAACCGGATATCCGGGAGCTCATTGCATTCCTTTTAGAGCTCGAGGGGCACGAGGTCATTCAGGCGCAAGACGGGAAGGAAGCCGTGGAACGTGCCCGGGCCGAAAAGCCGGATTTCATTCTGCTCGACGTGCGGATGCCTCGCATGACAGGCTACGAGGCGTGTCGTATTATTAAACAAGACCCCAACCTCCAACATATCCCCGTGGTTTTCCTTTCGGCCAAAGGTCAAGAGGCCGAGGTCAAAGAAGGATATGAAGCTGGCGCGGACGCCTATTTGCTCAAGCCTTTTGATGCAGACGATTTGATCCAGACCGTGAACAAGTTCGTAGGATAGGCACGGGATGAGCGCGCTATTGCTGGAAAACCGCATTTTCTTGCATTATGAGGTTTTAGGCCGGGGCTCGCCGCCGGTCCTGTTTCTGCATACGTGGGTTGGGTCGTGGCGTTATTGGCTCGGCACCATGCAAGAGGTGTCGCTGCGTAATCGCGCGTATGCCCTTGATTTTTACGGTTATGGCAGTAGCATGGGGCAAGCGCCCCCGAGCGAAACTCTCGATGCCTTCGTCGACCAAGTGCGCTCCTTCATCGATGCCTTAGGGGTGGTGGATGTGGTGCTCGTCGGTCACGGTTTGGGCGCGGTGGTGGCCCTGGCTCTGGCCGCGGAGGAACCGGATTGGGTAACTCGTGTGGCGACAATCGGGCTGCCCTTGAGCATGAATTGGGTCCACGGGCTGCCCCAACGCGCATCAGACTTGTGGCCTTACCTCACCACCGACCGCAAAGCCGCGCTCCCCGTGCAGCAAGATAGCGCTCGGGTCACCGATGAGACGCTGCAAGCCGCGCTGCAAGCCACCGCGACCAGCGATATTATGGCCCTGGCCCAACGCGTCGAGCAGCCTTGGCTCGCAATTTATGGCCAAGAGGACCCGGTCTATCGAGATATTCTGCGCTTAGGCAGCGGCCGTTGGCCTCTTCCAACCTCAGCCTATCACCACGTGCTGGCCATTCCCCAAGCTTCCCACTTCCCTATGCTCGAACAGCCGCGGCTGTTCTACCGTCTGCTTAAAGAATTCATCAGCCTCCCACCGTGGGAAGATCTGCGTAACCTCCAACTGCGGGATGAATGGCGTCGACGCTTCCGCTAAGATCCCTTTCCTCTCTCGCGCACGAACCTGGTTGAGCTGGGGGCTTGGGGTCATCCTAAGCCTTTGGCTCGTAGGGACAGGTTGGCGTGCCCCTGGGCAAACGGGTATCTATCCATCGCGCGGCCTGCCCGCATGTCGTTTACAGCCGGGTCATGTGGTCGAAGCGACTATCCCCACACGACACTTGGCTCCCGAAACACATCTGCGCGCGCGGATTTACCAGCCCCCCTGCTATGACCCCAATCGCCCAGCCCCGTACCCTGTCCTCATCCTTATCCACGGCCAGAATTTCGACGCGACCCAATGGGTACGTTTGGGCGCACCAGCCGAAGCTGATAAGCTCATCCAACAAGGACTGGCGGAGCCCTTTCTCATTGTCATGCCCGAGGAACCCCGTAGCCTCAATTGGGCCCTGCCACCAGATAACACCTTTGATCGCGCGCTGGTCGAGGACCTACTGCCATGGCTCAAAGCTCATTATCCCGTAGCTCCCCAGAGGAAGTACTGGGCCATCGGAGGGCTATCTCGGGGCGCGGGATGGGCTTTGCGCGTCGGATTGCAGCACTGGGAGCACTTTAGCGCGATCGGGGCACACAGCCCCGCGGTCTTCTGGGGCGATGGGAGTCGCATCCCGCGGTGGCTAGAGGCCATCCCCGAAGGGCAGTGGCCCATCATAAGCATCGATCTGGCGGATTACGACCGCGAAGAGATCCACCGTGGAGCCCAGGCTCTGGAGGATTGGCTGATGCACTTTGCGGTGCCCCATCAATGGCGCTACAACGTGGGACGGCACGACGAGACATACTGGCGCCGTCAAGTGCCCTTCTATTTGCGCTGGTACGCCGAACACATCGCGGCCCCGACGCGTTGAGAACAATTATTCCCGTGCAAAAGCAGGCCTCCCGGCCAAGGAAGGCCGGGAGGCACGGGGGAGGGGGATATGGGGCTGCCGTGGGCGCGTTAGGGCATCACGCCAGCCTCGTGCAGACGGTCATGAATCTCTTGGAAGGCCTTGGCTTCGTCCTCCGTAATGAGGCCCTGCTCAATGAGGCCCTTGAACATGAGCTCCATCATCGCGTCGGGATTGCCACCTGCTTGCGCCTTAAGCTCGTCCTCATGCTGTTGCTTGTACTCTTCTAAGAGCGCATGCACCCGCTGGAAGAGGTCGGCTTCTTCTTGGGTAATGATGCCCTCGGCCACAGCCTTCGCGAGCATCTCGGCCTGCATTTGCGCTTCATCCCCGGCATGCTCGCTTAGGTAACGGATGTAATTAATTACATCCCAAATTTGCTGTTCGGTGAGCGCGTTGCCATAGGCCGGCATCGCGGTGCCGAAGGGGAGGCCACCATCGTGGATGCGCCAATACAGGTATGCATCACTCACCTGTCGCGTGGTGCGAGCCAAGGGGAGTGCGGGCGGGTCAAGGACTTGACCGGCCTCAGCCTCACCCATACCCGTCTCGCCGTGACACACCGCGCAGTGGGTCTGGTAAATCTCTTTGCCGCGCTCGATGGACTCCGGATCGCCAGGCATGGGGTTGGTCAGGTTCGCGAACTCTTCAGGGATGGGTTCTTGATGGAAGACAGTCCACCGTCCACCGCCCGGGCCACGGCCAGCAGGAGGACCACCGCCCATCTGCCCTTGGCCGTGGCTATGGCCTGCGGGTGTGGTTGCGGCCGCGGTAGGCGCCTCGGTCGGGCTTTCGGTTGCGGCTTCGGTGGGGGCCTCAGTGGCCGCTTCGGTGGCCTCAGCGGGTGCGGCCTCGGTTGCAGCCGCGGGCTCGGTCGTGGGTGCGCTCGTGGTGCTCGCAGCCGAGCTGCACGCGGCCAGACTTAGCGCTACCAACGCCAAGACGGCCACCCAGCCCAATCCTCGAAGCCAGCGCGTCGTTCGCTTTTGCATGGGGTACCTCCTCGCATCGCGTTCAGAGTTTCGCTGTTGTTCGCCCTTCAGGCTACTGGGCTGGTATGAAGATCGTGTGAAGTCCGGATGGAATTTTGGGGAAGTTGGTGAGTAGTTATTAGTCGACAG
>JAADFA010000137.1 GCA_013153135.1 Chloroflexota bacterium
CGGGCCGTCCTCAAGACCTGGAGGACGCCCGGTTGTTGGAGCAATTGCGCGGGGAGGATTAGATCCAAGGGGGGCCTTGGGGCACAATCCAATGCACTCGCAAGTGGGGTGAGTGTGCGACCACCAGGATGAGGGTCTCCACCAGCTCGATGAGCGCGCCATACATATCGCCCGTGAAGCCCGGTACCCGCTCTTGCACTGCTCGCGCGAAGAGGACCGCCGTGGCCCAAGCCACCAGTGCGAAGAGCCAACCGTGGTCAAAGGGCAGCGAGATGAGCACCGCCGCGAGGCTCGCGAGCAACAGGTCGCGCGGGCGGCTGTGGTTTTTGAGCGCGCGGCCCAGGCCCTGGTCGCGGGCGTAGGGATAGCGAACGATGGCCCACACCGCGGCCCAGCGGGCCCATACAGGCGCGAGGATAAGCCCTTCCAGGGGGACACCCATCCCCAGTGCGGCCATTTTGACCCCGAACACACTGAGCGCGGCCACCACGCCGAACGCGCCCACGCGCTCATCGCGCATGATGCGTAAGCGCGCCTCGGGCGTCGCGCCGCCCATCAGCCCGTCGGCCGTGTCCATCAGGCCGTCGAGGTGCAGCGCACCCGTGAGCAGGGCCCACAGCGGCGCGAGCAGCCATAGGGTGATGGAGCCCAGGGTGATCAGCCCCATCCCCGCGAACCAGAGCAGCATGACGCCCAAGGCCAGGCCAACCACGGGATAACACGCGAGCCCGCGTGCCCAGCCCCGCTCGTCCAGCGAAGGAGGCGCCCAGGGTAGACGCACGGCCGTGAGCAGCGACCACGCGGCCCAGCACGCGGATAGCGCGCGCACCCAAGGACGGCGGCGGGGTGGCGGTGGCGGCCAGGGAACCGAGCTCATCCTTCCTCGTCCTTCAGAGGTGTTCGTCCGGCCTGGATGCGTTGGTACACCGCGCGGCGAGGCCAGCCGCTGGCGCGCGCGAGGCGCCGGGCCAGCGCGGATGGTGCTTCGCCTTGGGCCAGACCCTGGGCAATCGCGCGGTCCAGGGTTGCCTCATCCCAGCGGCTTGGCGTTGGCGGTTTCGGTCCGAGGACCAACGTATATTCCCCGCGCGGTGGGTGGGTTTGCACATGGGCGACCCCTTGGGCTACGGTGCCACGCCAAATCTCTTCGAAGCGCTTGGTGAGTTCGCGCGCCAACACCAGGGGACGTTCGGGCCACAGGGCAGCCATATCCGCCAGGGTCGCGGCCAGCCGGTGGGGGGCTTCCAGTAGCACCAGGGTATGGGGCCAGTCGTCCCAGGTTTCAAGCCAGCGTCGGCGTTGCGCGGCCTTGCGCGGGGGATAGCCCGCGAACGCGAAGGGCACCGCGGGTTGCCCGGACGCGACCAAGGCCGCAAGCACCGCGCTCGGGCCAGGCACCGGTACCACGCGATGGCCCGCGGCCAGCGCGGCTTGCACCAGCTCGTGTCCGGGGTCGTGGAGCAGTGGCGTGCCCGCGTCGGAGACCAGCGCGACGTCCCGACCTTCAGCCAGCGCGCGTAAGATTTTGGGCGCTTGCCGCGCGTGACTATGTTCGTCGTAACGCACTACCGGCGTCGCGATCTCATAATGCGCGAGGAGCTGGCCTGTGCGTCGCGTATCTTCGGCCGCGATGAGGTCTACCTCGCGCAACACCCGGAGCGCGCGCAGGGTGATATCTTCCAAATTGCCGATGGGCGTCGCGACGATATAGAGCGTGCCGGTCATGCTTTTTCTTGAAAAAGCAAACGCGGCGGGCGTCTCCCGCCGCGTTGTTAGTAGCCACGAAGATTAGGCAATGACCGCGCCCTCATCGTCTGCGCCTTCCGCCGCGGGAGTTTCGTCAGACGCGGCCGGAGCTTCGCTAGCGCTCTTGCCCCGTTCTTTGAGCACCACTACCTGCTCTTGCAGGGTGCGGCTCAGTTCAGCCACTTGCTCTTGTAGTTGGCTCACTGTCTTTTCCAGCTTGGAGCGTGCCTCGCCCGAGACCGTTGCCGCGCGGTCCTTGAGCTCCACGCTCTTCTCCTTCAGCAGATTGCGAACCTCTTCACCGGGTTGGGGTGCGTAAAGCAGGGCCACAATCGCACCCAGCGCGCCACCTACAATCATGCCTGCCAAAAAAGCACCGAAATCGTTCCGTTCCGTCATGGCCACCCTCCTGAAAAGCGTATCGAAAATGAAACGCGGGGTTATCGACGCCGGGACCGCGAGCGGAGTACCGCGGCCACCGCTCGGGCCATCGCGACGTATTTGCTTACCTTAATTACAGGTTCGGCCACATGCTTGCTCACGAAATTCACCGTGCCCTGCACCGTGCTCACCGTTTCCTGCGTGCTATGCAGGATGGGTTTGAGCTCTTCGTGCAGCATATGAATAAGCACAGCCAGTTGCGCGAGCAGCACGACCAGCGCGATGCTGGTCAAGAAGCCTACCAGCGCGAGGAAAATAATCACAATGTCCCGGATGCGCGCAGTTGGCGTGGTGGGCAGCATCAGCCACCACGTCACGCCACCGCACAGCAGCATGAGCGCGACCAATGCCGCGAATGCGTACCACTTCCATCGCCCCGAAGGCGCGTTAGCATCCGGGTTCGGTAAGGCTTGCTGTTCCTTGGTCATTGTTGCCCCTCGTCACAGGGATTATACATCAATTCACCCCGATCCCGCGTGGCCTTTCGGCCTACCCTTTTGGACGCGCGAATAGCCTTTGAGGTCACATAAAAATAATGGCGGCCACAGTTGGACGGCCCTCGCGGCCGGATAAGACGTGGCTCTCGGTTGGGAGGGCGGCGCGCTGTAAGTGGTGCTGGCTTGAGGCTGTTCACGCGTCCCTGGTCGTGAGCGCGTGGTCGCGATCGTGCGGTGTGGCAAACCCGCGCGCGTGCCAGGTCAGGTACAGGGCGACCGCGCCCGCGACCGACGCATTCAGGGATGCGACCTTGCCTCGCATAGGTAGGCGCACCAGCGCGTCGCATCGCTCTCGCACCAAGCGCCGCAGGCCTTGGCCCTCGCTGCCCACCACCCACGCCAGGGGGCCGCGCAGGTCTACTGTCGTGATGAGCTGCGCGTGGGGCCCCGCGTCCAGGCCATATACCCACACGTCGCGCGCCTGCAACGCACGAATCGCTTGCGCGAGGTTATAGCGCGCGATGCGAACGTGTTCGGACGCGCCCGCAGAGACATGCACCACCGTCGGCGTGACGCCTACTTGCCCCCGTTTGGGGATAATGACCGCGTGCACGCCCACCGCGTCCGCGGTACGTAGCAACGCGGCCAAATTGCGCGGGTCCTGGATTTGGTCAAGGAGCAGGAGCAGCGCGGGCTCGTCAGTCGGCAGCTGAGCGAGTACGTCCTCGAAAGGCACGTAAGGATAGGGCCCAACATGGAGGGCCACGCCTTGATGATGGCGGGTGCCTGTCACCTGGGTGATCTGGTCCTTGGGACGATAATGCACGGGCACGCCGCGTTGCGCGGCGAGTTCTAACAAAGGACGGACGCGCTTGGTCGGCAGGCCTTCCGCGAGCCAGAGCGCGTAAAAAGCCCTGCGGCCCGCGCGCAGGGCTTCATAGGCACTGTGGTAGCCGTACAACCATTCGGTGCTCATGGCTGGTTTGCGTGCGGCTCACGTGTTTCGCGGCGCCAGGTGGTGCCGTGGGGCGTATCCTCCAGGCGGATGCCCAGGGCCGCGAGGCGGTCGCGGATGAGGTCGGCCAGAGCGAACTGCTTTTGCTTACGCAGCTCGGACCGTACCTCGATGAGCAGCTCGACCAAGGGCTCGATATCTGCCTGGGATGCGCCCTCAGCTTGGGGTTGCAGGTGCAGACCGAAGACATCCTCGCCCAGCTCTCGCAGCAGGTCTTGCGCGGGTTGGAGCTGGGCGTCCGTCGCACCCGCGTCGCGGGCCTGGTTGATGGCGCGCACCAGCTCAAACAGGTGCGCGAGCGCGGCTGCGGTGTTGAAGTCGTCATCCATCGCGGCCTCAAAACCTTCTCGCGTCGCCTGGATTTGCGCCTGCAGGCGTTGCAGCACCTCGTCATCCGCGCCGGGCGCGTTGGGGTAGGCGGGGCGCATCGCGTTGCGCAGCCGGGTGAGGGCCTGCTTGGCCTGTTGTACATGAGGCTCGTCATAATCGATGGGGCTGCGATAGTGCGCGTTGAGCAGGATCATGCGCAGCACATCGGGCTCGTGTTCGGCCAAGAAGTCGTCCACGGTGATGAAGTTGCCCAGAGATTTGGACATCTTCTCGCCCCGAACCCGCAGCATCCCGTTGTGCACCCAGTAGCGGACGAAAGGCTCTTTGCCTGTGTAGCTTTCGCTTTGGGCAATCTCGTTTTCGTGGTGCGGAAAGATGAGGTCTTGCCCGCCGCCATGAATGTCGATCTGTTCCCCCAGGTGGTGCAGGTTCATCGCGGAGCACTCGATGTGCCAGCCCGGGCGCCCCGGGCCCCAGGGGCTATCCCATGTGGGCTCGCCGGGCTTTGCGGCCTTCCAGAGCGCGAAGTCCGCGGGGTGGCGTTTGTTGGGATCGGGTTCGATGCGCACGCCCGCGCGCAGGTCTTCTAGCCGGCGGCCCGAGAGCTTGCCGTAGTCCTCGTCTTTGGTTACATCGAAGTAGACGTTGCCCTCGACCTGGTACGCGTATCCTTTGTCGAGCAGGCCCTGGACCATGCGCTGAATCCAGTCCATCTCTTGGGTGACGCGCGGTTGGACGGTGGGCCAGAGCACGCCGAGGGCGCGCATGGTCTTTTCGAATTCCTGGATGTAATGCTCGGCCAGAGCTTGTGGATCCTGGCCGAGTTCACGCGCGCGGTTGATGATTTTATCGTCCACATCGGTGTAGTTCATTACGTGACGCACGTCGTAGCCTTTGTATTCTAGATAGCGGCGGATGATGTCGTAGACCAGGAGCGAGACCGCGTGCCCGAGGTGCGCCTTGTCGTACACCGTGGGGCCGCAAACGTACATGCGCACTTTGCCAGGTTCGATGGTTTGGAAGGGTTCTTTTTGCCGGGTGAGGGTATTGTACACGCGCAGGGTCATTGCCGCTCCTCCTCGAGCTGGGGCCGGGCGAAGATGATGCGGCCGCCTGTGGTTTGTAACACTTTGGTTAGCACGACGGGCACCTCGCGACCGATGAGGTGACGGCCATCTTCGACCACGATCATGGTGCCATCGGGCAAGAAGCCCACGCCTTGGTTCTGGCCTTTACCAGCTTGGGTGATGGTAATGGTGATGCGGTCACCGGGCAGGTACGGCGGCTGCATAATTTTCTCCAGCTCATGCAGGTTGAGGACCGACACTTGCCGCAGCCGCGCGATCTGGCTGAGGTTGTAGTCGGTAGTAATGATGGGCGCGCCCAGGCGCTTGGCGATGGTGACGATTTTATGATCCACTTCGTGCACATCCATGGGGTCGATGTCGCTGATGCGCACGTGCACATGGCTGAGGCGTTTGAGTTCGTCGAGCATGTCCAAGCCGCGGCGGCCCCGGCGGCGGCGTTCGGGCTCAGGCGCGTCTGCGATGCTTTGCAGCTCAAAGAGCACGAACCGGGGCACGACGAATTCGCCCTGGATGAATCCGAGCCGGGCCATTTCGACAATGCGGCCGTCGATGAGGGCGCTGGTATCAAGCACGTAGCGCTGTTGGCCGGGTACCGCGGCGTTGGTGCTTTCTCGTGAACCGCCTTGAAGCCAACGAAAGATGCTCAAGAGGTCGTTTTTGCGCGCAACAAAGACTTGGGCCCCGAGATACATAAAGAAGATCTGTTCTACCGGTTGCAGTACCTGGTTCAAGGGCGAGGGTAGCAGCTGTAAAATGGGCGTGAACAAGTTCCCCAGAAACCAGCCGAGGATAACACCGATGACCGCGGCCCACATGGTCTCCGCGGGCACTTCCATAATTTTGCGTCGCAGGTAACGCAGCAAGGGACGGATGAGCCAGGGGGTCAAGGTCAAACCTGTTAGCGTGCCGAGCAAGCCCAGCACCAGACGCCAATAAAGTAAGGTGCCTCCAGCCCCGGCCTTTACCAGCCACTCCGCGAGGACAATCCCGAGCCACGTGAATACCAACGCGCCGAAAATGCGTAAGAGTAGATTCCCCCCCATAGGTCCCTTATCCTTCCGAGTATGGCGGTTGCAGCCTCACGAGCGGGAATTATAACAGAGCTTCCCGCGCGCGTTTGTGGCGCGCGGAGCGGATGAGAGAATAGAAAAGGTGCCGCTCCAGGCGGCACCTCATTCAGGCAACTTGGCTCAATGTCGGCGCCGGAGGAAGGGTGGCAAGATGCCCTCGTCGTCGTTTTCATCCGGCGGCCGCACCGATGCCACGCGCGGCTCTTCGATGCGCGGCGGGGTTTGGGCTCGTTCGCGCTCGCGCTCCTGGCTCGCGCTCCAGCGTCGGGAGCCCTCGTTGCGATCGAAACCCGTAGCGACCACCGTAATGCGCAGGGTATCGCCCATATTCTCGTCGATCACCGCGCCGAAGATCATGTTGACTTCAGGATGGGCGACCGAGCGAATGATCTCCGCGGCCTCATTGACCTCGAACAGGGTGAGGTCTGGCCCGCCGGTGATGTTGAGCAGAATGCCGCGCGCGCCTTCGATGGTCACATCCAGCAGTTTGCTAGAGATCGCGGCTTCCGCGGCTTTGCGGGCCCGGTCTTCGCCCGAGGCCTCGCCCACAGCCATCAGGGCCGCGCCGCCTTCGGACATGATGGTGCGCACGTCCGCGAAGTCCAGGTTAATCAGGCCGGGCACGGTGATGAGTTCGGAGATGCCCTGAACGCCCTGACGCAACACGTCATCTACAATGCGGAACGCGTCTTGGATGCGGGTATTACGGTCAACCACGTCCAAGAGGCGGTCGTTGGGGATCACGATCAGGGTATCGACCTCCTCTTTCAAGGCCCGGATCCCCTCCTCCGCGATGCGGCGGCGTTGGGGGCCTTCGAAGGAAAAGGGCTTGGTCACCACGCCGATGGTGAGCGCACCCTCTTCCCGGGCCAGGCGCGCGATGATGGGCGACGCCCCCGTACCCGTGCCACCGCCCATCCCCGCGGTGATGAAAACCATATCCGCGCCTTTGAGCACTTCTCGCAGCTCTTGCTGCGATTCTTCCGCAGCCTTGCGCCCGATTTCTGGTTTGCCCCCCGAGCCCAGGCCTCGGGTGAGCTTATCGCCAATGCGTACCCGAATGGACGCAAGGCTCTTGGCTAAATGTTGCGCGTCCGTGTTCACCGCGACGAATTCAACACCTTGTACCCCCTCCGAAATCATCCGATTGACGGCGTTGCACCCCCCGCCGCCCACGCCGACGACCATGATCCGAGCCGACGGCTCCGGGCTGGTATACAGGGTCTCCATCCCATAACCTCCTCATTGGGCCTTTCCGGAGGCCTATCCATGGCCACACGTTCGTCCATGCCACCTTGGGCTGGTTGACCGCTATTCTAACATAAAACCCGCGCCTCTGACAAGGTTTTAAGCTCTGCCCCCGTGCCCTCGTATTCTCTAGCGTGCTCTATCTCGCGTTTCTGTGCTATCCTATAAGGGAATTGGAGTACAATACCCGTACCCTGCCGAGGAAACAGCCCGGATTCGCGCGCGTCGCGCGTCCAGTTCGCTGGCGCCCTTGAGCCCCTTGCGGAGTTGGCAGTATGGCCGATCTCAAACCGCTGCTGCGACCGTTGCGTTTGATCCCGTTTACCTATCGCGATACGCCCGGCTTTCTTTTGCAAGACCCACTGCGCCTGTCGCCCCATGTGCTGTTCGTGCCCGCGGATTTGGCTCCTGTGCTCGCGCTCATGGATGGCACGCATACGCCTCAGGCCATGCGGGCCGCAATGTTGGTGCGCTACGGCGTGCCTTTGCCGCCTGAGGTGCTCGACCGCCTGATTCAGGATTTGGATCAGGCCTACTTTCTGGAGAATGACCGCTTTCGTGCTTATCAGGCCCGACGTTTGGCTTCGTACCGCGCGGGGCCATATCGCGAGCCCAGTCATGCAGGCGAGGTCTATCCCAAAGAGCCAGAGGCCCTGCGCGCGCAAATGGACACATATTTGCGCACGGTGCTGGCTCATGAGAAGCTCGCAGGACCGGTGGTCGGCGTCGTCAGCCCACATATTGATTATGCTCGTGGGCATCGCGTGTACGCGGCTGCATGGAGTTTGGCTCGGGAGGCTCTTCAGCGCGCGGAGCGCGTCATTGTGCTCGCGACGGATCATAACGCGCCACCCGGCGCCATTACGCTTACTCGCCAGTCGTACGCGACCCCTTATGGTGTCCTGCCCACCGCGCAGGACGTGGTCGACCGTTTGGCCGCGGCCCTGGGTGAGGAGGAGGCCTTTCGCCATGAAGTGCACCACATTGGCGAACACGCGGCTGAACTTGCGCTGGTGTGGGCTCATCATCTGCGAGACGGCCGGGCCGTGGACGTGGTGCCCATTTTGCTCGGCGGCCTAGATCACTACTTCGGTAGTGGCCGCCATCCGCGTGAGGACGTAGCCTGGAGCCGTGTGGCCGATATCCTGCGCGCTGCTGTGGACGAAAAGCCCACGGTTGTGGTCGCAGCCGTGGACCTGGCCCATGTGGGCCCCGCGTTTGGCGACCCGGCCCCCTGGAACGACGCGGATAAGGCCCGCTTGCGCGCCGCGGATGAAACCCTGCTCGCGGCCATCCGCGCGGGCCAACCGGATGCGTTTTACGAGGCTGTTGCCGCAACGCGGGATCGCTACCGCATCTGCGGGTTTGGGCCTCTTTATATGTATTTGCGCGTGCTCGAAGGTTTGCCGACCCACATCGCGGCCTATGAGCACGCCCCCGCGGATGATCAGTTCGGATCCGTGGTTTCCATCGCGGGCGGGGTTACGTGGGTGCCTCGGCCCGCAAGCGCTGAGGAGGAGACATCATGACCACGTCGCCACGTCCACCGCGGCATGTGGTGGTGCTGGCCCATCCCCAGGTGGATGCGGGTCGGGACGAAGCCGCGCGGGTCGCGGCTTTTTTACGTGCGCGCGGGGTGCATGTGCGAGTTGGTTTGCTCAACGACCCCTGGGTGCCCGATTATGTGTGTACGCAGCGCCCCGACCTTGTTATCGCCCTGGGCGGGGATGGAACCATGTTGCGGGCAGGCCACTTGGCCGCACCGTGTGGGGTGCCTGTGCTGGGCATCAATTTGGGGCGCTTCGGTTTCCTCATCGAGGTGCAGCGGGACGCGTGGCCTCAAGCTCTCGAGCGTTTGTTGCAGGGCGACTATCGCCTGGAGCGCCGCATGATGCTCCAGGTAAACTTGCACCGCGGGGAGCAGGTTTTAGGTCCGTGGGAAGTGGTCAACGAAGCGGTGGTGTGCCGCGGGCGCGCGGTTCGGCCCGTGCGTTTGTCCGCGTATGTGGATGATTTGCTGCTTGCTCGTTATGTCGCGGATGGGCTCATTATCGCTACGCCCACCGGTTCGACCGCGTACGCGCTGGCCGCAGGCGGGCCTATCCTGCCGCCTGAACTGCGTAATATCTTGCTCGTGCCCGTCGCGCCGCACCTCTCGGTGGACCGCGCGGTGGTCTTGGCCGAGGGTTCCTCGGTGCGCGTGGTGCCCCACGTGGACCACGAGGTGGTCTTGAGCATTGATGGCCAGGAGCCCGAGCCTTTACAGGAGGGCGATGTCATCCACATCCGCGCGGGTGAACATTCATTGCTGTTCGTTCGTTTCCAGGGCCCGGAGTACTTCTACCAGCTGCTCACCGCGTACATGCGTTCCCATCCGTTGGTGCAAAAACTCGCGACGTGACGCGCGGACGTGGGGCCTTGGAGGGAAGGATTTCGGAGGTGGACGATGCGTTTCGCGTGTTCATGGTGTCAAGGCAGGACGTTGATCGTCTTCCTGGTGCTGTTCGTTTTGGGCTTCGTGGTGTTCAGCCTATTGTCGTTGCAAATGCCCGCCGCGCGCCCGCTGTTGCCTGCCGTGCCTATGGCCGCACCCTTGGAACAAATGGAGGCTGTAGAGAAAGGGATCGTGGCTGAAGATGCGCGTGGCTTTTTGGCCCCTCAGGATGGGGTCGCGGCCGCGCCCCTGCCTCTCACCCAACGCATGGTCATCCACAACGCGTATGTCGACGCGTATGTGCGTGACCCGGCCGCGGCGCTGGAGGCCACCCAGGCATGGGTGCGCGACGCGGGCGGGTATATCGTCGAGGTCCGCGTCGATACGTCCCGTACCCAGGAAGGCACCAAGGCGCGCGCGTTTTTAGCCTTCCGTGTGCCCGCAGAGCGGCTGGAGGACGCGCTCGCGTTCATCCGCAGCCAGGCTGAGTACACGGTCGAGCGGGTGGAAGGCCAGGATGTGACCGAAGAATACCTGGACCTGGAGGCTCGGCTGAAAGCCTTGCGAGCGGCCCAGGCGCGCCTCGAGGCGCTGCTGCAGCAAGCCAAGGACCCGCAAGACGTGCTCAGCGTCTATCGGGAGCTCATGAACCTGCAGACTGAGATCGAGCGCATCGAAGGGCGAATGCGCTTTTTGGAGCAATCGGCCGCGTATTCCAAAGTTGAGGTCACTTTCTATCCCTTGCGGGAACGCCCACGCGCGGGGCTGCAATGGGGCGATTGGAACCTGTGGGATACCGCGATCCGAGCTCTCAACGCGCTTATCGCGCTCATCCGGGCGTTGGCTCACCTGGCCGTATGGGTTCTGGTGTTCTGGCTGCCGTTGCTGTTGGCCCTGTGGCTCCTGTACCGTTGGGTGGCGAGCCCGGGGATCACTTGGCTCGCCAGGCGGCGTTCGGCCTCTGAGTCGTCTTCGGCCGATAAGCGACCCCGGGATTGAGGATGGTCACAATTCCAGGCCAAGACTTCCATCAAAGGGGTTTTTGGTTATAATGGGGATGTACTCCATCCCCTCTGACGAGGAGGTCATCTATGACCCACGTAATTACTCGCCTCTGCCTGCGGGACGCGGCCTGTGTTGAGGTCTGCCCGGTGGAGTGCATCGTGCCGGGCAAGCCGGTTGAGGAATGGCCTTTGTTCTACATTGACCCGGATACCTGCATCGACTGCGGTGCGTGCGTGCCTGAGTGTCCCTTTGAGGCCATCTTCCCCGAGGATGAGGTGCCCGCGCCGTATGTGGCTAAAGGCGGTGAGCGCATCAGCCTGCCCGTCTCCGAGTGCGATGGCGGTGAGCCCTACACCTACACCAACCACCACGGGGAAGAAGAATATATCCCCTGCACCAAAGTCCTCGAGCCTGGCGAGGAAGTGGACCTCACCCCCGATATCGAGGCCAACGCGCGCTTCTTCTCCGAGGGCCCGGGGTATTCCGCACAAGAAGAGTAGCCCTGTCGCAATCTCGGCCATCGCGCCCCCGGTCCATTAGGGCCGGGGGCGTTTTGGGTTTAAAGGGGAAGGGAACGCTACCCCTCGCGCGACGCGGCAGCGCCACGACCGTGGGGCGCTTGGGCAATGGCTCGCTCGATGGCCTCATGCGGAAGCGCGCGCGAATCTGGGTAGCGCAGATGCGCGAGGAACTCCACGTTGCCTTTGGGACCGAGCAAAGGCGAGGGTATGAGCCCAAGCACGCCATAGCCTTGCTCGTGCGCTGCGTTGAGCACCTCGTGCAGCACGCGCGCCCAGACCTTGGGGTCACGGATTACCCCTTTGCCCCGCGCGGCTTCCGCGCGGCCGGCCTCAAACTGGGGCTTGATCAGCGCGACGATGTGCGCGCCCTGGGGGTCGAACCAGCCTGGAAATACGGGCCACAGCTTGGTCAGCGAGATAAAGGACACGTCAACGGTAAGGACCTGTATCGGTTCGGGCAGCTGTTCCAAGTAACGCGCGTTTACGCCTTCCATGACGACCACGCGCGGATCCTGGCGGAGCTTCCAGTGCAATTGCCCATGCCCCACGTCGATGGCATATACCCGCGCGGCCCCGTGCTGGAGCAAGCAATCCGTAAAACCGCCGGTCGATGCGCCCACGTCGGCCGCGACTGCGCCGGCCACAGGCACATCAAAGGCCGCGAGCGCGGCCGCGAGCTTCTCGCCCCCGCGCGAAACAAAGCGTGGCCCCTGGCGCACGTCTAGAGGCGCGTCTTCGGGCAGGAGGGTGCCCGCCTTATCCACTCGCCGCGTGCCCGACCACACCTGGCCCGCGAGAATAAGTCGCCGTGCCTGAGCTCGACTTTCGGCCAGGCCGCGGCGCACCAACAGCACATCGGCCCGGACTTTGCCCTTGGCCATAGGCTAGGCACATCCTTTGACCGCGCGTTTGGCCTCGGGCGTCTTCACATGTTCGGCTTCGACAGTGATGGCAATGCCCCCACGGATGTTAAACGCGCCGGTCACTTTGATGTAATGCGGGTCCAAGGCCTTGCGCAGGTCTTCGAGCATTTGATTCACCACGTGTTCGTGGAAGACTCGCTCGTTGCGGAAGGACCAGATGTAGAGCTTGAAGGATTTCGATTCCAGAATGCGTTGATCTGGCACATATTCCACCGTAATGGTCGCGAAGTCGGGTTGGCCGGTCGCGGGGCACAACGCGGTGAACTCATCCGTAACCAGGGTGACCAAGTAATAACGTCCGGGCGCCCGGTTAGGGAAAGTTTCCAGGCGTTTGCTGGGCTGCGCCGGGCGGCCCAAGAGGGTAAGATCTTTGAGATCTTCGGGTTGCGTCATGTACGTCATGGGTTGCCTCCAGCTTCGGTTGCTTCGGTGGTTGGGGTTGGTGCAGTTGGGGCCTTGGTGTGCGGCGCTACCTCCGTGTCGTTCTCCAGGCGAACACGCCACTGGCGGATGTCAATGCCCGCGCGAGCCATGGTGCGGCAGAACGCACACATGCCCGGCGCGGTCGTGGGCTGGCCGCACACATCACAGCGGTGCAGCGCGGGCGGCTCTGGCTGGCGGAACCACCCCTCGGCCTTGGCTTTGAGAAAGTTGACGTAAAACTGTAACTTCGCCCCTGGGCGCTCTTCTTCCAGGCGGTTGAGCAGCTCTTTGTGTACCATGGACGTCGCGCCTTCGGCAAAGGGGCATTCGTCATAAATATATTGGATCCCTCGGAGCAGCGCGTAGGCTGCGGTTTCGCGCTCGTAAAAGCGCACCAAGGGCTTGACCTTGCGGGCTAGGCCGGGGGCTTCGGGTAGGACGGGCCCTTGGCGCACGATATAGCCCATCTGCCACTGCAACACGTTGCCAAACAGCACCGCGGCCTCATCGTCCAGGTTATGCCCTGTGGCCAACACGTTATAACCCATGTCGTGCGCGATGCGGTTCATTTCGTGCCGTTTGACCAGGCCGCACACCGCACACGGTTTTCCACGACCCCGGCGGGAACGCCGCGCGAGCTCGGGAATACTTATGCCGTATGTCTCAGGAATGTCGACCACGATCAGGCGTAAGCCCCGTTCGCGCGCGAACTGTTCGCTGAGCGCGTGCGATTGCGCGGAATACTTAATCCCGCCGTCGATGCCCAGGCCAATGTACAGCCCATCGGCCTGATATCCCAGGCGCCAGAGCACGTCCCACAGGGCCAGGGAATCTTTGCCGCCTGAAACCGCAACCAAGACCCGGTCCTGACGGGTGAACATATGGTAGCGCTTGATGGTGCGCTCGGTTTGCTCAACAAACCATTCAAGATAATGTTCTTTGCACAGGGCTAAGCGATGTTGCCGCATATAAATAACAGCGGGTGCGCCACACTTTCGGCACTTACGCATCGTTTACTCCTTTTCAGGCGACGGGGCCACCGAGCCGCCCGAGATCACCGCGATCAGACGGATGGTCTCGCCCGGTCGGATGCGCTCATCGTCGGGGATGAGCTCGCCATCGCGCACGGGGAGCACCGCTTCGGGTGAAAGGCCAGCCCGTCGGATAGCCTCGCGAATGGGGATGTTCGCGGGGACGGTGTACGTCTTCCCGCGCAATTCCAACGTGGCCGTTGCTTGCTCTTGGTTTTGGCCCATCCTGCACCTCCCATCGCGTTTGCGGCTTTCATTCTACTGGAGCGCTCGCGAGATAGCAAGACATCCTCAAAGAGGTCTCGCGCGGCCAACCCCGCTGCCCGAGTATGGGCAAATCCTGTGAAAGAAGCCCATGCCGCGGGCGGCGAAACCCGCCCGCTATCCTCGCCGCTGTCGTGCGCGCTCGCGCGTTGGGCCGGATAAAT
>JAADFA010000081.1 GCA_013153135.1 Chloroflexota bacterium
GAAGCGTAGATTTTGGGCGAGATGAGTAGATGGATGTTAGAAGTTAGCGATTTGTGGATGGAGGTTAATCCATTCTGTCGACTACCGACTACCGACTATCGACTACCGACTGTCGACTACCGACTGCTTGCTATCCGCTCCCCGCTCTGGGCGCACCGCCGTGCGCCCCTACTACCGACTACCGACTGACGACTACCGACTGCCAACTACCGACTACTAACCACTAACCACTAACCACTAACCTCTAACCTCTAAAAATCCGCGCCAATCCGCGTCCATCCGCGGTTCCCAACTTCCAACCATCAACCTCTAACTTTTCGCTCCCCTCTCCCTGCTTCCTGCTTCTAGATCCTGCTCGCTGAACGCGAGAGGCAACAGGTCTGCGAGGTCAACCTCCTGAACCACGCGACCTTGGGCGTCGACCAAGAGGATGGGGAGATGTTCCGCGAACTCGCGTAAGGTCTGTCGACACGCGCCGCAAGGGGCGACGCCGGTCTCGCTCGCAATCGCAATGGCACGAAAGTGGCGGTGCCCTTCGCTTACAGCTTTGGCCACCGCGACCCGCTCCGCGCAAATGCCTAGAGGGTATACCGCGTTTTCAACGTTTGCGCCGGTGATCAACGCGCCGTCTTTGGTAAGCAAGGCCGCACCGACGTGATAGTGCGAATAGGGCGCGTAGGCTTGTTCACGTGCGGCCAACGCCGCCGCGACGAGGGCCTCTCGTTCCTCAGCTCGAAGCATGGTCTGCCTCCTGCTTGGCATCTTGGGCCGCGCGACGGGGGCGTAACGTGACGCTCAAGATGCGCTGGCCTTCAACCTCATCTACAATGAGCTCCCAATCGCCCTCAATGATTCGATCGCCTGGTTGAGGCACGCGGCCTAAGAGGGTGTAGATCAAGCCGCCCAGCGTATCCGCAACGCTGCGTTCAAAGTGTGTTCCAAGTTGCTCATTGACGTCGTCCAAATCCATACGCGCAGGACAACGATATACGTTCTCTTCCAGCACTTCGCAGCGCAGCACGGGTTGTTGGTCGTATTCATCTTGAATCTCGCCCACAATTTCTTCGACGATATCCTCTAAGGTCACCAAACCCGCGACACCGCCGTACTCATCAATCACAATGGCCATGTGCACGCGTTTGCGCTGCATCTCCCGCAGCAATTCGTCCGCGCGTTTGGATTCGGGAACGAAGTACGGCTCGCGCAATAGAGCACGTAGCGAGGGCTGTTGGCTTGAGCGCCCATCAGGGCCAAAATGGCAATATTTGAGCAGCTCTTTTGCGTACAATACACCTAAAATATTGTCGATATGGCCCTCGTACACCGGAACGCGTGAATAACCGGTGCGCAGCAGCAGATCGGCCGCCTCGCGAAGGGGCGTATTGACCTCCAGCGCGACCATATCCACACGGGGGACCATGATTTCGCGAGCAAGGGTGAACTGCAGCCGAGTAATGGCATTCAACATCCGCTCGTGCTGTGGGTCCAGGTCGCCGCTGGCTGCCTCGAGCAGGCGCTGGAACATGGAGGGGCTCAGCGAGAGCGCGCGCTCGTTCTCGCTGGGGAAGTGGCGCTGCAGCCACATGGTCAAGGGAGCAAGGAGACGGGCCACGCGCAAGGCCCACGGCGCAAGCCTTGGGGCCCAGCTCGGGCGCCGTCGGCGGGCTTGCACGTCAACCACCAGCTCAGAGAGCGCCAATATCAACCAGCCTAAAGCAATGAGCCCCAAATTTTTCGTCGCGGGGAGCACGCCTATCTGGGTAAGGAGCCATAGCAGAGCCAATAGCCACGCGCCGTGTCCTAGCGTTAATCCCAGGCGTACGGCCAACGCCAGACCGGCTCGTCGTTTGAGCACCTGTTCTAAGGCCAAGGCGCGCTGGGGCGTGCCCTGCCATAATAATGCACGCAGGTCCCCCAGGGGCGCGCGCAGCAGCGCGGCTTGGATGGCGACCAAGAGCCAATCCCACGCGAGGAGCACGAGCAGGGCGCTGAGGGGTAGCAACACAGACGGTAGAGATGAACTTCCTTCCATGGGTGTTTGGGCTGCTTAGGCCTCCTCGGCGTGTTGGGACGACTGGGGACGAGGCAGACGGCGGATCGCTCGCGCGGGCACACCAACCGCGAGGGTGTAGGGGGGAACGTCTTTGGTAACTACCGCACCTGCGCCCGTGCGCGCGCCTTCCCCAATGCGCACAGGCGCAACCAGCATGGTATCGCTGCCGATGAACGCGTGCGCGCCAATGTAAGTTGGGTGCTTGCGTTCACCGTCGTAGTTGCAGGTGATGGTGCCCGCGCCGATATTTACTCCTTCCTCCACCGTCGCATCGCCGATATAGGAAAAATGTCCCATTTTCACACCGGGGCCGAGATACGAATTTTTGACTTCGCCGAAATTGCCCATATGTACCCCGCGGGCCAGATGCGCGCCTTTGCGCAAGTGGCTATAGGGGCCAATATCAACGTCATCCTCCACGTGCGCGTGTTCTAGCACGGACGCGAAAATGCGGCATCGATTGCCTACGCGCGTGCTGAGGATGTAGGTGTTGGGCCCAATCTCACAATCTTCACCAATGTGGGTATTGCCCATGAGGTAGGTGTCGGGCCACACGACGGTGTCTTGTCCCAAGGTAACTGTATCTTCAACGTACGTGCGCGCGGGGTCGATGAACGTCACGCCCGCAGCCATCCAGCGTTCAAGAATGCGTTGTTGCATCGCGCGCGCGGCTTGCGCTAGATGCGCGCGCGTGTTGACACCCAGGGCCTCGGTAGGGTCTTCTAACGGTAAGACATGCACCACCGCGCCTTCTTTGACCGCAAGCGCGATTGTATCAGTCAAGTAATACTCCCCCTTAGGTGAAAGAGGCAATTGGGGGAGATGGGCCGCGAGCCAAGCTGCGTCAAAGGCGTAGACACCCACATTAAGTTCCCGGATGGCGCGTTGCTCAGGTGTCGCGTGGGCCTCTTCGATAATGGCGATCACGCGACCCGCGGCGTCTCGTAGCACGCGGCCGAAACCTTGGGCTTGGTCACGCTCGACAGTGAGCATGGTGATAGGACCTGGATGATGATGGTGCGCGTCGACCAAGGCTCGGAGGGTCTCAGCCCGCAGTAAAGGCATATCGCCGTTGGTGACCAGCACTGTGCGCACCTGGTCTAGGGGAATGGCTGCGAGCGCGCGACGTACCGCGTCGCCGGTGCCCAAAGGCGGGTCTTGATGGACGTAATGCGCGCGCGTTGGGCCTAAAGTCTCACGGACGAGCTCGGCTTGGTGTCCGATAACGAGGATCGGTTTGCTCCCCAAGGCCTGCTCAACCGCGCGCAGGGCGTACTCGACCATGGGGCGCCCAAGCAAGGGATGCAGCACCTTGGGACGTTTGGAGCGCATCCGTCGCCCCCGGCCTGCAGCCAAGATGATGCCCACCGTCTCTGGCCAATGCGCCTCGCTCATTACGTCCTCCAAAAAACGCCCAGGGCTCCTTGCGCCCCAATTGTAGCATACCCTGCTGTCCTGCGCGATGATGTGCCGACGGGTCGGATGGGGGCGCTGTTATAATTGCCGTGCCTCATCCCGAGGCAAGTCTATGCGCGGCTCTGGGCAAGGGGAAGGGTGTCCCCTGTCGCCTGGGGTTCCATCCTCCTGCTTGGGGCAGGCAAGCCCTGGGCTCAGACATGGAATAAAAGGCTCGTTGACCTATGAATGCGACCACACACGTCCTCCTAATAGAAGATGAAGTGGCCTTGGCCCGCGTCCTGCGCGACTACTTGGAACAAGCGGGGTTTCGGGTTTCGGTCGCGTACCGGGGCGATGAGGGCCTCGCGCTGTTTGAGCGCGAGCGGCCTGATGTAGTGTTGTTGGACTTGAATTTGCCCGGAATGGACGGCTTGGATGTGGCCCGCGCGATTCGGCGTCAGAGCAATGTGCCCATCCTGATGATTACGGCGCGGCGGGATGAGGTCGATCAGCTCATCGGGCTTGAACTCGGCGCGGATGATTATATTGTCAAACCCTTTAGCCCGCGCTTGTTGCTGGCACGACTGCGCGCGGTGTTGCGCCGTGTGCAAGGCTCACCTCCCACGCCCCAACGCCTGCGCGTAGGGGACCTGGAGATCGATTTGGACGCACACACGGTGACGCGCGCGGGTGAGCCGATCCGTCTGACGCCTACCGAATTTCGGCTCCTGGCGACCATGGCGCAATATCCTGGTCGGGTATTTACCCGTAGCCAGTTGCTTGAGGCCTTAGGGTATCGGTACACGGGCTACGAGCGTACTATTGACGCGCATATCAAAAACTTGCGCGCCAAACTTGAACCTGATCCCAAGCAACCCCGTTACATTGAAACAGTATTTGGCGTTGGATACCGGCTTCGTAAACCAACTGAGGCATGATGATGCGCATGTCCATGCGGCATAGCCTGCTCCTGGCCTTTACTTTAAGTACTTTGGTGGGCATTAGCCTGGTGGTCATCTGGATGCACATCAGCGTGACGCACGAGATGCGCACGTTCTTGCGCCAGGGTGGGCCTTGGGGTTTGCAAGAGATCACTGTGGCCCTTGAAGAGCATTACCGCGAAGTTGGCTCATGGGAAGGCGTGGAACAGGTCTTGCATAGAGTTTTGCCCGGTCCCCAATATGGCCACGGCGCGGGGCCGTTGATTCTCGCGGATGCCGAGGGTCGCATTCTTTACCCTCCTGGCCGTGTGGGCGGCTATCTGCGGGATGACGAGCGTGCAAGGGCCATCCCTTTGGTGGTGGATGGGCGGACGGTGGGCTATTTGTACTCCCCTCGGAGCGGAACCATCGCGCCCGAGGCTACCCGTCCCATGTTTCGCCGTTTGACCCAGGCAGCTTTCGTCGCCGCGTTGGTTGCGGTGGTGCTCTCGTCCGTGCTGGCATGGGCCTTAAGCCAGCGCATTTTGCGCCCACTTAGCGCGCTACAACACGCGGCGCGGCGCCTCGCCCAGGGCGACCTTACCGTTCGGGTCCCCGAGTCGGGCGATGATGAGTTGCGCGCGTTGGCCCGCGCGTTTAACCGCATGGCCAAGGCGCTTCAGGATTCCGAGCAGGCCCGTCGCCGCTTAACGGCAGATATTGCCCATGAATTGCGCACGCCCCTCGCGGTTCAACAGGCGCATATTGAGGCCTTGCTGGATGGTGTCTACCCCCTCACGCCGGACCGCTTGGTACCCATCCTGGAGCAAAACCGCTTGCTCGCTCGGTTGGTTGAAGACCTGCGTACCTTGAGCTTGGCCGAGGAAGGTCGGCTGCCTTTGCATCTGCGAACTCTGGACGTGCGCGAGGCGCTGCAGCAGGCCGCGGAGCAGTTTCGTGTGTCCGCCCAGGCCGAGGGCGTTACCCTTGACCTCACCTTGCCTAGCGAGCCTTTACTTGTGCGCGCGGACCCGGAGCGCTTGAACCAAATCTTGCACAATTTGCTCGCGAACGCGCTGCGTCATACTCCGCGCGGGGGACGGATCGAATTGGGCGCACGCCGCGAAGGTTCCGACGTCGTCTTTTGGGTTCGAGATACGGGGCCCGGGTTACCGCCCGGAACGGAGGAGCAGGTCTTTCAACGCTTTTATCGAGTTGACCAGGCGCGCGACCGCGAGCATGGGGGAACAGGCTTAGGCCTGAGCATTGTTCGCGCTCTCGTGCGGGCGCATTTGGGTGATGTGAAGGCGCAAAACCACCCCGAAGGTGGCGCGATGTTCATCGTCCGCTTGCCTTTGGCCACATCCTGAGGTGCGCATGGTCGTCACAGCATCGACATTGGCCTTAATTGTGGCCTTGCGTGTGTTGCTCAACGCGGGCTTTCGCATGGTTTACCCTTTCTTGCCATCGCTCCAGGCTGCTTTCGGGCTTTCAACCGCGACGTTGTCGTTAATTTTATCCTTGCGCTCGCTTTTGGGCGTGACGACCCCCGTCTGGGCCGCGGCCGCGCAACGAAGCCGACGCCGCGGCATGGCTCTTGGTTTGGTTTTGTTCAGTCTTGGCATGGCCGCGGGATATATGCGCCCTGATGCTTGGGGCGTGGCGGTGGCTTTGCTCCTTTCCGCGGTAGCGAAACTCACGTTCGACCCTGCGCTGCATGCCTATTTGGGCGACCGGGTTCCCTTTCGGCAACGGGGCACCGTGGTCGCGATCGCGGAGATGGCTTGGTCGTTGAGTTTTTTCCTTGGCATGCCTGTGCTCGGCTGGGCGCTGGGTCGTTGGGGTTGGCCCTCGGTGTTCGCGGGCTTGGCAGTATTGGGGCTCGCGGGTTGGTTGGGATTGCTGCGAGGGCTCCCCGCGGATCAGGTGGGTTCGTCTGCGGCGGGCCCAAGCGAGATCTACCGCTTATGGGGCCATCTTCTGCGCCTGCCCACCGCGTGGGCCTTGCTTATCACCGGCCTGGCCGCGACAGCAGCGAACGAGGTGGTGGTGCTGATCTTTGGTTTGTGGCTCGAGGCCCAATACCATGTGACCCTAGTCGGTTTGGGCAGCGCTGCAGCGTTGGTCGGTGTGGCTGAACTGTTGGGCGAGGTGTTGACGGCTACGGTAACCGACCGTTTGGGCAAGGGCCGTTCGGTGCAATGGGGCCTGCTGGCTAATAGCGCCGCGATGGTAGGCCTTTTGGCTGCACACCGTTTTGGTCAGCTCGCGTTCGCCCTGGCCGCGTTGTTCGCGTTCTTCCTCACCTTTGAATTTACCTTGGTTAGCGGGATCCCATGGGCTTCGGGCTTGTTGCCTGCGCGTTATCGAGCTGCGGTCATGGGCTTTTTTGTAGCCGCAGTTTCCTTGGGGCGCGCCCTGGGCGATGCCCTTGCCCCGAATTTGTATGCTCGTGGGTTTGGTTGGGTCGTTTTGGCTGGTTTGGCGCTCAATGGGCTCGCCTTGTTCATGCGAGCGCGGGTGGTTTTGGCCGAAGCGCCTGACGAGCCCTAACCATGCTCCCAGGAGGACTTGAATGGACGCGCGTGACGTGTTTTTGGTTCCTATGCCTCAGCAATGGCGGCCTGGTGAGGGGGAGTACCTTTTGCCCGCCCAAGGACGCATTATTGTAGATGCGGCCGCGGCGGATGCGGTGTACCCCATCGCACAGCGCGTGCAAAGGGCTCTCCGTACCCACGCGAGTCGCGCATGGCCCATTGTAGCCGGGCCCGCGGGGCTGTACGCGGCATCGCCTTTGCAGGACGCGACAGAGCCCGCGGGTCGCGTGGTGATCCACGTCGCTCCGGGCCTGACGCGCCACCCTCAAGGCTATGAGCTCACCATCACCGCGACTGGGGTGCACGTGGTCGCGAGCACACCCGCGGGCGCGTTCTACGCGGCTGCAACACTGCAGCAGATATTGGCGCAAGCTGGGCCTGAACTGCCCCAAATGCGCATTCACGATTGGCCCGACTTCCCTAATCGCGGGGTTATGCTCGATATCAGTCGCGATAAAGTCCCGACTATGACGACCCTGCAGGACTTACTCGAGATGCTTGCGGGATTCAAGGTCAACCAGTTCCAGCTCTACACCGAGCACACCTTCGCTTATCAAAGGCATCGGACGGTGTGGATCGAGGCTTCGCCCATGACGGGTGAGGAGATCTTGGCCTTGGACGCGTACGCGCAGGCACGGTTCATCGAGCTCGTCCCCAACCAAAATACCTTTGGTCATATGCGCCGCTGGTTGGTGCACGCGGCCTATCGCGACCTTGCCGAGTGCCCGGACGGATGCGATACGGCCTGGGGCTATTTTGATGAGCCGTTTAGTCTCAATCCTCAAGACCCGCGCAGCTTGGACCTGGTCCGGGACCTGCTCGATGAGCTGCTGCCGCATTTCCGCAGTCAATTTGTGAACGTGGGTGGTGATGAAACCGTGGACCTGGGGCAGGGACGCAGCCGCGAGATAGTGGAGCGGTACGGTGCGGGTCGGGTTTATTTGGATTTCTTGCTAAAGATTTACCGCGAGGTTCGAGCGCGAGGGCGGCGCATGATGTTTTGGGGCGACATCATCGTGCAGCATCCGGAGCTGGTTGATCATCTGCCGCGTGATATGATCGCCTTGGAATGGGGGTACGAGGCCGATCATCCCTTTGCGGAGCACGCGCGACTGTTCGCCGCGTCAGGGCTTCCGTTTTACGTGTGTCCTGGTACGTCGACGTGGAACAGCCTCGCGGGCCGCACGGACAACGCGCTGGCGAACTTGCGCAACGCGGCGGCGAGTGGACTCGCCCACGGTGCCATCGGGCTGCTGAACACCGATTGGGGAGATAACGGCCATTGGCAACCGTTGCCTATGAGCTTTGTGGGGTATGTGTACGGTGCGGCCGTGGCCTGGGCTTATCACGCGAATCGTGAGTTGGACGTACCACGCGCGTTGGATGCGTTTGTGTTCCACGATGCGGCGCGGGTGATGGGACGTTTGGTCTACGATTTGGGCAATACGTATCAAGTGCCCGGGGTACTGGTTCCCAATGCGTCCATCTTATTCCGCATCTTGCAGTGGCCGTTAGAGCGCATCGCGAACATCGAGGGGCTGACCGAGGAGGGCCTGCAGGCAACCTTGGCTTACGTGGATAACGTGCTTGAACCCCTGCCGCGCGCGCGGATGGCCCGGCCAGATGCGGCGCTTATCCAACGCGAGGTGGCATGGGTTGGGGATATGCTCCGGCATGCGGCGCGACGCGGCTTGTGGGCCTTGCGCCGTCATCGCGGGATGGACGATAAGCCTTTGCGTACGCAGCTGGCGCGCGAAGCTCAAAGCCTCATGACCACCTTCCGCGAGCTTTGGCACGCGCGCAACCGCACCGGCGGCTTTGCCGACAGCCTCGCGCGTATGCAACGCATGGCCGCGGATTATGAGGATTAAAAGGCCCTTCATGCGCGAGGCGTGGCGAGAATTTTAGCTAGCATGGTCACGCTGCGCTCAGCCGCTTGGCGCATTCGTTGAACCCCCGCGCGAACGCGGACGTGATAGACGTCTCGTTGTTTCCATACTGTCTCGACTGCAGCGAGGATGGCCTCCTGCGTCGTGTCGGATGAGGGCGCATTGGGGTCGGTCAGAGGCTCAAGCGGGAAGGTTATTTCTTGCAGCTCAAGCTCTTCGCCTAAGGCCATAACTTTTTCTTGGTACGCCAAGGCGACGATAGGGATATGATGAATCAGGGCAAGGATAAGGGAGTGTAAGCGCGTTCCTAAGACAAGGTCGAGATTGGGATAGAGTGCAGTAAACAGTTTATCTAAGTTACATGTGGGGAAGATATCCAGAGTCCCGCGTTGCAAGAGGGGCCGTGCGGTTCGCTGAATATCTTCTGCTGCCAAAAGATCCTGAGGGCAATTGGTGGAGAAAAGTATCACGTGGGCTTGATACCGGTTGGCGATTTGGGCCACAAGAGTGGCCATACGCTGGATGTAGGTTTGGTAACGGACGGGATCGGCTTTGGGCCAGGTCGGTGGGCGGTAGATCGCGACGGTACTGACCCCGATGCGTGGTCTGTTGCGCTCCTCGCGCGGGGTGGGACGAACGGGTTTGAGGACAAACGCGGGATCCGCGGCTTGTACTAGGCGTGGCGGAGCTATACCTAAGATCTGGCGTGCTTGTTCATATGAATAGCGGTCCCGCACCGTGATGCCTTGGCTGTGTTGGACAGCCCAGCGGAAGTACCACCGTCCACGCGTCGTATGAATCGGCCCTACGCCGACCGCATAAAACATGACCCGTGTGTTCGTAGCACGCGCCAACCAGGTATAAAGTAAAGGGTAAATCGGCCATCGTGCATAGAGGTCAACCAATAAGCCCCCGCCTCCAATAAGTAAAAGGTCGAGATCGCGCAGATACTCTCTCAGACGTTGCCAGAAACGAAGATATCGCAACACTAGAATCACGTCATAGAGCCAGGGCAGGGATGCAAGTTGGGAACGTAATTTGCGCGCTCGCGACGGGTTTGGCTTCGCACCCCCTCTTGAGACGCGGATTGCTGCGGAGTGGACAGTACCGGGACGAGCAGGGACAACTTGGATTGCATCAAAGCGTCCGTGTATCGCCTGGGTAACAGCACTGGGGTCAAGCGCGAACACGGTAAATTGGGCCTGGGGGAAGCGACGTTGAATTTGGGTTAATATTCCCCATAATATGGCTAGATCGCCTTGGCTAGCGGTATCGTAGCTGCCAAAAATCCCGATACGTGAAGTCATGTTCTAGAACCTCGCCAGCGTTGTTTGATATGCGTCAAGGCTTGCTGAATGGTGATGCGGTATAAGTGTAAGTCGGAGCGAGTTATCCAAATAATGTCACGCCAAGTATTACCTGAGAGTTGTCGGTAGAATATTATCTTACTAAACAGCAAGCTGCTGTATGACAGCGCGGAGGCCCAAGCTGCACCTGTAATTCCCCAACGTGGAAGCAAAATCAAATTAAGCACCACATTAACCGCTAGGGAAAGTGCACTTGTATAAGTATTAAGGAGAGGATGTCCACGGCCTGCGAGGTCATGAGCGAGGATCCGTGAGATGCTAAAGGCAACGATGCCAAGAAGCAGAATTTGCAAGGGGCGCGCAGCAGGGAGATATTGTTCCGAGTAGAGCAACACGAGGATTGGACGCGCGAAAAGCGCGAGTAGAAGGGCGGGTGGAAGGACCATGAGAAGCACCGTACGCGTGACCAAAGGGGTAAAGCGGCGCTTCCATTTCGCATCTGATGAGGCACTAATGCGAGGCAAGAGGACCAAGCTTGCTGTATGCGAGATGAACCAAAGACGCTCGGCCAAGCCGACGGCAACGGAATACAGTCCGACGGCCTTGGGCCCTTGGAACAAATTGATAAGATAGATATCAACGCGCTCATTGAAGAAAGCTAATAAACCGCCAACATAGCTATAAAACCCATAGCGTAAAATTCCCTTGAGTAAGACTCTGTTGATTCGCGAGGTCCAGTGAGGCACAACCGAGCGACTCCAATGCCAAAGCAGTGCAGCGCTGAGAGACCAAGAAAGCGCTTCTGCAACTAATGCGCCGGAAACCCCCATTTTAAGTATAGGTACAAAAAGAGCTAGTAAGATAAAGTGCAAGATAGCCCAAAACATTTGGCCGAGATTATAAAGATCAAACCGCTGTGTTCCTAATAACGCTCCTTGTAAAAATCGATAAGTTAGAATTCCAGGGATGCTGAGCAGGCTAAGGTCAAGATACGTACGTGGAGTTTGTGGGAAGAAAAGATCCGCATAGTGTTTAACAATGAGCCAGCCGCTGCTGAGTGCGAGCGCTGTCGACAAAAGGTGGAATAAGACAAGGTGCCCAAGGACTTGTCCGCGAGGATACTTTCCATTCGCTAAGTAATAAATCGTGGTTGGGACAAGACCGAAGTTCATTAATGCGATAGTTGTTGTTGCAAGTAAGTAGGCTAGTGTATACTGACCATGACCCTCAGGCCCCAGGGTCCGCGCGACAAGGATCATGGCCAAGAGGCCAAGAATTCTACTGATGACTCGGGTCAACCCCGTCATTGCGGTGGCTTTGATAAACTGCGCCATGGTGTCCTCTGGGACTGGCTTTTGCGAGGTGATTATACCCCTATAGGCTCTACTTTAGGTGAATATAATTTAAACCAACCGGGGCGCCTATCCATTTGTTTACCGCGGGTATAATACATACATCACCGCGTGGTGAAAAGCACGGTCGTGCTAGGGTCGCTGAATTGGTGAGCAACCTCGTGGCTACATCTAAGTCCGTACGAACTTTGTTTGTTTTTGGAACGCGGCCCGAGGCCATTAAGTTGGCTCCCTTAATCCATGAGTTGGGCCAAACCCCGGGCTTTGTTGTGCGCGTATGCTCCACGGCGCAGCATCGAGAAATGACGGATCAGGTTGTTCAATTTTTCCGTTTGACAGTGGACTATGATTTAGATTTGATGCGTCCACGCCAGTCGCTTTATCAGTTGACTGCACGACTGTTTGCCTCCCTTGAGACTGTAATTCTTGACGCGAAGCCTGATTTAATCGTTGTGCAAGGAGATACAACTACAGCGTTTGTTGCGGCTATGGCAGGCTTCTACGCGCGCGTCCCGGTAGCGCATGTGGAGGCAGGATTGCGCAGTGGCCAAAAATATGCGCCTTTCCCCGAAGAAATCAACCGCACGCTGATCGCGCGTGTTGCTGATTTTCATTTTGCTCCCACGCCTCGTGCCAAGGCAAATTTGGCTGCGGAAGGTATCCGCGAGCGGGTGTGGGTTGTGGGCAACACAGGTATTGACGCCTTGTTTTTAGCCCTGCGTCTTCTGCAGCAGGAAGGGGCAACCCATCTCGAGGAGCGGTTTTCGTTTCTCTCTCCTCACCGGCGCATGCTCTTGGTAACGGCCCATCGACGAGAAAATTGGGGCGCGCCCCTGCGGGAAATTTGCCTTGCTCTGCGGGATTTGGTTACCGCTTTTCCAGATATTGAAATTGTTTTTCCTGTCCATCCTAATCCTCGGGTGCGCGAAGTGGTTACCTCAGTGTTGGGTTCCGTCCCGCGCGTGCATTTGCTCCCCCCTTTGAACTATCCCGAGTTTGTATGGCTTATGGCACGCGCTTATCTCATTTTGACCGATTCTGGCGGCATTCAAGAAGAAGCGCCAGCCCTGGGAAAGCCCGTCCTAGTTTTGCGTGAGGTTACAGAGCGCGTGGAAGGTATTGAGGCTGGTGTTGCTGTCCTGGTAGGTGCTCAGCGGGAGCGTATTGTCGCCGCGGCTGCGCGTCTCTTGAATAATTCCCAGATATATCAGCAAATGGCCCAACGCCGCAATCCTTATGGTCAGGGTGATAGCGCCACCAAAATTAAAGATATTCTAGTAAATGAATTTAAACTTGCCACGTTTCAACAGGATGAATACAATTGAATATTGCCGTAATGCGACCTAATAAGATAGCCCGGGTCGCGGAAATTTCCCTTAAATAGGAGTTGGACGTGAACACGATTAAGACTGTCCCCAGCTCGTGTGACGAATTAATTGACCTGCGCCCTATCTTTAAGGCATTATGGAAGGGTAAATGGGCAATTTTGTCGTTTGTGGTTTTGTTTACCGCATTCGCAGCAGGCTTGACTTTTAGTTTGATGACTCCACAATATCAAACATCAGCTCTTGTGTTTGTGGAATTTCCGCGGATTCCAGGAAAAATTGGGAGCTATGTCCCGAGTACATATAATGTTCCCGATCTCAAGAGTTTGGCTGCTGCCTTGCACGACGATTCTGTGTTAAACCAAGTAATCGTGGATGAACAAATAAATCTCATAACTTTCCGTGCGCATTCGTGGGTTACAACGGTTGGCCGCCAGGGCCTCAAACTTTACGTGCGTGATACGGATCCGCAGCGAGCAGCACGGCTGGCGAATCGTTGGGCTCACTTGGTTGATGATGTACTGCGCACGCTCTATGGCTTGGAAACTCTCGAAGATCAATGGAACTATTTAGTACAGAGCGTAAAGTTGCAGTACCAATCTCTAGATAATCAGTTGAGAAAACTTGCAAATAATGAGAATTTTGCGCGCGCTGATTTGGAGTGGTCTTGGCTTATAAATGTTGCCTATCCCTGTCATCAGGCTTATCGCGCTCTGGCTGAGTCTGCGCAGGCGGATATTGCTCAGATGCGTACACGGTTGCAACGGCTGGAGCCGGAGCAACGAATCTCTGACCAGGACGCCCTGCGGATTTGGCGTTGGTTGAGTATGGATTGGCAAGCTATGGCGTGCTTCCCTGAGTCAATATCGGCTGGAGTGGTAGTCT
>JAADFA010000101.1 GCA_013153135.1 Chloroflexota bacterium
AGCCCGCCCGTGGGATTTTACGCAAGTTCAGGCTCGATGATACCGTAGGTGCCATCGCGGCGTTTGTACAGCACGTTGATTTTGCTGGTATTAGCATTGTAAAAGATAAAGAAGCAATCGTGCCCCAATAGTTCCATCTGTTCGATGGCCTCAGCCTCATCCATGGGTGCGAGCTCAAAGCGCTTGCGGCGCACAATGCGCGGCGGTTCGGGCTCAGCTTGGGTTTCGGCCACCTTTTCCGCCTGGATCCAAGCCGCGCGCACGTCTTCGGCAAGGGCTTCGCGCTCGGGGCCGCGGCGCCAGCGGCGGCCCTTCACGCGGTCGATGCGTCGCTGCATCTTATCCATAGCCTTATCCAGGGCCGTGAAGAGGTCATCCGCATATTCTTCGGCCCGCAAAATGAGCCGCTTCCCGCGCAGAGTGATTTGCGCTTTGGCCCGTTGGTTCACATTACGCGCCGATTCGTGATAGGCCAGGTCCACCCGAATGGACTGCACGCCACTCAAATAGCGCAAGAGCCGGGGCACTTTCTTTTCAACGTATTCCCGCACGCGTGCGTTCAAATCACGCAAATGTTCACGGTCAAGGTCACCGCGCGTAAAGATCTCTAAGGGCACTTCGTTGGACATAAGACGCCTCCTTGCGAGGGTTGAAGAACGAGGTCGTCGGCCGTGGGACGTGTTGTTGGACTCGGGCGATGGTGAGTGCGTCCACGGCGGCAGCGCCAGCCTGACGCAAAGCGAGGCTTGCGGCGTGCAAGGTCGCGCCCGTGGTCATAACGTCGTCCATCAGCACCACGACGCGATGCTGCACCTGGTCACGGCGAGCCCGAAACACGCCGCGCACGTTTGCCCAGCGGGCACGCCAGCCCCGTCCGACCTGCGAGGGCCGGTCTGCGCGCGTCAAGGCTTGGGGGCAGTAGGGCCAATCCAGGGCTTCGGCCAAAGGTTGGGCCACCAAGGCCACTTGGTTATAGCCACGTTCGCGCTGTCGAGTCGGAGCTAGAGGCATGGGGATGAAACAATCTGGCTTCCAACCAAGACGACGGACCCAAGGCAGCAGCCAGCGAGCCACGGCCTCGCCCAGGCCGAGGTCGCGCCGGTATTTCAGGGCTTGGATCACGGAGCGGATCGGCCCTTGATACCATGCCCATGCGCGAGCGCGGCGGAAGGCCCAGCCATCTCGGGGGAGCATCGCGGCCGCAGCCGCACACGCGGGACATTGGTCGCGAGTATGGGGTAAGCCGTAGCCACACCGGGGACAAAATGGGGGTTCAACAGGTGTAATGGCTTGAGCGCAGGTCTCGCACAACCGGGCCCCGCGTCGGCCACAATGCGCGCACTGGGGCGGAAAGAGGAGGTCAATACCCTGCCAAAACCAGTGGCGAAGGTAAAAGCGCCAACGGGGCATACCACCCCCTACGATCCGGGCAGCCCGGTCCTCAAAAGCCGAAAATTTGGCCTAAAGCGGATTTCATCAAAATGAAGACCGCAGGTCCCAAAAGCACGATGAACAGCGCAGGCATGATCAAGAAAGCCAACGGGAAGAGCATCTTGATGGGCGCCTTGCGGGCTTCTTCCTCAGCCCGTTGTCGCCGCTTAAGCCGCATACCATCGGCCTGGATGCGCAGGATCTTGGTCAGCCCTACGCCCAGCTGTTCGGCCTGGATCACGGCTGCGACGAAGCTGGTGAGCTCGGGCAGGTCTATCCGCTGGGCCATGTCCCGCAGTGCGTCCCGCCGCGATTTGCCGAGTTGCATCTCGCGCAGCACACGTCCGAATTCCACTGAAACCTCGTTATCCCACCGTTCGACCACTTGTTGCAACGCGCCGTCGAAGGTCAAGCCGGCCTCGACCGCGATGCTGATCAAGTCCAGCACGTCGGGCAAGGCCTTTTGGATGACCTTCTTGCGGCGGTTGATCTTGCTGCGAAGCCAAAGCATGGGCAGGTAATAACCTAAAAGGCCGAAGCCCACGCCCATGACCAACGTCAAACGGCGGAAGGTCGGGCTCGCGGCCATACGCCCCAAGAGAATGCCCAAGCCGAGGAACACCACCGCGAGGAAGAAACGCAACGCGAGGAGCATCGCGGGGTCTATCTTGCCCCGCATCCCCGCGCGCACCAAGGTCTGTTCAGCTGTGAGCAGAGCCTTTTGCGGTGTAAAGCGGCTGAGGAACTCGCCCACCCGGCGAGCCATGGGGATAAGGACCCGCTCGGTGAAGGGCTGCTCCATCTCAAACTCTTCGATGGAGCGAACCGTGCGCCCTTCCGCGAGGTATTGGTACAGCCGCTCTTCCAGCGGGTCACGTTCTTGGTATCGACCCGCAAGACGCACCAACACCAACGCGGCGATAACCAAGGCGACAAGCAACAACACGAGACCAAGCACAACCGGGTTCATCGCGCCTTCCCACTACACTTCGATATCCGCGACCTTTTGCATCAAGAAGTATCCTGATACGATGAGTATCAAGCCACATCCTAACATGCTATAGCCACATAAGCCGTTGTTGAAGAATTCACCCGTGTATTCTGGCGAAATGAAGTTGATGATCAGAAAGAGCACTACGGGCATAAAGGCCAGCACAATGCCCGAAATGCGAGCCTGAGCCGTGAGAGTGCGAATCTCACCTTTAATGCGGATGCGCTCGCGGATGGTGAAGGAGATGGTATCCAGAATCTCTGCGAGGGAACCACCAACTTGCTGTTGAATCTTGATCGCGGTGACAATGAGCTCGAGGTCTTCGCTAGGGATACGTTCAACCAGATGGTCAAGGGCCTCTTCAAGGGAAAGGCCAATTTGGGTCTCTTGCATCACCCGCCGAAATTCTTCGGATGTGGGCGGGGGCATTTCGGTCGCGATGGATTCGATCACCTGGCCAACGGAAAAACCTGCTCGCAAACCATTGACCATCAAGTTTAAGGTATCGACCAATTGCGCCTCAAACTGAGCCACACGACGTCGCTGCAAAAACCGGATGAGCCACCCTGGTCCAAATAACCCGACCAAAAGGCCCAATCCTGCGACCAGCCACGAGCCGCGACCAAGCACATACCCCACCACAGGGCCCAAGACAAATGCCGCGATACGCAAGAGAATATACTCAAAGGGCGTTAGACGCAAGCCAGCGCGAATAAGGTCGCGACGCAAGCGCTGCCACCAGCCGGTTCGTTCAGCGCGACGGTTAAGTTTCCTCCACAGGCTCTCCTGAGCCTGACGAACTTGCTCCAGTTCTTGCAGTTCCTCTTTGCTGATATACTCGGCAAGGCGTTCCTCAATATCCTTAGTCCCACTGCTAGTGACAGATAAGATCGCGCCAATAATAAGCAGAATTAACGCAAGCCCTCCACCAACCAGAAGCAAGGTCGTTGGGTTCAGCGCGGGCATGAACGCTCCTCCTAACCTTCGGCCCAAGCTGGCCTAGCGGCCACCGCCCGGCGGCTGCGGTGCGAAAATGCGTGGAGGTAGGTAGATGCCCGCGGCCCGGATTTTGTCCATAAACTTGGGCCGCAAGCCCGTTGGACGCAGCCGGCCATGTACTTTCCCCTCGCGGTAACCGCCATGCTCAAACACAAAGATATCCGTCATACTAATTACGTCGCCTTCCATGCCCGCGATTTCAGAGATGGCCACGACTTTCCGAGAGCCATCCCGCATCCGGCTTTGGAAGACGATCAGGTCGACCGCGGACGCGATTTGTTCGCGGATGGCCCGGGTGGGCAGATCCATACCAGCCATGAGCACCATGGTCTCTAAACGAGAGAGCACGTCCCGGGGGCTGTTCGCGTGCAAGGTGGTCATCGAACCTTCGTGGCCCGTATTCATCGCCTGGAGCATGTCTAAGGCTTCGCCACCGCGCACCTCGCCCACGATGATACGGTCCGGGCGCATCCGCAGTGCATTGATGACCAGGTCGCGGATGGTCACCTCGCCCTCGCCTTCCACGTTAGGCGGGCGGGATTCGAGTCGGACCACATGCTCCTGCCGCAATTGCAGCTCGGCCGCGTTTTCGATGGTGATAATGCGTTCCCCTTCGGGGATGAAGCCCGAAAGGATGTTGAGCAACGTCGTTTTACCCGAGCCCGTACCACCAGCCACGATAATGTTGAGGCGAGCCTTAACCGCGGCCTCGAGGAATTGTACCGCTTCAGGGGTGATACTACCAAAGCGAATGAGATCCTCAATGGTCAAGGGCTTTTTAAAGAACTTCCGAATAGTAATAACTGGTCCCACCAATGAAATGGGCGGGATCACGATATTCACCCGGGAGCCGTCGGGGAGTCGCGCGTCCACGTAGGGGCTGGCTTCATCCACACGGCGCCCCAGAGGCGCTACGATACGTTCAATAATGCGCATAACGTGTGCATCATCTTCAAATTGAATGGGGACTTTATAAAGCTTACCACCTCGCTCGACATAAATCTGCTTCGGCCCATTAACCATGATTTCGGTAATGGTATCGTCTTCTAACAAGGGCTGGATAGGGCCAAAACCCAAAATTTCCGCGACCAGCTGCTCATAGAGCCGTTGGCGCTCTGCGCGGGAAAGGGGGATACCTTCCTGCTGTAAAATTTGATCCAAAAGCTCTCGAATAGTCTGCCGCACCTCATCCGCGCGCGAGGCATCCCAACTAGGGTCGATCTCCGCCAGCAGGCGTTCTTGGATGCGACGGCGCAGTTCAGCCAATGTATCGCGCTTGCGATCGCTCAACGAGCTGCGGCGTTGCGCGGCGCCGGAAAGCAGGGAGGAATCTTTTTTCTTGCTCGTGCGGTTTTTATCTAAACGGCCAAAGAGACTCATGGAGAACGCCTCCTTGAGGATGCTTGCATTGAGAGTTGGTTAGTCTTCCGCTTTCCAGATACGCTCGCGCACCACACGCGCGATTTGGAAAACGGCGCGCGCGGCTGGGCTATTGCGATGCTTGAGAGTCAAGGGTTCACCCTTGTTAATGCTCGATAATACTTTAGGATCTTCAGGGATCGTCATAATCGAGCGCACTTTGAAATAATTCGCGATGCGCTCAGGAGTCAACGCGGAGCGCTTATGGTAGCGATTAAGCACCAGGAGCCATTTTTCCTGATCCACACCCGCACCGATAAGCGCGTGCAAAGCCAAGCGCGCGTTGCGCAGTGCGGGCAAATCGGCGGTTAGAGGCATAAGAACCAAATCCGCGCTCTCCAATGCGGCCAATGTTCCCAAATCTAACATGCACGAGGTATCAACTACCACGTAATCGACCAACCGCTTGAGATGTTCAAAGATCTGACGCAAAAAGTCGCCCGTTACGCGCTCGCTATCTTCAAGGGCTAACGGTGCGGCCAAAAGACGGACTTGATCTGTGCCTGCAGGGAGCAATACTTCATTGAGCACGTCTGGTTCAATAACGTCGAGGTCCAACAAATCGGCCATGGTGTGCCGAGGTTGGACATTGGTAAACATAGCCAGATCGCCAAACTGGACCTTAGCATCCACCAGCACGATGGCTGTATCTGGGGCGCGCAAGGCAAAGGCCAAATTCGCGGTCAAAAATGTGCGTCCGACTCCTCCTCGTGGGCCATAAACTGCAATGAGTTTACCTAACCCTCCAGTTCCACTCCCAGCCACTGTGGGCGAGGCGACAGCCACATCGGACAGGCGTTGACGTTCCTTTTGCGCCTCTTCCCCTGCGCTGCGCACCGCGGCCAAAAGCTCTTCAATGGGCGGTGGTTTGACCAAATAGTCATAGGCCCCAGCTTTCATCGCACGACGCATGTAATCGCGCTCATCTTGGACGGAGAGAATGACCACTTGGGTTGCAGGGAAACGACGTCGGATCTCCTCCGTCGCGTCCAAGCCTGTGCGGTCTGGTAAGTTGATATCCATGATGACCACGTCAGGCTTGAGTTCTGCCACGCGACGGAGCGCCTCGTTCGCAGTGGCCGCTTCTCCAACGACTTCAACGTCGCGCTCAAATTGCAATAATCTTCTCAGGTTTTCTCTTGTTTCTGCAATGTCATCAACAATAAGCACACGAATGGGGCCTTGATCCATGCCTAGGCCTCCTACCCTCTTACGGCTGTGGCGGAATCTCGGACGGATTCAGGCTTGGGTAGTATTGCTTCTCCGGCCATTGCACCTCGTCCACCCGGGGCGCAAGGTCATAAGGTACCTTCGCCGGAATCACCAAATTGTAATTATCTAGCAAGTAACGTAACGTCACGGCATCTGTGGTGATATCCGCCTGGTCATCGGGCCCGCGGAGGACCAAGGTCAAGATAACCTTACGGTCCAACAAGTATTTGATGGTTACCGCGTCCTGCGGTTTCACCATCAACGTAGCGACTTGTGGTCGCGGTGGTGGCACTTGACCCTGCTGCTGGTTCGCGGGCTGGCCAGTCTGTTCAGGAGGAGGTGCAGCTTCTTCAGCTGGTGTAGCGGCCTCGCCACCCGCGCCGATTTGGCCAGCCACAGGCGCATCACCCACAAAGAGCACCCAAGCAGAGGGGATGATCATTTGCGTCACGAAACGCGGGCGCTGACGCTCGGAGGGAAGGACGTAAAAGGTAAAGTCTTCCGTCTGCTCCAACCGGCCGACCGGGCTGTTCGCGCCACCAACCGTCTGCTGGACATTGGTCACTACGCCCTCACCCGTGACCAAATTCGCAGATCCCCCCTCACCTCCGATCACGACCGCGTTGCTCACCACGTTTCCTGAGAGGTTAGGCAGAATGGTCTGGAATTCCTCATCAATGTCCACAAAGGCCAGCGTCGCGAGGATGCCCACCTGGTCGCCGGGCTGGATAGCATACGCCACGCTGGTGAGGCGGGAGATAGGGATGGTAATGGCCACATAGCCGGGCGGAATTTGCGCGGAAAGCATGGACCCCGCCTTGCCCAGCAAGTCCGCTGCGCTTTCGACTAAGTCACCCTGAGTAATCAGAATCCCCTGGGGTAAATCGCGAAGGGCGATCTTACCTACCGCCTCTTGGGGGTCAAGGATGTAGCTTTCCAGCACGCGATCCGCGGGGAAAGGTACAGTCTGCAACATATCTTCCGTGATCCGCTGCCCACGACGGATCGGCTGCCCCGCGACGACCACGTCCACCGTCGGGACGGCAGGCTGAGCAGCCGGTGCAGCCGGTGCGCCGGCCTCACCGCCCGCGGGCGCCTTCGGCGCTTGTTGCCCTTGCCACCACATAAAACCGGTGACGCATAAAACGCCTAACAGCAAGAAAAGGGCAAAAAAGAGGAGTAAACGCCCAATACGACGCATCTTATCCTCCTTGGCGCTGGCCTACTTTGTTCCATTATAACACGCTCTACCGAGCTCAAAGAAGCACGACGATGGAAGCGTAATAAAATCCTAGGTCCATCGAGAGTCTTTGCTCAGGGTGAAGAAGCAGAGCTAATCAAAAAGCGCCCTCATCCCTAACTGAAGGACTTGCCTTCTGTCCTCTCTTTATTGCCTAAGTATCAAGTGCAGTAAAAGACAAGGGGCCTGTTATGCGCATCGACTCACCCGCTAGAAAGCAGGACGGCCCCGGTGTGCCCGGGGCCGTAGGGATATGGGCTATATGCCCATTTTTTAAGTGGTGGGCGCGGAGGGACTTGAACCCCCGACCTCCTCAATGTGAGTGAGGCGCTCTAACCATCTGAGCTACGCACCCACCCAAGGCGCCCTCTATTATAGCCGAAGACCAAGCCTTTGGCAAGCCTTTCGCACGGGTGCGAGTGTATTTCAGTTTAGTCGGTGTGTCTCCCCGGTGTAGGACGAGGAGCGAAAAAGACCGTCTTTCCTGGCGTTGGGTTTGAGATGTTTGCCCCTAATTCACCGGAGGGGAGCATATTTTTCTCAACATCCCTCTCTTGCAAGGCTCGCCTACCAAATTGAAATACAGTCCACCCCCGGGGTGCAGGCAAATAAGTAAGAAAGTCAGCCCCCTCATTCCTTTCGTGCCTAGAGGAGGCGCGAATGACCTCCTGACGATGGCTCGGGGCTCAAAGCTTTAGAAGTCTCGGGCATTTTCGTTCTAAACTTGCCATTTTGTCGTGGTAGGATAAAGCTCTGAAGATATTCTATGGATGAGGGGGATCACATGCGTACTCAATGGTTGCGCCGAGTCGGTTACGGGTTTTTCCTCTTTTTGTATCTTGCCGTGGGCTGGTATACGTTTTTTCAATTCGTGCTCGAGGAGCCGGATCGATTCTCGCGAGTTCTTCTCTTTGATTATCACATCTATGAGCGCGCCGTTGCTTACGTTTGGCAAGGGCGAAATCCTTACCATGATGTGCATATTGGCACGGGCTTTCTCTATCCACCCGTCGCACTGCTGTTTTTGAACTGGACGTACGTGCTCCGTACGTGGCCCCTGGCTTGGAAGGCCAGCATCGTTTGGGCGGGTAACTTGCTCGCGCTAGGTGGCCTTATTGCAGCGGTTATGCGGCATTACCATCGCTCTTGGCGCGCATCGTGGTGGTGGTATGCGCTTCTCTTCTCCAGCGCGCCGTTTTGGATTTTGCTGATGGAGGGTCAGATTAACGTCTGGATTTTGTTGGGATTGCTGCCGTGGGTTCTTGATCTCGGAACCGCGTGGTTGGCTGCTGGCTGGTTGTGGGCAACGGGTTTGAAGCTCACCCCAGCGGTCCTTCTGCTCGACGCGTGGCGTCGGCGGCGGTATCGCGTCGTGGCTTGGGCTTTGCTCGGCGGTTTAGGACTGACCATCTTGGTAGAGCTGTTATGGCCAGGGATTTGGGAAGATTATCTTGCCCTTTTGCGCGCTTTACGTGAACCGGTCTTACTTAATTCCAGCGCGTTTGTAGCCAAACTTTATGCAGCCTTGCCTTATGGCTCCTGGCGCGCGTGGTTTCGTTCCCATTCCGAGCTGGTGCTACGTATCCAACGCCTTCACACGGCCTACGTCTTGGCCCTGGTGCTGCTTAGTCAAGCCTTGGGTTACGTGCGCGCTCGTGACCGATCGACGCCTTTGTTGGTAACCTTGATCGCATTCCCTTTGCTTTCGCCAGTGTTTTGGGTTCACCATTACGTTTTTTGGTATTTGCCTTTACTCTTTTGGTGGGCTATGGCGCCGTCGTGGCGCCGACGTCTTTGGGTGCACGGCGTGTTGATGCTTTTGCAGGCGGATTACGCCGCCTGGGTGGCAGGGTTGCCATGGTCTCGACTAGGACTGGTGCTTTATGCGGCCATACATGGGTGGATGGTGTATTTACTTGTTCAACAAATCCGTGCGCTGGGCTGGAAACGGGCGTACGATAGCAAATAGCGCGCGGAGCGCGAACCGAAACCCGAGGCCAAACACGAAGAAGGCCCTGCGCGGGCCGGAGGCTCCCGGCCCGCCGTTTTAACTCAAGCCAATTTGCGGCATTTCGCCTTGCAGCAGGCGGCGTGCGATGACCAGGCGTTGGATTTCGCTGGTCCCTTCGCCGATGGTCATGAGGCGTGCATCTCGATATAGCCGCTCTACGGGATATTCCCGGCTGTAGCCATAGCCGCCGTGGATTTGGATCGCGTCGCGCGCGACTTTCTCGGCCATTTCGGATGCGAAGAGTTTGGCCATCGAGGCTGCTTGGGTATAGGGCCGTCCTTGGTCCCGCAGCCATGCCGCGTGATAGGTCATCAAGCGCGCCGCGTGGATTTGGGTTGCCATATCCGCGAGCATGAATTGGATGGCTTGATGTTGCGCGATAGGTCGGCCGAAAGCTTCACGCGTTTGCGCGTAAAGGCGCGCTTCTTCCATAGCCGCCTGAGCCAGACCAACCGCGAGGGCGGCAATGCCGATCCGGCCGCCGTCCAAAATCTCCAAGGCTTGGTGAAGACCTCGGCCCTCTTGCCCGAGTAATGCGTCTTCGGGCACGCGGACGTGATCCAGGGTCACCGCATGGCTGTGCGAGGTCCACAAGCCCATTTTGCGCTCGGGCGGGCCGATGTATACGCCTTCCGCGTCGCGGGGCACAATAAACATGCTCAATGATCGGCTGCCGTACTCGGGCCGGGTACGGGCCAGCACGACGATGAAGGCGGCCGCGTCTGCGTTGGTGATCCACATCTTTTGGCCGGTGATGACCCAGCTGTCGCCCTCGCGCTCCGCGCGCGTGCGGATGTTTTTGAGATCTGAGCCTGTGTGGGGTTCAGTTAGGGCGAGCGCGGCCAGGCGTTCGCCTGTGATCGCTTTGGGTAGCCACGTGGCTTTTTGCGCTTCGGTTCCGTAGCGGACGACAGGCTCAAGGCCTAGGCAGTTGTGAGCTTCGATGGTGAGCGCGGTGCCGGGATCGGCCCAGCCCAGCACTTCAAGGGCGAGCACAAGCCCCAGGGTGTCCAATTCAGCCCCGCCGTACGCCTCTGGCACGGTCATGCTCATTAAACCAAGTTCGCCCCCTTTACGCAGCGCATCCCAATTGAGCTGATGAGCCTCGGCCAGTGCAGCCGCGCGGGGGCGAATTTCTTTTGCCGCGAAATCCATCACAGCATCTCGCCACATACGAAGGTCATCGGGAAGGTTCAAGTCCATGCGCACCTCCTTGTCAAAGGTCAAGCGATAGTTGCGCTCGCTTGATGGCTATGGACGTGGTTCTGGTTGTGAAGGGTGTGCTGCCGTGGTGGACCAGGGTTGCGTAAGTGCGAGCAAGCGTTGGCGCCAAGGTTCGGCGGCGTCATCTGCTATGCGGCGGAGGATCCAATCAAAAGCCTTGGGCGCGCGCGTGAGGGCGCGAGCGCGACGGAGGAAGGGCACGGTTTCCGCGGGCCAACGGGCAAGAACTGTGCGTAGTAGCGCGGCCCATTCGGGGCGCAGATCGGGGTCCAAGTGCACCAAACCGGGATGCAGCGCGTGGAAGAGCGCGGGGGTATTGTCGAATCCTTCGGCTCGGGGGAGCAGGGTGAGCGCGAGCAACGCTCGGGCAGCTGGGTCCCCATCCGCCCGCGGGGGCAAGTAAGGCTGGAGGCGCGAGAGCAGCACATCACGGGCAAGCAGGGGCTGAGCGGCGTGATTCATCAGGGCGCGCTCGACCGCGAGGTCCCAACGGGCCTCTTGCAACCAGGGCCAAAAGCGCTGAAAGACGGCTTCCTCATGTTCAGAAGGCACAGTGCCGAGCACGCGTGCGGCCAATATGCGAGGTTCCCGGCGGCCCAAGGCCCATAGCGCATCCGCGAGCGCGAGGCGTTTAGCTGGCTCGTCGGGCAAGCGGTGACGTAGGGCTCGCCATAGCTCCAGGGTCAAAATAGGTGGGCTGTGGTAAGCAGGCGCCAAGTCTGTGGTTTGCTCGCCGGGGCGATAGACCAGGTTCGCGTAACGCTGAAAAAAGGCCGCCAGCGCCTGAGCCCATGTTTCAACAGGTCCAGGTTGTTGTGCCCAGCGGGCCAGTTCCCGCCTCAGGGCCCGCAACGCGACCGCGGGCATAACGCCTCCTGAGATAAAAATGGGGCGGTATCACCGCCCCGACGTCGTTAGTAGGCTTTTGCGAAGATGGCCTTAAGGCGAGCCGGTGCGCCGCAGTAGATGCAGCGCCCTTCTCCGCCTGGCTGTTCTAAAGGAATAACGCGGTTGGTAGCTTTGGTATCTTCCTTGATGCGCGCTTCGCATTCGGGGCTACCGCACCACCATACGTAGGCCCATCCGTGGCCCACAACTTCGCGAAACTCATCGTACGTTTCGGGCTCGAAGATGTGCGCGTCGCGGAATTCCGTGGCCTTGCGTAGCATATTCGTATGGATCTCGTCCAGCAGCGGGCCGATGACCTGGGGTAGCCCATCCATGGGTACGGTCTTTTTGCCCGGCTTGCCAGGCATGTCGCGCCGGGCCAAGGTTACCACGCCTTGCTCTACATCGCGCGGGCCGATTTCAATGCGTACCGGGACCCCGCGTAGCTCCCAATCGTTGAACTTGAAGCCCGGGGTAACGTGGTCGCGGTCATCCAAGTGCACTCGAATATGCGGTTGGAGCGCAGATTGGACTTGCTGCGCCACCTCAAGCACTCGGCTACGTTGTTCCTCGTTGCGCCAAATGGGCACGATGACACTTTGAATGGGCGCGAGCCGCGGAGGTAGCACCAGGCCTTGATCATCACCATGCACCATGATGATCGCACCAATGAAGCGGGTGGAGAGCCCCCAAGATGTGGTCCACACGTACTTGAGTTGGTTATCGCGATCGAGGAAAGTGATATCGAAAGCCTTCGCGAAGTTTTGGCCCAGGAAGTGGGACGTCCCGGCTTGGAGGGCTTTGGTATCGCCCATCATGGCTTCGATGGTGTAGGTCGTGACCGCGCCCGCGAACTTCTCGCTTTCGGATTTGCGTCCCGGGATGACAGGGATGGCTGCCTCGTTGACCGCGAAGTCTTCGTACACTCGAAGCATGCGCATGGTTTCTTCTTCGGCTTCCTCGCGGGTCGCGTGTGCGGTGTGGCCTTCTTGCCAATAGAATTCGAGGGTGCGCAAGAATAGCTTGGTACGCAGCTCCCAGCGGACGACGTTACCCCACTGATTGAGTAATTGGGGCAAGTCTCGGTAGGAGCGAATCCATTTGGACCACATATAGCCAATAATGGTCTCCGATGTGGGACGTACAGCAAGGGGTTCCTCGAGCTTTTTCCCGCCGCCGTGGGTGACGATGGCCAACTCGGGCGAAAAGCCTTCCACGTGCTCCTTTTCTTTTTCAAAAAACGAAAGGGGGATGAGCAACGGGAAGGCCGCGTTTTGGTGGCCCGTAGCCTTAAAGCGCGCGTCTAGGGCCTTTTGAATGTTTTCCCACAAGGCCCAACCGTAAGGTCGGACCACCATACATCCTCGGACAGGCGCGTAGTCTGCTAATTCAGCGCGTAAAACGAGTTGGTTATACCATTCTGAGAAATTCTCCGCGCGCGAAGGGAGTTTAGGGTAGCTCATCGGACACCTCGACAGCCGCGCAGGGTAGATGCGTAGGTTAATCATACCATAACCATGGCCCGATATGATATTGGCAGTTCCTTTGGCGTGCACCCTCTTTGACCCGCGCGAAAAGGGGCGCGGCCATAACCCGCAGGCGGCGGAACGCGCGCTTGACCCGCGGGCGGCGAAACCCGCCGCTATCCTCACTGCCATATGCCCCGGCGCGTTGGGCCGGGCAACTTGCGCGCAATTTTATGCAAACTAGCCGTGGGCTTCCAGCCCGCGGCGGGGGGGCACGCGAGCGCGACCATGGCCGCAGGGCGCTTGCCGTTTCGACAACATTTGCGTGCACCCAAAGCCTCGAGTGCAGGCAAATCTCGTAGAAGCCCATGCCGCGGGTAGCTGAAGCCGCGTAAATTCGCGGGCCGCTGGCGGCTGAACCCACCCGCTATCCTCGCTACCGCGAGTTGGGCCGAACTATTCGCGCGGTTTTATACCTAACTAGCCGCGGGCTTCCAGCCCGCGGCGCGGCACGCGAGCGCGGCCATGGCCCGATGCCGCGGGCGGCTAAACCCGCCCGCTATCCTCGCTGCCTGCCACGCGTTCCCGCGCGCTGGG
>JAADFA010000150.1 GCA_013153135.1 Chloroflexota bacterium
CAACAACAACGAATTGCCACCTCCGACCCCCACGCCTACGGCGACCGCAACCGCGACGCCGACGGCCACCTTCACGCCAACCCCAACGCTAACACCTACAGCGACGTCGACCCAGACGCCGTCCCCCACCGCAACCGCAACATCAACAGCCACCTTCACGCCCAGTCCCACCGCGACGCTCGCGCCGCCTTTTGATCCACCACGCGGAGAAAAAGTTGGCTTCGTGCGCGGGTGGCCCTTGGTGGAATGGCGCCACGTTTGGATCAACCCCAACGCTGAGCCTTTGGCCGTGCAAGTGGTCGACCCCATTCCCGCGACGTGGCGCTACCTCAATGGCAGCCTGCGGTGTGAAACCCAGGGCAGCACCGTCACCCAACGCTGCCTCTACGACCCCGCAACCCGCCGCATCCTCTGGGAAGGCGTGCTTGGACCCGACCCTGGCGCAACCAGCGAGCTCGACGCGCACAACGAGGTCGTGATTCGCTTCCAGGTTTACGTACCCCAGGATGCAACCTCCGTCGAGAACCAGGTCCGCGCCTACTGGGATGAAAACCGCGACCGCGTGGTCGATAGCCGCGACCCCAACGTCGCGACCGACACGCCCGTGGTGCGCACAGCCCGAGTACATCGCCCCGAATTGCCCGAAACAGGCTTTTGGAGCCAGCTACACGAAGAAGCATTACAAAGGCAAGCCGAAACGCGCGTGGACCTCGGCTCATTATGGCTCGAAATCCCCCGTCTGAACGTGCGCGCGCCCATTATCGCGGTCCCACAAATTCATGGCCAGTGGGTCACAGACTGGCTATGGGACCATATTGGCTGGCTGCAAGGCACGGCCTTCCCTACGCGGCCGGGCAACGCGGTGCTCACCGCACACGTGCAACGCCGTGATGGCCTGCCCGGCCCCTTTGCCACGCTCCCCACCCTACGCTGGGATGACCGCATCCGCGTCCACGCGTGGGGTACGGTATATGAGTATGCGGTCCGTGAGGCTTACGCAGTGCGGCCGAGCGACCTGCGCCCCCTGGCGCCACGGGCAGGCACCTGGCTCACCCTGCTTACATGTCACGATTACGACCCGACTCAAGGCACCTACACCGCGCGTTGGGTCGTACACGCGCGGCTCGCGCGCTGGTACCATGAATTCAACCCCTAGCCGTGCTATAATCCCTCCGCTTGCGTGACGCGCGTCTGGAGGATAGGCATGAGCCAACGGACCGACGGGGTGCTGTACCTCATTCACTATAGCAGCGATATTGGGCTCAAAGGCAAAAACCGGCCCGATTTTGTGCGTCAACTCAAGGCCAATCTGCGCCGCCAGCTGCCCCTGCGTCGTGTGCAGGAAGTTCAAAGTCGCCTGCTCGCCTGGGGGCCCACATCTGATCTGGACCTCAGTCGCGTGTTCGGCGTCGCGTGGTGGACCGTGCCGCGCGTGGTCGCGCCGCCCACATGGGACGCGGTGGTCGCAACGGGCGTGGCCATGGTGCGCGAAGCCATCGCACGGCAAAATGTGCGCAGCTTCGCGGTCCGAGCCCGACGGAGCGACAAGCGCTACCCTAAAACCTCCCTGGCTATCGAACGCGAGCTGGGCGCCGCGATCGTGGAGGCCACAGGGCTTAAAGTGAACCTCACTCAGCCCGATCTTACCGTATGGGTCGAGGTTTTGCGAGACCAAGCCTTTGTCTACACGCAGAAGTTCCGCGGATACCAAGGCCTTCCCGTTGGCATTTCGGGCAAGGTCTTCGGCCTCTTTTCCGGCGGTGTGGATTCCCTCATGGCCGCTTGGTTCATGGCCCGCCGGGGCGCCGCGGTCGAGCTCGTGCACTTCCACGCGTTCACCGAAGCCCGCTACGCGCACCAAGATAAAGCCGGAGCCTTAGCCCAGGCCCTGGCCGCGTTCATCCCCGGCCTGCGCGTGCATTACATCCCTTACTACCTCTTCCAGGCCGCGACCCTCTCCCTGAGCGCGCGCGATCAGCGCTATGAGCTGATTATCTTCCGCCGCTTCATGGCCCGCGCCGCGGTCGCCCTGGCCCAAAAACACGGCGGTCAGGCTATCTTCACGGGCGATAGCCTCGCGCAAGTCGCATCGCAAACCATGGAAAACTTGGCCGCAGTGGACGACGCGGTAGGTAGCTTTCCCCTCTTCCGCCCGCTGATCGCGTTCAACAAGGACGAAACCATCGGCTGGGCTGAACGCCTGGGCTTCTATGACATCGCCAAACGTCCATACAAGGACTGCTGCGCGATTATCTCCAAAAATCCCGCGACTCGGGCACGACTTGCACGCGTTCGAGCCCTCGAAGCCCAACTCAACCTAGAACCTGTGCTGCAAGCCTCGTTGGACGCGGTGGAGACCATCGCCTACCCCGCGGACGACCTGCCACCCTGGCCCGGCCCAACGTCAAGTCCTAACCCCGTACCAGGTGCTTGAGGAAGAAAAGTAAGTTCGCGGGCCGTTCTGCCAATCGCCGCATAAAGTAGGGATACCACTCCGTCCCATAGGGCACATAAATCCGCACCGGATACCCCGTCCGGGCCAGTTGGCGTTGCAGGTCTCGCCGAATACCGTAGAGCATTTGAAACTCCACCGCCTCCTTGGGCAAGCCCAGGCGCTGGGCCTGCTCGCGCGCATACGCGATGCGCGCCTCGTCGTGCGTCGCGATGGCCGGGATGGGCGGCACTCGGCCATCGTCCGAAACCCGCGGCGCACCGGCTTCCCGCGCGATGGTGAGGAGCTGTCGCGCGAGACGGTCATACGCGGCATTCACGTCCCGCTTGCGAGGATACGCAATATCCGGCGGCTCTTTGTACGCGCCTTTGACCAAGCGCACCCGGGCCGGATATTGGGCCAGGCGCTTGAGGTCGCCCTCGCTGCGGTACAGGTACGCCTGCAGCACCACGCCCACCAGGCGGAATCCCTCTTGCCACATCTGGTCAAACAGCCGCAGGGTCGCGTCCACCCAGCGCGAATCTTCCATATCGATACGTACAAAAATGCCCTTAGGCTCGGCCGCCTGCAGGATCTGACGCAAGTGCCTCGCGGCCAGGGCCTCATCCAGAGCCAGGCCCAGTTGGGTCAATTTCAGCGAAATGCCCGCGCGCAGCTGTTCCTGCTCAATGGTCGCCACGAGATGGATGAGGTCGCGCGTCGCCTGTTCGGCCTCCGCGGGGTTGGTGGTCAGCTCGCCCAGATGGTCCAGCGTAACCAAGAGGCCGCGCGCGTTGAGCTCGCGCGTCACCCGGACGGCATCAGCCAGGGTTTCGCCCGCGACAAAGCGGGAAGCCACCCGCCATGCGACGGACCAACGCGTCACCACGCGGCGGGCCCACATCGCGGTTGAGAGATATAAGAGCAACGCTCGCAACATGCACGTCCTCCATCCCGAGGTGCCTGGCATCCCCATTGTAGCACGTGGCCCACATGCGGCTTATCACCGTCAGCAGGAGCTGCCCATCCCGAATCCGCGATTCGGTCCTTCGTAGTGCCGGGTGCAGGCAAATCTCGTAGGCACCCATGCCGCGGGCGGATGGACACGTGCCGGACCCGCGGGCGGCGAAATCCGCCCGCTATCTTCGCCATCCCATGCCCCGCGCATTGGGCCGGCTGGTTCGCGCGCAATTTTATACTCGCCGCGGGCTGGAAGCCCGCGGCGAGGCGGCACGCGAGCGCGGCCTTGGCCCGCGAACCGCGAGCGGCGAAACCCGCCCGCTATCCTCCTGTCGCGCGTTGGATCGGGCAATTCGCGTGCGATTTTATACCCAACTAGCCGCAGGCTTCAGCCCGCGGCGGCGCCCTCGCCCCATGACCGTTTCGACAACCTTTGCGTGCACCCGCAGTGCCCAAACGCTTTCATCAAGTCAGATTTGTGGTATAAAAACATTGACTGATTCGCAGTATGAAAAGAAAATACCCTTATGGCCTCGCGAAAGGACCGAGGTTGGTAGTTGGCAAGTAGTTGATAGTCGGTAGTCGACAGTCGGTAGTAGGGGCGCATGGCGGTGCGCCCAGAGCAGGGAGTGGATAGCAAGGAGCGGGAAGGAAGTTAGAAGTTGGAGGTTGGAGGTTGGCGATAAAGTCGGCAGTCGATAGTCGACAGATAAGCCAACTACCAACTTCAAACTACCAACCTCCAAAAATCCGCGTCCATCCGCGGTTGCCAACTTCCAACTACCAACCACCAACTTCTGTGTTCATCCGCGTCCATCCGCGGTTCCCAACTTCCAACCTCAAACCACCAAACCATCCGCGTTCATCCGTGTTCATCCGTGGTTACCAACTTCCAACCACCAACCTCTAACCCCTAACTCATCACAACACTGAAATGGGGTCAACGAAGACCCGCCAACCAGGGGGGATGGGGCGTCCTCGAAGCCAGCGCACAGGGTCTGGGCCGCGGACGAGGATGTGCCATCGGTGATACCCGCGGTGCCGAGCGAAGAACGCGGGCGCGGGGCCAATGATCTCGCTCCCCTGCGCGCGAGCCTCCGCGCGCCACGCGGCCAGCACGCGGGCAAAGCGTTCGGCCTCGCGTTGCGCGTGCGCGGCGTCCGGATGGCGATAGACAAAACGAACCAAGCGCGCCCAGGGGGGATAGCCCAGGTCGCGACGCTGCGCGAGCTCTGCCTGGAAAAAAGCTTCGTAATCCTGCGCGGCCGCGGCTTGAATAGCTGGGTGATCGGGCAAATACGTCTGCAGAACCACGCGGCCCGGTCGCTCGGCGCGACCAGCTCGACCGGCGACCTGCACCAAAGTCTGAAACACCCGCTCGGACGCGCGGTAATCGGGCAAGCCGAGCCCCACATCCGCTAACACCACGCCAACCAAAGTCACCCGGGGCAAATCCAAGCCTTTTGCGATCATTTGCGTGCCGATCAAAACATCAGCCTGCCCGTGCACGAATTGATGTAACAGCAGCTCGGCCGAGTCTTGGCCGCGCGCAGTGTCCGCGTCCCAACGCAGGGTGCGCGCCCGAGGGAACCAACGGCGCACCTCGGCTTCCACGCGCTCCGTGCCCGTGCCAAAGGCCGCGATGCGGGAGCTTCCACATTGAGGGCACGTGCGAGGCATGCGGCGCTGATAGCCGCAATGGTGACAGCGCAATACGCCCTCGGCCTGGTGATACGTCAGGGGCACATGGCAACGGGGGCACGGAAGTATATAGCCGCATGTGCGGCAGAACACATGGCTCGCATACCCGCGACGGTTGAGGAAGAGGATGGCCTGTTCGCCTCGAGCCAGGGTTTCAGCCAGGGCCTGACGCAGCGCGCGGCTAAAGATGGACGTCTCACCCGCGCGCAGCTCAGCCCGCATATCCACCACCTGCACCGAGGGGAGCCCCGCGGAGTCAGGCGTCGACGCGGAGGGATGGTTTCGTGGTTGGAGGTTGGAGGTTGGAGGTTGGAAGTTAGAAGTTGGAGGTTGGAGGTTGGAGGTTGGTGGCTGGCTTGTCTGTCGACTACCGACTCCCGACTGCCGACTGGTCTGGCTTGTCTGTCGACTACCGACTACCGACTGCCGACTACCGACTCCCGACTGCTGACTCGCCACGATGGCGCGTTGGGGGAGAATCAAAATAGGCCACGATTCGGATCGGGCACGATGCATGGTCACCACGTCAGGCGTCGCGCTACCCAAGATGACCAGGCTACCTGTAACTTCGCCATACCAGCGGGCCACATCCCGCGCGTGTACAAAAGGCGGTTGTTCGCTGGGATAGTAACTTTCGCTATGGCACTCATCCACCACAATGAGCCCCAAATCGGGCAGAGGCGCGTAGACGGCGCTGCGCGGGCCGATGAGGACCCGAATATCGCCCCGCCGAGCCCGGCGCCAGGTGTCGTAACGCTGGCCCAGGCTCAAACGCGAGTGCAACAACCCTACCTGACCCGGAAACCGGCGCACAAAACGTTGCACCATTTGAGGCGTGAGCGCGATCTCAGGAACCAGGACCAACGCCTGCTGGCCTTGAGCCAAAGCGCGAGCCACCGCCCGCAGATATAGCTCCGTCTTGCCAGAGCCGGTTATGCCGTGCAGCAACACAGGCGCGCTTCGGCCATCCTGCACCGCGCGCCAAGCTGCCTGCAGCGCTTCCCACGCGCGCGCTTGGTCCGGGGTCAAGGGCGGCGGCGTTTCGGGCTGAACCGGTTCATCCATCCGACCGAGCAAGGGGTCGCGCCAATGCTGACGACGCAACACCGCGATCAATCCCAAGCGAGCTAATGCCGTGAGGTCGTGCGGACGTGCCTGGGTGGCGGCGCGCAGCCAAGGCCAAGCCACAGGCTCACGCTCGGCGAGCAAAGTTTCGAGCACGCGCTGGCGGCGTGCGCGCGCCTGAGGCGTGCGGCCCAACGCGGGCTGTTCCAGCCAAGATTGGGCCACCTCGGGCGCTACAGCCAGGCGCACGTAGCGCGCTTGGGCTGGCCGAACGCGCGGGGTCGGAAGAACGGCTTGGGCTTCTACCCAACCTCGACGACGCCATGCGTGAAGTACCTCCTCCCAGGGCACGCCAGTCGGGAACGTGCGCTGCAGGCTGCGTCCACGCTGCGGTCCCTGAGCCAAACGCTGATATAAACGACGGGCCACGGGTGTGAGCTCGGTCTGGGCCAGCGTGCGCCGCCCCGCTTCGGTCAACGTGTATTCCGTATCGCTCCACTGGGCCACACCCGGCGGCAGCATGACCGCGAGAGCCTCAGCCAGGGGGGTGAGGGTCTCGTGGGCCAGGCGTTCAGCCAAGGCCAGCTGCGCGGGCGTGAGCACAGCCTCGGGGTCAATAATGGCTTGGATGGGCTTCGGCGCGGGGACGTCAGCGTGCTCCAAGAGCGCGAGGACCACGCCTTGCACCGGACGGTTGTGGGGGCCAAAGGGCACTTGCACCAGCTGGCCCACGCGCACGTCCCCTAGGCTTGGGGGGACATAGTAATGGTACACCCCCACGACCTGGGGGACATTCACAGCCACCGAGGCGAAGCGTGGAGCAGCGTTATCCGTTGGCATCCTGGCCCGTGCCGGACGGCATCTTTCCGTTCGGCCGACATTTGAGGTCATCCATCTGCTCGCGGATCTGCCACCCGTGGCGCCGCAGGAGCCGTTCCAAGTAACGGGCGTGCTCCCGGCGAGCGAAGACGTACTTATCCTGGACGTGGACCTCTAACCCATGTTGACTAGCAAGGTCCACCAGCTCCTGGATGGCAGCTTTATCTTCGGTTTGAAGGCACCACGCCTGGAAAGGCTCCTCCTCTCGCTGATCGTCGTCAGACCACCGATGCGCCGGCATGAGCACATAGGCTTCGGAGTTCATATGAAGCACGAACATCCACGGGTAATCGTGGTAGCGATGGAATTTCTCCAAAGGGATTCGACCTCGGTAGTATTGGGTGATCAGCCGCTCCAATCGTCGGCTCATATCTAACCCCTCCTTAAGGCGGTCGAACACACGGACACGGCATAATACAGATACATCGCGCGAGCTCCCTGCAGATCAGGGCGGCTTATATTAAGCTAACGTGCCGAGGTTGAGCGGCGTTCCCCACGAGATGAGCGTACCTTGGTGGCCGTTGAGGTGGCACCATAATGCCAAGCTGCGTCCAACAATTCAGCCAAATGTACAATGGGCGGACCCTCTCCCTCTCCTAAAGAACGGCGAACACCAGCGATATGGAGCAGGCAACCGGGGTCCGCGGTGACCGCGAGGTCGGCTTGGGTCTGGGCTATGGCGTGCACTTTGTGCTCGCCAATGGCTTGGGCGATGTCGGGGTGCTGTGCGGAAAACACGCCACCAAAGCCACAACATGCGTCTTCGTCCGGGAGAGGAATGCGATGTGCACCGGGGAGGCTATCCAGCAACGCCTTGGGTTCGGCATCAATGCCCAAGTCATGGCGCAGGTGACATGAGGGATGATAGGTCAAACGGCCGGGCCACGCGGCCCCTGGGATCGCACGCACCCCTAGTTCGCGGACCAAAAACTCGGAAAATTCAAACACGCGCGCGGCCAAGGCGCGCGCGCGTTCGCGCCAGTGGGGGACGTCTGCGAACAAGGTAAGGTAATGATGACGCATCATCGCGGCACACGAGCCCGAAGGGACCACCACAGGCCCGGGTTGAGCCTCTAGGGCAACGATGGTGCGTTGGGCCAAACGACGCGCCTCATCCCACAGGCCCGCATTAAAAGCCGGTTGGCCGCAACACGTAACCCCCTGAACGAGGGTTACTTGAAGCCCCAACCGTTCCAGCACCCGCTGCGTGGCCGTTACGATAGACGGACGAAACGTCGCGGCCAAGCAGGGGGCAAAGACGCGAACGAAAGACGGTCGATTGGCCGTGCTATCCATAACGGAACGCGTTTTAGGTCCCCCCCATCGGTCGATCTGAGTCCAGCGGTTCCCCCGGCGCCTCCTCCTGTTTGGGCTCAAGCTCGCCTTGCAAGCCTTCTTTGAAGGCTCGCAATCCGCGGCCGAGCTCACCCATCACTTTGCTAATGCGGCCAACACCAAACAGTAGAAGCACAATAAGCAAAATGACGAGCCACTCAAAGGCTCCCATGCTGCCGAAGCTCATACGTGCCTCCTCCTTCGGGCCATACCAACCTCGCCCACCCAGCGGGCGCCATGGCCACCTCCTGCCCCTCTCTCCCCATCTAAAATGGAAACGGTTCGCCATTGGCATTATACCACGCGGCAGCAAGGACAAGACTTAAAACCGCCATCATGCCGCGCAAGGGGGCCATGATCACGGCTCCTGCAGCGCGGCCCGCGCGTCCGGTGGCGAGACAGCTCGACACGCTCGCGGTAGGTCATCCCACGACCACGCGCGCAGATGGTCCATTACTTCATACGCGGTCAAGTCCAGTTTGAGCGGAGTGATCGAAACATACCCCGCGGCCAACGCGCCGATATCCGTACCATCCTCAGGGACTCCCGTCGGCGCTTCGCCTCCAATCCAATAATACGGTCGTCCCTTCGGATCAATCCGCTTCTCCAGCCGATCCCGATATACGCGCGTGCCCTGCCGCGTGATCTGAATGCCCTTGATTTGGTCCAACGGGAGGTACGGCACATTAACGTTGAGCACGACGCCCTTCGGCCAACCGTGCTGAAGCACTTGCTGCACGACGTATTTGGCAATCGCGGCCGCTGCGCGGTAATCGCGTGGGCCGATGAGATCCTGAGGCGAATCCAACGAGATCGCGATGCCAGGTAAACCTGAGATCACCGCTTCCATGGCCGCGGTGACCGTACCAGAATAGGTCACATCATGCCCTAAATTGGGAGTAGGATTGATGCCCGAGACGACCATATCGATGGGCTTCTCCAAGGCGCCGAGCACCGCCAAAGCCACACAGTCGGATGGCGCGCCGTCCGAAGCCCATGCGAGGGTCCCATCGGCCAACATTACTTGGTATAAGCGCAGGGGGCGGTGCAGCGTCTTGACGTGCCCCGACGATGACCAATTGCGATCGGGCGCTAAGACCGTAACCTCCACGTCCGGCAAAGAGCGAATGGCTTGCGCCAGAGCCAGGAGACCCGGCGCATTGACACCGTCATCATTGGTGACTAAAATGTGCATCGTTCCATTCCTCGCCGTGGGTTTCTTGGCCCGTGGCCGTGCTCAAGGATACCACAATGCGCTTCTTCAACGATTTTCTTGGCCGCGAAATAACCATCCCAACCCCGCCGCAGCGCATTGTCTCCCTCGCGCCAGATATGACCGAGATGGTGTTTCGCCTCGGCCTGGGGGACGCAGTGGTCGGCATCAGCTCCTTTTGCCATCGTCCGGCGGAGCAGCTCGAGGGCCTTCCGCGGTTGGGGTCATACCTGAAAATTGCGTGGTCGCGGCTCGAAGCCCTCAAACCCGACGTGGTGCTCACCACCCTGGGCGCGCAGCGGGAAACAGCTTACCGCCTCTTGGATGCGGGTTACCCCGTGCTGGCCCTGCCCGTGCCCCTATCCATTTTCGGCATTCTGGAGAACGTGCGCCGCTTGGCCGCGGCGCTCGGCGTGGCCGAACGGGGCGAGCATCTTAACGCACAACTCGCTGAGACCCTGACACGCTGGCGTGGAGCCCTGCCGCCGTTGCGAGTATACTGGGAGATAGATCTAGGCGGCCCTATCACCGCAGGCCCGCTTACGTACGTCAACGACGCGCTGCACTGGCTCGGCCTACGTAATATCTATGCAGACCTCGAAGCTGGGTATGTAGCGCCGGATGACACGGAAACCCGGGCTCGGGCGCCGGAGATTATTTTGTATGAACCCACACGCACCCGGAACCCCGAACGGGCCCTGGAGCGCATGAAGGACCGTTTGGGCCTGGCGCACGTCCCGGTGGTTTTGCTGCCGCATGATGCACTGGCTCATTATGGCCCGGCGCTCATCGACGAAGTGATGCCTGAGGTGGTCGCTCGCGTGCGTGCCGTGTTAGCGCAAGGAGCTACGGCATGACATGGGTGCGCGTGCACAACGTAAGCCGTCCCCTACCCCGGCCGCTACGCGCGCGGTGGTGCGCGAGCTGGTGGTGCCGTTTTCGCGGCCTGATGGGCGTGCGCGCGCTCGCGGCCAATGAAGGATTGCTGCTCGTATGGCCGACGGCTTCCCGTTGGGGCACGGCGGTGCACATGTTTGGGATGCGATTTGACCTGGCCATTGTTTGGCTGGACGATGCGCGGCACGTTGTCGATGTGCGTCGAGCTCGGGCTTGGCGCTCCGTCTTGGTCCCACGGGCAGCGGCGCGTTATGTACTTGAGCTGCGACCCGAATGGCTTTCTTCGTTCCACGTAGGTGACGTGATTCAGTGGGAGGCGTGGCATGAGTAAGGTCTGGGATTGGCTCATCCATGTTCGTGGATGGCTGGTCAGTGGGCTTTTCGCGCTGGGACTCCTAACAGGCTGCCAAGGAACGGCGGCACCGAGCTCTGCGAGCGATGACGCACGCGCGCTACAAACCCAAGTTGCGCAAATGCAGGCCCAGCTCACCCAACAAGCGCAAGCCCTGGCCGCAGTGCAAACCTTGTTAGCCCAAATGCCTACACCAACCCCCACGTTTACCCCAACCATCACCCTTACGCCCAGTCTCACCCCGACACCCACAGCCACGCCGGTCATTTTCGTCGCGACCGACACGCCCACACCCACCCTGACGCCTACAGCGACGCCCACGCCCACAGTGCCCCCCGTGGTTGGTCGCTTTGCCGGCGAGTGTGGCCCGGACGTCACCGACGTGTGTTTGTATAGCTGGGGCTTCGCGCGCGATGCTAACGGTCGCCGAGTATATCGTTATGTTTTTGCAAATGTACGCATCGGTTGGCAATTCGGCGCCATTGTTAATGGGGAATGGCTCGACTGTCGACCCATGCCCCAGCAACCAGGGAAGGTCTACTGCTTAGGCACACCGCCGCCATCCGAGGATGGTATCCTTTCCTTAAATTTGTTCTACCTACTCCCTGGTGGTATCGCGTTTATTGAAGTTCCGCCTGAAGTTGCGTTTCAACTAAGCGATCCAACGAAATTTCCTGTTGGCACGCCGCCATGAGGCCCCGCGGACGGCCTTGGATACAAAGGAGGATGGCCATCATGCGACAACCTAAGCTCATGGTGGCATGGCTCGCGTGGAGCGCAATGTTCATGGGTCTGTTTGCATGGCCCCATCCCGCACGTGCCATCACACCCACGCCCACGCCCGCTGCAACACCTACGCCTGAGGAAGGGCCTCGGTACATTGTTCAGCCGGGAGATACACTCTTTGGTATCGCAATCCAATTCGGCGTGGACGTCGAGGCGCTACGCCAAGCGAACGGTTTGGATGAAGAGGCGATTATCTACCCGGGCGACGAACTTATCCTACCTATACCCGGAGTAACAGGCTACCTGCATACTGTGCACGTACCTTTTGGCGAAGATCTGGATAGTTTGACCCGGCGCTACCGCATTGACCGAACCGTGTTCGCACGGCTGAATTTTTTACTTAGTCCATATCAGCTCTATATGGGTCGTCCTATCACCGTTCCTGGCGACCGTGAAGGCCCAACAGGCTTTCAGGCCCTTGCCCGGCTGCAGCTTGAACCGGGTGAGTCGCTATTAGAACGCGCCCTGGCGCACCATGACAACCCTTGGCGTTATGTCCTTGTCAACCAGCTCATGAGCCCGGCCCACGCGCTACCTGACGAAGTATTGCTCGTCCCAAGCGAGAAAGACCAAGGCTTGGCCGCCCTGCCCCCGCAAGTGGCCGAGATCGAGCTGGTCGATGCGCCTTGGGTACAGGGCGAAACGTGGGAGCTTTGGGTGCGCGCAGCACCCGAAACCAACGGTCACCCTCAACTCGACGCGGTGCAAACCCAATGGCGCGGTCGAGGTATCGCAACCTTCCCTTGGCCCGAAGACGCGGACCCACGCCAATGGGTCGCGTTAGGCGGTATACACGCGCTCGCACCTGTCGAGCCGCATTCTCTGCGCTTAACGTTCCACTTCGCGGATGGGCACACGTGGGTATTTGAGCAAGAGGTCCCCATCCGCGCGGGGGAATTCGGTTTTGAAGAAATTACCGTTCCCGAAGAGTTTTTGGATATGCAGGTGGCCCAGGAAGAAAGTCAGCGCGTCGCGCGCCTCATGCGCCACGTAACGCCGACCAAATACTGGGATGGTCTCTTTGAGCCACCGTCACCTTATGGGGGCGACTGTATCAATTCGCTCTTTGGTACGCGACGCAGCTACAACGACGGTAAACTGTGGGGATACCACGCGGGCGTGGACCTGTGCGGCGGTTTGGGCACACCAATTTTGGCCCCCGCGGCCGGGCGGGTCGTGCTAGCCGAACCCCTCACCGTGCGCGGGGGTTCGGTGATCATCGACCACGGCTGGGGCGTGGTCTCAGGGTATTGGCATTTGAGCGAGATTGAAGTTAAAGAAGGCGATATGGTTAAGCCAGGGCAGGAGATCGGCAAAGCGGGCAGCACGGGCCGCTCGACCGGCCCCCACCTGCACTGGGAACTCTGGGTCGGCGGCGTGCCGGTCAATCCGTTGACGTGGCTGACGCGGGTGTTTCCGTAGCACCCTAGCGGGACGGTCTCAAATATGGCGCGCCTCGCGAGTTGAGAGCCACGGGCAACGGAACCCGACCACCCAGCCCGTCCCGCCTCGCGGGCAGCGGAACCCACGCTTGGCCAGCGGGCGGCGGAACGCGCCACGGCCCGCGAGCGGCTGAACCCGCCCGCTATCTTCGCCGCCGCACGCCCCGCACTGGCCCAGCCAGCTCGCGCGCAATTTTATACCCTAGCCGCGGGCTTCCGACCCGCGGCGGCATCGGCACGCGAGCGCGGCCATGGCCCCATGCCGCGGGCGGCTGAACCCGCCCGCTATCCTCGCCGTCTGTCGTGCGCGCCCGCACGTTGGGCCGGATGATTC